>JAJYRQ010000048.1 GCA_021794015.1 Deltaproteobacteria bacterium | reverse complement strand
CTGCAACGCGCTCCGGCCTCGAATGCGGAACCTGTCAGTTTTCCGGCCGCCCTCACAACAGGGTGAAGGGCGGCCGGAAAAACTGTGCTAAAGAAGGGTTAAGGAGAAAGAGCTGAGGCGTAATCCCAGGCAGGATTTTCCACCTTAAGATCCCCCGATCGCTGTCGCAGAGATCGGGTCCACCTCAATGTGTGTACAGCGAATTTAGCCGTGCCTCCATCCTTCCGACCTCAACCAAAGGCGTGTGTCTCCCCACCACTGCGCGCGTTCATCGGGCAGTTTTGGCTCCGGTGACGGCCTAGCGAGCCGACGGCCGATCCGAACCCCGGGAATGAACCGCTTTGGCTGCGTCGATGAACACCCCCGGTTCGATGCCAAAGCGCGCGGCGAGTGCCTGGACTTGCCGCAGGTTGAGACGGCGGCGGCCGGCCAGCACCTCGGAGACGACGCCTTGGCTGCCGATCTTTGGGGAATCCTTTTGAGTGAACCGGCGACCCGCCAAAGCGGGGAGGACCGCCTCGAAGTATGAGCTCCGATTCCCTTCCGCCCGGAACCCCAGAAGATGTCCCCGGCGGTTTTCCCCGACGCCGTTCCTGGCGCTAGTGCGGAGCGCTCGCGCGCGGAGTTGAAGTCGCAGATGATGAGCCTGCTGCGGGAGCCGCAGTCGGCTGACCCGCTGGAGGCGCAGCAACCGGCTGGCTAACTGGCTCAAGATGGGTCGCAACCATGGTTTGTTCATGGCCCCAAGCCGCGCCATCCGCCATATCAACGCCCAATGGAATGACGAACTCGACGAAACTCCAGATTTCGTAGCCCCAGCGGAAATCGGCCTTGTCTTCGATCGTTGCCGTTTGATATCCGGGCTTGCTTACCGCAATTGAGAGGTCTTGCGAGGAAGGAGCGGTTGTAACATATGGAGTTGTGCCCACGTGCTGACCGTTAATCGAAAGATCCGCGCCGCTGGGATCGGAATTCACCATCACCTGCTCGTTGGTACCCTTCAGGAGAGTCGCACAACCGCAAGTGGCGAACACCGCCAGCATCAACACCACACCAGCCGCCTTCCTCACCTTTTTCCCCCAAAGTACATCGACCTGTGCGTTACTCAAATCACTGCTCCTGTCACCCGGCTCCGTTCAAACGAGTGGTTTTGACTTGGTCACGGCCTAGCGAGCCGACGGCCGATCCGAACCCCGGGAATGAACCGCTTTGGCTGCGTCAATGAACACCCCCGGTTCGATGCCAAAGCGCGCGGCGAGTGCCTGGACTTGCCGCAGGTTGAGACGGCGGCGGCCGGCCAGCACCTCGGAGACGACGCCTTGGCTGCCGATTTCGGGAAGATCTTTTCGCGTGAGCCCATGCTCCTCCATCAGGAAGCGAAGCACTTCAATATCGGAGGCTGCCGGCAGGCTGTGATGCTCCCGGTCGTACGCCTCGATAAGCACGCTCAGGGTTTCGATCAGGCGATAACGCGGGTCTTTAGGGTGGTCGCCGATTTCGTCCACGAGCGCGTTCAGGCGCTCGACAGCCGCGTCGTACTCCCGCTCCGTGCGGATGGCGAGGAACGGCTCCAGGGATTCAGAATTCTTCATCGCTTCACCGGCCCGAGCCTTCATTTTTTCCACCGGTCCGTGGCGTATTCCGAATGCGTTAGAATTTGACGCACAAAGAATCTCCCAGCGTTGAAGTGGATGGCCGCTACCAGGCGATACTTGTTGCCGCCAATGTTGAAAACATAGAGATCGCGCCCCTTGACCGAAACCATATCCACCCCGGCGAAAGTTCTCTTCAACTCTGCGAGATTGTTAAAGCGCCCATGCCGCGCCAGCTTAAACCACGCTCGCAGCGGCGTTGCGGCGTCAGCGTGTTCCTTTGCGAACTCCCATAGCGCCTTCTGCGAGATAACGTGCATCCATTCTTAGCCTATCTCAGATTGAGATAAACGGCAAGCGTGCCTGTTGCCGTTTCCGCCGCCCGGATGGCCACGGACAGCCCGAATCACTGTGTGCAATTTTGTGCCCTAACCGCAGCTCACTCGGGGTCATCCGGTAACCGTCCAGTGTTTTGGGCCGAACGCGGTAGACCCTTCTGCCACAGAGGTTCTTGTGCTATCCAGTGATACCGGCCGCTACCTATGATTCTTCGTCGTTTTCGCTTGGGGTGCGTGTGGTCGCCGGTTCAAATCCGGCCGCCCCGACCAGAAAATCCTGCGCCCCTGCGCGCCGCCGTAATGGGCAATCGTTCAATGCGTGGTGGCGCCCGGGCCGCCCTGGGCAAGCGGCACGGTCAGGCCGAAGTAGGCCGCCCGGCGCGGGCCGTAGGCCGGCTCGAAGATGCCGATTCCGGTGCCGTTGCGCAAGAGATTGACCCGGTCAAAGACGTTCACCAGCACTGCCCGCGCCTGCACCGGTCCGAGGTTCGGCACCTCGACGGTCCTTGCCACTGCAAGGTTTAGCTGCCAGTTGGCCGGAAGCTCCACCGTGTTGGCAAACCCGGCCCTAAGCCCGCTTCCGTAGAGCAGGTCGGCGCTCAACAGGTAGCCGTGCCAGAGATAGCTCGCGTTGGCCGAGACGGTGTAGAACTGCTGATGGTCCAGGTAGGCGTAATGGTTCTGGATGTAGGCCAGCTCGGCCGGGGTGAAGTTGAACTGGCCGGTCACCACGTCTTCGCCCTGCGCCACCGAGTAGGTGAAGTTCGCGCGCAGCACCAGCTCTCCCCACTGGTAGCTCAAGCTGCTCTCGGAGCCGTAGATGCGCCCGTTGCGATAGTTGAACGGAGCAAAGATCGGCACGTAGCCGAACTGCCCCAGGTCGATCAGGTCGTGGGCCAGCCGAAAGTAAGCATTCTCTTCCAGCGTGAGATGCGCCCCGATCCGCCGCACCACGCCGGCATCCCAGTACCAGTCCCGCTCCGGCAGCGGGAACAGCACCCCGGGCAGCACTGCCGCGGTCGTATCCTGAAAGGTGCTAAAGCCGCGCGGCGACATCGTCTCGAACGACGGCGTCTGAAAGTAGCGGCCGAACCCCGCGTGTAGCTCCGTGGCCGGATTCAATTCGTAAACCAAGTTGGCGCGCGGGCTTAGCTGCTGACCCGCAACAAAACCGCTCACCATGTCCCAGCGCAACCCGTAGGTCAGCCTCAAGTCGGGCTGAAGGCGCCAGATGTCCTGCAGGTACACACCGTAGAGCATGTCGAGCCCGCCGAAGTTCGAGACCAGCGAAAGCGGCACGTCGGAGGTTTGCTGGCCGGCCGAATTGGCCGGAAAAGTCAGCGTCGTGTCGTCCAGCCGGACGTAGTAAGCGCCCAGGTAGAAACCGGCGCTCGCCTGGTGACTGCCAAACTGATACGAAAAATTGCCCTCCAGCGTGTTGGCCAAATCGCTGTGAAAGACGTCTGATGCCACTCCCTGGTAGATCAGATCGCCCACCGGATCGGCAATGAAATGGATCGTGCTGTAGCGCGCGCTGTACGCAAGCTGGTAGTTGACGCCGGGACCGATCACTCCCGTCAACGCCAGGGTGGCAAAGTAGTATTGCTGATCGAGGCTTTCGTTGATTGCCGTTGACGGATAGGCTGCCGCGTTGACCCCGCTAAGGTGGTAAAGCGCCGGCAGGCCGGGCTCGTCGGGAATCTCGCTGTCGTTGACGGATATGCCGACAATCAGGCTCAGCTTGGTCTGCGGGGCAAGCTGGTAGGAGAAGTAGCCGAAGCCCTGACCCTGGTCGCTTAAGTCGTGAATCGGCGTCGGCCCGGGCGTGGCGGAACTGAAGCCCAGGTTGTCGTGCAGGAAAAGACCCGTCACGTAGTAGCTGAGCTTGCCGCGGCATCCGCCGTACTCGAAGCTGGGCTCGACGGTCTCGCGCTGGCCGCCGTAAAGCCCCATGTCGCCGCCGGGCTCGGAGCAGCCGTCCTTGGTCTCGATATCGAGGACGCCGGCGTCGCGGTAGCCATAGTTGAGCGGCAGCACGCCGTCTTCCAGGCTTATCCGCTTGATGAAAAAGGCATTGAGCACCTGGCCGAAGCCGCTGAAGCTGTCCAGCGGCAGCATGACCCCGTTTATCCGCCATTGCAGGTCGGCGTGCTCGCCGTCGACGTGCACCTGCTGGTTCTCGTCGCGCACCACGCCGGGCATCTGGAGCAACACGTCGTTGATCGGCGTGTAAGCGCCGCGCGGGAGGTCTTCAATGGCGCGGCTGGTAAGCGTGTACTGGCTGCTGCCGGCGGAGGAAAGCTCGTTGGGCGCGCGGCTTAGCGGAGCGCTTATCGCTTTAAGGGTGAGCGTCCCGATTGCCTCCATCGCTAGCGCCACCGGCGCCGGCCCTTTGGCGTCCGACACCGTGACTATCGCCGTGGCCGGCTTGAACCCCTCCTTCCGCCCGACAATCGCATAGACCCCCGGGGCCACCGGGCCAAGGGAAAAAGCCCCTTGCTCGTTGCTTAGCGCGCGGCCCACAACGCGGCCGTCGCGCCTTTGAAGCCTTACTTCCACCCCCTCGATCGGGTCGCCAACCGCATTCTTGACCACTCCCGTTACGCTCTTTGCGGACGGCGGATCGGTGCAGAGCGCCGCCGAATCGGCGACGCCGACCAATACCAGCACCACTGACAGTGCCGCGAAGAAACGTTTCATGCCCGGCTCCGGCCCCGGACAAATTCACCCGCCACGCCCCGGCGCGGCGCGAAGCCCGCAGACCGACTGCGCGCGTTAAAGGCCTAAATGCTTGAAGGGAAACTCAGACCAGCGCCGGAGGAGCCCTGGACCCGCAACCCGAAACGAACAGCGGCCGACGAACCGCAAAACATCGGGCTGCCGGAGCCGGCGCAGGCGGCGGCGCCAGCGCCGGCGTGGCAGGCGAACCCACACCGATTGGCGAATGGAAGGCAAGAATGCAAAGCGGGCAGAACTCAACCTCGGCACCAACCGCCGGCTGCCCGCCAAAGCTGGCATAGGCGTCGCGATGCCATGGCGACTCGGCCAGCAACTGCGCGCCGAGCACCAGCAGCGCCAGCGCAACGGCGACAACGGCTGCGCGGCGAACCCCGGCGCCCCTGCCGGCCGCAGAGAAAGGCATCACGCTACTCTTCGCCAGGCGCTTCACTATCGGTTGGCCGCCCATCTCCTACCCTGCCGAAAGCACCCGGGCAAAGCAACGTCGCAGTTTATCCACCCCCGAAAACGGAACCGGCAGGCCCACTCAGGCGCAACCCGTAAGCCCGTTGCGGGTAAGCGTCTTTGCCCCCTGTCCGCTACCCCTCACGCGCGCTAGAGTCCTAGTCTTTTGCGCCCCGCAGGGGGGCAACGTCCACGCTTTGGCGGGAAGCCGGAAGACGCTGGCGCCGGTCAAAAAAAGCCATCATAATACGCTCTTGTCCCAAACTCCTCGGCAGGCCGGGAAAGCGCCCGCAGCCGGCTTTCTCGGCCGCCGGCCGGCAAAGCGCAATGCTAAACAACAACCCGAGCACGCCGGCGCAGGTGAAGCTCTACTTCGCCTACACCAGCCCCTTCAGCTACCTGGCCAAGGACCCGGCCTACGCGCTGGAACAGAGCCACAACGTCCGCCTGCGCTTCATCCCGTACGGGATCGATATTCGCAGCGTCTACGGCGAACCGTCCGCCCGCGCCGAGCGCGACCAGCGCAAGGTGCGCTACCTCTACCTGGATGCGCGCCGCTTTGCCGCCGAGCGCGGGCTTATCATCCGCCCTCCGCGCCGCATCTTCAGCGCCCGCCTGGCCTTCTACGGCGCCTTCTGTGCCGAGGACCAGGACCTTTTCCGGCCGTACACCGACCGCGTCTTCGAACGCTTCTGGAAGCGCGAGCTGGAAATCGAAGACCTGCAAGCGCTGGCCGGCATCCTGCGCGAGGTCGGCGCCGACCCGGCCCGCTTTCACGGCTACGCGCGCGAGCCGGAGTCGGAAGCCAAAGAGCGGCTTAAGGCCTGCTTCGCCGAGGCCGAACAGGACGGCGTCTTCGGCGTGCCCAGCTTTGTCGTAGACGGCGAGCTCTTTTGGGGTAACGACCGGATCGACTGGGTTATCCGCAAGCTCGACGCTGCGGGCCTTCGCCGTTCGACCGCCCCGGGCTGACGGCCCGGCCCAGGTTCGCGCTCGCGGCCGGCCGCCCGCGCACGGCTTGCGCGATATACCCCGGCGGAGTATATTGGCGCTACGAGAGGAAGCATGAACGCCGCCCAACCCGCAAAAATAAGGCTCAAGCCCGAAGCCCGCCGCGCCGCCGTTGCCGGCGAGCTGGTCACCCGGCTGCGCCGCGCCGAAGGCCAACTGCGCGGCCTCGAGCGGATGGTCGGCGCCAACGCCTACTGCATCGACCTGCTCCAGCAACTGTCGGCCGTCCGGCGCGCCCTCGACCGGGTCGCGCTCCTGCTGGTACGCGACCATCTAAGGACCTGCGTGCGCAGCGCCATGAGCGAAGGCCGCGTCGAGGAAAGCGTCGCGGAGTTGGTCGCGGTGCTCGACCGGTTTCTGGCTTGAGGAGCGAGAAGGACAGCCACCATGGACCAGGAAGAGGCGGCAATCGCCAACGAAAACGCCGGCGGGCCCAAGCCGGGCCTGCGGCGTTTTAAAGTCCAGGGGATGCATTGCGCCTCGTGCGCCGTGACCATCGAGCGGGCGCTCAAGGAGTTGCCCGGCATCAAGGAGGCGCAAGTCAATTTCGCCGCCGAAACCCTTAGCGTGCGCGCCGACGCGTCGTTGAGCGCCGAAGCGGTTGCGGCCCGTGTGGCTGCGGCCGGCTACGCGGCCGAGCCGCTGGGCAGGGCGGTTGATTCCTCCTCGCTCACCTTGCACATCGGCGGGATGCACTGCGCAACCTGCGCCCAGACCGTCACCAACGCCCTGGAAAAAGTCCCGGGGGTCAGGCGCGCGCAGGTTAACTTTGCCGCCGAGACCGCCCAGGTGGAAATCGAGCCGGGCGTCGAGGTTTCGTCGCTGATCGAGGCGGTGCGCGCCGCCGGCTACGAGGCGTCCGAGCCGGAGGTTAGCCAGGAAACGCAGCGGCTGCGGGCGGAGCGCGCCGAGGCGCGGCGCGACCTCGGATGGCTGGCGCTAAGCCTGGCCGGCGCGGCGGCCACGCTTGTGCTGGAAGGGCGTCCCGGCACCGCGGCGCGCCTGGCAACCCTGGTGGCGGGTCTCGGGGTGGTGATCACGGCGGGCGCGACGTTTTACCGCGGCGCCTACATTGCGGCGCGCAACCGGACCGCCAACATGGACACTCTGGTGGCCCTCGGGATAACGGCTTCGGCGGCTTATTCGACGCTGACCACCTTCCCGGCGTTTTTCTTCGCCGGACCGCGCTTTTTCGACACCGCGGCGCTGCTGGTGCTGTTCATCCGCTTCGGCAAGTACCTGGAGTCGCGGGCGCGCCGGCGGGCGATGGCCGCGATGCGCGCGCTGCTCGATCTGGTGCCGCCGAGCGCGGCGCTGCTCGCCGACGGCGGCGAAACCGCGGTGCCGGTAAGCCGGCTAAAGCCGGGAGACGTGGTGCTGGTCCGGCCCGCGGCACGCGTGCCCGTCGACGGCGTCGTGATCGAGGGTGCCAGCCTGGTCGATGAGTCGATGCTGACCGGCGAGGCGCTCCCGGCCGCAAAGCGCGCCGAGAGCGAGGTGACCGGGGGAACGCTCAACCTGGCAGCTCCGCTCACCGTCAAGGCAACCCGGGTCGGGTCGGCAACCGTGCTCGCTCAGATGGTGCGCATGGTGGAAGAGGCCCAGGCCGACAAGGCCCCGATCCAACGAACGGCCGACTACGTTGCGGCGCGGTTCGTGCCGGCGGTCATCGCGATTGCCGCGGCCACCCTGGCCGCGTGGCTGTGGCTGGGCGCCGAACCGGCCAGGGCGCTGACCGCGATGACCGCGGTCCTGGTGGTCGCCTGCCCGTGCGCGATGGGTCTGGCCACGCCGGCGGCTTTGATGGTCGGCAGCGCGGTCGGCCTGCGGATGGGGATTCTCTTCAAACGGGCCTCGGCGCTGGAGCTGATAACGCGGGTGAGCGTGATGCTGTTTGACAAGACCGGCACGCTCACGCGCGGGTGGCCGAGCCTGCGTTCGTGGGCGGTTTTCGAGGGCGACACCGACCGGACGCTAGCGCTTGCTGCCGGTCTTGCCGCCGCCTCGGTACATCCGCTGTCGCGCGCGCTGCTGGCCTGGGCCGAGGCGCGCGGCTTGCCGGTTTCCCCGGCACAAAACTGCCGTGAGCTGCCCGGCCTGGGTATCGTTGCCGACCCGGACGGGGGGGAATTCGCGCTCGGCAATGAAAGGCTGATGGAGCAGCGCCGCGTCGATCTTACGGCGCCGGCCCGCGCCGAGGCGGCCTCGTTCGCGGCGGCGGGCGTCACTCCCCTTTACTTTGCCAGCGCCGGCCGCGCCGTCGCCGTGCTCGGCTTCGAGGACGAAATCCGGCCGCAAGCCGCCGCCGCCATCGCGGCGATCCGCGCCCAGGGAATCCGCGTCGCCGTGATCTCGGGCGACCACCGGCAGGTTGTCGAGCAGCTTGCCCGCCGCCTCGGCCTGGACGAATTCCACGCCCAAATGACCCCGCAGGACAAGATCGCCCTGGTCAGACGCTACCGGGAGGCGGGTAGCTTCGTCGCCATGGTCGGCGACGGAATCAACGACGCCCCGGCCCTGGCCGCCGCGGACCTGGGAATTGCCGTGGGTTCAGGCACCGACGCAGCCAAAGAAACCGGCGACGTGGTACTGACCGGCAGCGACCTTGAGGATCTGGTCCGCGCGCTTGCCTTGGGCCGGCTGACGTTGCGCAAGGTTCGCCAGAACCTTTTCTGGGCCTTTTTCTACAACTCGCTCGGGATTCCCGTTGCCGCCGGACTGCTCTACCCGTGGTTCGGCCTGACACTGAGTCCCGCGCTGGCGGGCCTGGCGATGGCGCTGTCCAGCGTAAGCGTCGTTTTGAACGCGCTCCTGCTCGGCGTGGAGGCACGCGGTCTTGGCGGGCATGGGCGGCCCGGCGCCGAGACCGGCGCCGCGCCCGCCCGCGCAAGCGCAGCGCCTGCCCTCTCGGGCTCGGCGCCTCTCCCGTCCAACGGGACGGTCCCCGGGCAGACGGCGACTTACCCGGCAAACGCAACAGCGGCTGCTCCGGCGGCCCAGGGCAAGGATAAGACCGTGACAAGCAAGCTGAAATGCCCGAAGTGCGGATACGAAACCGAAACGCCGCTCCATTGCAAGCGCCCAATGCATATCGAGCAGGTCAACGGCAGCCCGCAACTGGTCTGTTGGATGGGTCCCGACTGCGGGACGGCTGATATCCCCCGGCACTGCGGAACTCCGATGCAGCAAGCCTCCTGACCGCCGCTCAGTAGCGACAAAGCTGCTCGTCCGAACCGCCCACGGTCGAGCCTGGCCAAGGACAGCAAAGCGAGGTCTGTGTCTGACCCGCCCCGCAAGGCCACATGCCGTCTGACGCGCGCCACCAACCGGCACGGTTGCGGCGGCCTGTCGTCCGACTCGCGCAAGAACAGACAAGGCCGGGCATCGCGCCCGCGCTTGCGTCCAAGGCCAAACTGTTGTAGACGTACCACGACCTGATTGGCTGGGCAGGAGGACTGCTCCGCAGGCACAGGCAGGGAAAAGGACGGCAACACCGGATGCTCGCCCCTGTTCCGGTCCCGCCGGCGATTGAGCAAAACCCCGGCTGACTTAAGCCACGCCCAAAACGACAGGCAGTTGACCGGCTCACACTGTGAGCCTGCGTAAAAGCCGCGAGGTTGCCCTTTATGGCCGTGACGAAAATCCTCCTCGACGAGTCGGAAATACCGGAGTCCTGGTACAACGTGGTCGCCGACATGCCCAACGCGCCGGCGCCGCCGCTCGGCCCCGACGGCAAGCCGGTCAACCCTCAGGCCCTCTCGGCAATCTTTCCCGGCCCGCTAATCGAGCAGGAGGTCTCCAGCCAGCGCTGGATTCCGATTCCCGAGCCGGTGCGGGAGATTTACCGCCTGTGGCGGCCCACCCCGCTCTATCGGGCGCGCCGGCTGGAACAGGCCCTGGGCACGCCAGCCAAGATTTACTACAAGTACGAAGGCGGCAGCCCTCCGGGCTCCCACAAGCCCAATACCGCTGTGGCACAGGCCTACTTCAACCACTTGGCAGGCGTGCGCCGCCTGGCCACCGAGACCGGCGCCGGCCAGTGGGGCTCGGCCCTGGCGATGGCCGGCCGGATGTTCGGCCTGGAAGTCTCCGTCTACATGGTGCGGGTCAGCTACGAACAGAAGCCCACCCGGCGCTCGATGATGGAGAGCTGGGGCGCCCGCGTAATACCGAGCCCCAGCGCTGAGACCAAGGCCGGGCTAAGCGTGCGCGAGCGCGACCCGAACTCGACCGGCTCCCTGGGAATCGCCATCTCTGAGGCGGTCGAAGAGGCGGCCTCCCGCTCCGACACCAACTATTCGCTCGGCTCGGTGCTCAACCACGTGCTGCTCCATCAGACGGTTATCGGGCTGGAAGCCAAGAAGCAGTTCGCCAAGGTCGGCGACTACCCGGACGTGGTAGTTGCCTGCTGCGGGGGCGGTTCCAACTTCGGCGGCTCGGCTTTCCCCTTCTTTGCCGACAAGGCGGCCGGCCGCCAGGTGCGGCTGGTCGCGGTCGAGCCCGAGTCCTGCCCTTCGCTCACCCGGGGCCACTACGCCTACGACTTCGGCGACAGCGTGGGGCTTACGCCGCTGCTGCTGATGTACACGTTGGGCCATCGCTTCGTGCCGCCGCCGATCCACGCCGGAGGGCTGCGTTACCACGGGGATGCGCCGCTGGTCTGCCAGCTATATCACGAAGGGCTAATAGAGGCCGTCGCCGTGCCGCAGCGGGCCACCTTCGAGGCGGGCCTCCTCTTCGCCCGTACCGAGGGAATCATCCCTGCGCCCGAGACCAACCATGCCATCCGGGTGGCCATCGACGAAGCCCGCGCGTGCGCCAAGACCGGAGAGCCGAAGACGATCTTCTTCAACTGCTCGGGCCACGGCCACTTCGACTTGACCGCCTACGACCGCTACCTCGCCGGGGAACTGGAAGACGCGCCCTACCCCGAAGAGGCAATCAGGGCTGCCTTGGCCGACCTGCCTAAGGTCGCCTCGCAGCCGCCGGGCTAGCGCACCGCTCAGATAAGCCCGCCCTGGATGGCGGCGCTTGCCGCTTGGCCGCGAAGCCAACTGAGCCTGCCTCTGGTCCGGGGACCGCACCCGGCACCCGGTGGCGCCGCCGCCGGCGAGCGCTTAACCTGGCGGCTTAGGGCAGCAGCTCGTAGGCCCGCAAGGTGAAAAACGGGGCGAACCCGCCTTCCACGAGTTCGCTCAAGAGCTTTACCGCCTGCCCGAGCGTTCCCGCGTTGGGATCGCCCAACTTGGCCGCCTCTTCTGCCAGCACGCCGTCGAACAGCCGGCGGTCAACGGTCCGCCCGTCGGCCAGCCGGGGCTTTTCCTTGAGCCACTGCCAGAGCTGGGAGCGGGAGATTTCGGCCGTGGCCGCATCCTCCATCAGATCAAACACCCCGACCGCCCCGCGCCCGGCCAGCCAGGCGCTCATGTACTGGAGGCAGACGCTCACGTTATTGCGCACGCCCGCCTCCGTGACCGCGCCGCCGGGCACTTTGAAGTCAACCAGTTGGGCGGCTTCAACCTTGAGGTCTTCCCGGCGCCGCTCCTTTTGATGCGGCCGGTTGCCCAGCCGCTTGGCAAACGGCGCGCGCGCCGTGGCGACCAGGTCAGGATGGGCCACCCAGGTTCCGTCAAAGCCTTCGGAGACCTCGCGCTCCTTGTCCAGGCGCACGCCGGTAAGCGCCCGCTCGTTGCGTTCGGCGTCGCGCCGGTTCGGTATGTAGGCCGCCATCCCGCCCAGGGCGTGGGCGCCGCGCCGGTGCGAGTTCCTGACCACCAGCTCCGAGTAGGCGTGCATGAAGGGCACGGTCATCGTGATCTGCCCCCGGTCGGGCAGGCAGAAACTCTGCCGCTGGAACTTCTTGATGATGCTGAAAATGTAGTCCCAGCGGCCGGCGTTGAGGCCGACAATATGCTCCTTGAGTTCGTAAAGAATCTCCTCCATCTCGAAGGCCGCCAGGACCGTCTCGATCAGGACCGTTGCCTTGATGGTGCCGCGCGCCAAGCCGAGCCGGTCCTCGATGAACTTGAACACTTCGCTCCACAACCGCGCCTCGCGGTGACTCTCCAGCTTGGGCAGATAAAAGTAGGGACCGCTGCCGAGCGAGCGCAGCGCGCTCCGGTTGTGGAAGACGTAAAGCCCGGCGTCCATCAGGGCCCCGGCGATCGGCTTGCCGTCCACCAGCAGATGCTTTTCGACCAGATGCCAGCCGCGCGGGCGCACCAGCAGCGTGGCAACCCGGTCGCTCAGCCGGTAGGTCTTGCCGTCCTCGGCCTCGAAGCTGATGGTTCGCCTAGCCGCGTCCCAGAGGTTGACCTGGCCCTGGGCGATGTTCTCCCAGGTGGGCGAAAGCGCGTCCTCGAAATCGGCCATGAAGACGTCCGCCCCGCTGTTGAGCGCGTTGATCATCATTTTGCGGTCGACCGGCCCGGTTATCTCGACCAGCCGTCGTTCCAGGTCGGGCGGGACGGAGGCCACGGTCCATTCTCCCTCGCGAATCGCCCTGGTCTCGGGCAGGAAACCGGGCGGTTCGCCTTGGTCCAGGCGCGCCTGGCGCTCGACCCTGGCGCGCAGGACTTGCTCGCGGCCGGCCTCGAAGCGGCCGTGCAGCTCAGCCAGGAAGTTCAGCGCCTCGGGCACAAAGATGCGGCCCCACTCGGGCTTGATGGCCGCCTTGAGCTCTACTTTTGCGGCAACCCCTTTGCTCTCCACGTTGATCTACTCCTGCCACCTGGTCGATAGGCCCGGGGTTTGCAGCCGGGCCGACTTTCCTTTATGACGGTTATGACGGCGTGGGTCTCGACCTTTTGGCCGGCACGCCTGTCGGGCCTGGGCGACGCCCGGTCGTGCCTGCGATGAGGCGGCCCACATGCATCTTCACTCTATCGACGGCGTATGCCGGTGACAAGCGCAATGGAAAAGCCAACAGATAGGGAGAGCGAGCGCCAAACCGGTGCGGGCGGCGCGGCACGCGCTTGAGCGCGCGCCCGGCAATTCGCCCGGCAACCAAGTACGCAAACCTTAACTACGGCCCGCCTGCGCGGGGGATCAGGAGGAGAGGGAGGCATGTTCAGTCAAATACTTAATCCGACCGGGAATCTGTTCGTCACCTGGGTCGTCGCGCTGCTGCCGCTGGCGGTCCTGCTTTTTCTTCTGGCGGTGCTGCGATGGTCGGCTTGGCTCGCCTGTTTCATCGGCTCGATTGTCACCTACTTACTCGCTGTGTGGGTTTGGCAAATGCCGCTGGGGGCGGGCCTACGCGCCTACTTTTACGGTTCTCTTACCGGCGTCTGGGCGGTCGACTGGATCACGCTTTGGGGAATCGTGTTGTTCAACACCCTGGTGGTAACCGGGGTATTCGAGCGCTTCCGCAAATGGCTCATATCCCAAGGGACGGCCGACGTTCGGGTGCAAACGATGCTTTTTGCCTGGGCGTTTGGCGCCTTACTCGAGGGACTGGTCGGTTTTGGCTATCCCTGGGCGCTGGTTGCGCCGATCCTGGTGACGCTGGGTGTGCCCGACCTGGACGCGCTGCGCGTGGCTGCCCTGGCCAACAATGCGCCGGTTTCCTACGGCGCGCTGGGAGTGCCGATCATCGCGCTTGCCGCGGTGACGGGACTGCCGTTGCTCGAGCTGTCGGGCTCGGTTGGAAAGATCGTGGCCATTTTGGCCCTGCTTCCGCCCTGGGTACTTATCTATCTGACCACCGGCAAGGTGGGGTTCCGCGACGGTTGGCCGCTGGCCGTGGTCGGCTCGCTGGCTTATATCGCGGGGCAGCTCCCGGTGGCCGTTTATTTGGGGCCATACCTACCTGATGTCACCGGGTCGATCGTCTGCTTCGTCGCGCTTTTGGCCCTGTTGCGCTTCTGGCGGCCGCGCACCGTTCTGGCCTACGGCGGCAAGCCGGTTTCGGCGCACGAGCAGGCACGTTCCGAGGAAGACCACGGGCTTAGTGCGGGTGAGGTGTTGCAGGCCTGGATGCCCTTCATCGTGCTGATAGTGGTCGTTGTGCTCTGGACCGGGCCCTGGTCGCCGCTGCCCAAGGTGAGTTGGGGGATGTTCAAGGTGAGCGCGTTTTCGTCGATTCGCAAGGGCGCCCAGGTCGCTGCCGTCTTCAACTTCGCGCCCTACATCGGCGGCACGGCAATCCTGGTCGCATGGATCGTGGTGGCGCTGCTCTTGCGGCCGAACGCCACGCAACTGGGCGAGGTGGCGCGCAAGACCTTTCACCAGATGTGGGGTGCGCTTCTGGTCGGAGTCTTTATTTTCGGCCTGGCCTACGTCTTTAATTTTTCCGGCATGGCAGCCTCCCTCGCCTTTGCCTTCTCCAAGATCGGCTACTGGTACATCATCGCGGCGCCGATTCTGGGCTGGATCGGCGTTGCTCTTTCGGGCAGCAACACCTCGACCAACGCGATGTTCGGCCTCTTCCAGAAACTGGTGGGGAGTCTGCTCAACTTTCCCGGACTACTGCTCCCGAGTCTCAACTCGGTGGGCGCCGAGATCGGCAAGCCGATCGCACCCCAGACTGCCAGCGTCGGCGTCTCGACCAGCCGCTTTGTCCGCAACGAGGGTGAGGTCATCCGGCACAACATGGGCTGGACGCTCATCATGCTCGCCTACCTCATCCTGATAGGCTTGTTCTTCTACCTCTTCCTGCCCGGCGTGATGACGCTGGCGGCAAAGTAGCCAAGCGCGGCGGCAACGCCGCCCGCCCGCGCAAGCTGCGCAGGGGCGCGCGCCCATAACGCAGCGGGGCGGTCCGCCGTTTTCGGCGGACCGCCCCGCGGTCCTCAAGCCCGGCTGCCGGCGACCGCGGCGGCGCGGCCCCTGCCGGATGCCGCCAGGAGCTGCCAGATGGCGCCCAGCCGGGCGCTCTGCCGCTGCCTAACGGTGCATCTTGCTGGTGTCGTACAGCTTGCCGAAAAGCACCCAGCGCTTGCCGTCGAACTTCGCCAGGTGCAGTTGCTTTATCGGGTAGAAATCGGTCGGGCTCGTATTGATGACAATACCCGGGATGAGCAGCGGCAGGCGCAGGTCGTGAAGATTTGCCGCCTGTCGCATCAGGTTCGCCCGCGAGACGTCCTTCCCACACTGTTTGAGGGTCCGAATGAAAAGCTGCGCCACGGTGTATCCCCAGACGTTGAACTGGTCGTACGGGTCGCCCTGCGGATCGTACTCGCGCATGACGGCCATGTACTCTTTGAAGCCGGGCTCATTCTGGTAGCGCGGGTCGGCCGGGTCGATCACGAATTCGGTGGTGATCAGTCCCTTGGAAGCCTCCAGCCCGGCCGGCTCCAGAACGATCTTGACCGAGTTGGAAACATTGTTGAGAAAATGCACCGGATGCCAGCCGATCTCGTAGGCCTTCTTGATCGCCTGCGAGGCGTACTTCGGAATAGTCACGTTGAAGAAGACGTTGGCGCCGCTGTTCTTGAGGTTGACAATCTGAGAGTCAATCGTCGGATCACTGGTCTCGTAGGTCTGTTCGCGCACGATGAGCTTGCGGCCTTTCTCACCGAGTCCGTCTTTGAAGCCGACGACATAGTCCTTGCCGTAGTCGTCATTCTGGTAGAGAATGCCGATTTTGGCATCGGGGATGTGATCGAGGATGTAGCGCGCGTAGACCCGTCCCTCCGACTGGTAGGTGGGCATCCAGCCGATGGTCCAAGGATGGCCCTTCGGGTCTCCCCACTTGGTCGCGCCGGTCGTGACGAAAAGCTGAGGCACCTTGCGATCGTTCATGTATTTCCAGATCGCGGTGTTGACCGGCGTGCCGATCGAGCCGACGATGGCCAGCACGTGGTCCTGTTCGACCAGGCGGCGCGCCATCTCAACCATTCTTGGCGGCGAGTAGGCCGAATCGTAGGTGATGTAGTTGATCTTGCGGCCGTTGACGCCGCCTTCGCCATTGATCTTCTTGAAGTAAGCGCCCATCGCTATGCCCACGGCGCCATAGGAAGAGGCGGACCCGCTGTACGGTTCGAGGCTGCCTATCTTGACCTCGGTGGCGCTGACGCCCTCGTCTTGTGCCGCCCAAGCCGGAGCCACGGCCAGGACGATTGCAAGCATCACCGCCCAGCCGGCGGCGGGCACTGTTTTCCTCGCGTTGGCTTTTCCCATGGCTTCCTCCTTCTGGTTTTGGTCGCTGCGCCGCACAGAGAAACGCGTCCCTGGCGCGCTGCGACTGTCCTGTCTGCGGCCTTCGGCTTTCCGAGAGCCGCGAGCCGTTGATGCTCGCCGCCGCGTCCTCTTAACTACCGGCGATTCATGCCGCTGGCGTCGTAGAGCCTGCCGAAGAGCACCCAGCGCCGCCCGTCGAAGCGCTCAAGCTGCGCCTGTTCGATCGGATACCAGTCGGCCGGCGTGGTTCGAACCCGAATCCCCGGCAACAGCATCGGGATCCGAATACCCGGCATGTTCGAGGCAACCTCCATGATATGCTTGCGCGACAGATCGTTGCCGGCGTGCTTCAGGACCCAAACCATCGTCTCCGCGCTGGCGTAGCCGAACACGTTAAACGTGTCGTCGGGATTGCCCTGGGGGTAGTACTTCTTCATGAAGGCCACATATTCCTTGGTGTCCGGGTCATCCTTCCAGGTCGGGTCACTGGCATCTTTCAAATAGTAGGCAGTGATCAGGCCCTTCGATGCTTCCAGCCCGGCCGGCTTGAGCACGGCGCTGGTTGAGGCCGATACGTTGTTCAGGAAGTGCACCGGATGCCAGCCGATCTCGTAGGCCTTGCGGATCGCCTGAGAGGCGAACTTTGGGATGGTCACATCGAAGAAAACGTTCGCCCCGCTGTTCTTCAAGTTCACGATCTGCGAGTCGATCGTGGGCTCGGTGGTCTCGTAGGTCTGCTCCATCACGATGCGCTTGCGCCCGGCCGCACCGAGTCCCAGCTTGAAGCCCCTTACGTAGTCCTTACCGTAGTCGTCGTTCTGGTAGAGGATGCCGATCTTCGCGTTGGGGATATTCTTAAGTATGTACCGGGCGTAAACCATGCCTTCGCTGGAATAGGTCGGCTGCCAGCCCATCGTCCAGGGATGGCCCTTGGGGTCGCCCCACTTGCTGGCTCCGGTGAAGACGAAGAGCTGCGGCACCTTGTGCCGGTTCATGTAGGCCCAGATGGCCGAGTTGCACGGCGTGCCGAGCGGACCGTAATCGAGCAGAACATGGTCCTGTTCGACCAGCTTACGAGTCATCTCGACCGTGCGCGGCGGACTGTAGCCGTCGTCGTAGCTGATGAAGACGATCTTCCGGCCGTTGACGCCGCCCTGCTCCGCGTTGATCTTTTTGAAGTAAGCCGCAGACGCCTTCAGGATGGTGCCATAGGCGGAGGCGGGACCGCTATACGGCGCGGTGTTGCCGATTTTGATCTCGCTGGCCGTAACGCCCTCGTCCTGGGCAGCCCAGGCGGCTGCGACACCGCCGCCGGCCATTAACGCAACTGTCAGCGCTGCCGCCAGCAGCTTTTTGCTGGTGTGTGCAACGTTCATCGCTCCCTCCATTGCTCGCTCGGCCGCGGCGGCTCGCACAGGCGCCGCTCCCGCCGAACTGTTGGAACGCCTCGCGCCGTCACTGCTGCGGCCGGCGCATGGCCCTACACCAAGGCTCAGGTCCGGGCGTGCCGGATTGCAGCGGTCGGCGCCTAACGTCAGTTTTGGTTATCTTACCTGCTCATACCGCTCACGTCGTAAACCTTGCCGAAAAGCTCCCAGCGCTGGCCGTCAAAGCGGGCGAGCTGACGCTGTTCGATGGGGTAAAAATCGGTCGGCGTCGTGTGAATCCGCACGCCCGGCAAAAGGAGCGGGAGCCTGAGGTCGTGGATGTTCGCCGCGACCTTCATTATATTGGCGCGCGACAGGTTCTTGCCGGCCCGCTTGAGCACGTAGACCATCGTCTGCGCCTCGAGGTACCCGGTAACGTTAAACCCGTCGGTGGCATCTCCCTGCGGATAATACTTTTTCATGAAGGCCAGGTACTCTTTGACTCCCGGGTCGCCTTCCCAGCGCGGATCGGTGACATCCTTCTCATAAAGCGCGGTGACCAGGCCCTTGGAGGCCTCCAGTCCTGCCGGCTTGAGCACCGATCCCACGGAGGCCGACACGTTGTTCAGGAAGTGCACCGGGTGCCAGCCGATCTCGTAGGCCTTGCGGATCGCCTGGGAGGCGAACTTCGGCGTGGTCACGTCGAAGAAGACGTTCGCCCCGATGTTCTTCAGGTTGACGATCTGGGAGTCGATCGTCGGGTCGGTGGTCTCGTAGGTCTGCTCCATCACGATGAGCTTGCGCCCCTTGTCACCCAGCCCGCGCCTGAAGCCGTTGACGTAGTCCTTGCCGTAGTCGTCGTTCTGGTAAAGGATGCCGATCTTGGCCTGGGGCATTTTCTCCAGGATGTACTTGGCGTAGGTGGCGGCCTCGCTGCTGTAGGTCGGCTGCCAGCCCATCGTCCAAGGGTGGTCCTTTGGGTCGCCCCACTTGCTGGCCCCGGTCAGCACGAAGAGCTGCGGCACCTTGTACCGGTTCATGTAGGACCAGATCGCCGAGTTGCACGGCGTGCCGAGCGGAGCAAAGTCCAGCAGCACGTGGTCCTGCTCGACCAGCTTGCGAGTCATCTCGACCGTGCGCGGCGGACTGTAGCCGTCGTCGTAGCTGATGAAGACGATCTTCCGGCCGTTCACCCCTCGCCGATCGTTGATCATTTTGAAGTAAGCCGCCGAGGTTTTGAGGATGGTGCCGTAAGCGGAGGCGGGACCGCTATACGGCGCGGTGTTGCCGATTTTGACCTCGCTGGCCGTAACCCCCGGCTCGTCGGCCAGCGCGACACCTCCTGCGGCTATCAGCCCAACCGTCAGCACCAGCAGAAGAAACGCTAAGCTTAGCGTCACCAGCGATCTTCGCGTGCCCATGACATTCACCTCGCTGTATCGGGCCGCTTCGGCGCGGCCCCCGTGGCTATTTACCTATGGTTGGCGCCGGACGCAGCGTTGGCTACATCTCGCTTAATCGCCCGACGCAGCCCGCGCGGAGCGTTGGTCTTCCTCGGCCGCTCCGTCCTCGAACGGGGTCAGGTCGGCCGGTATCGCCGACGCCCCGGCGATCTTCTTCTCCAGGGCGCCCCACAGCCGATGCAGCAGGCTGGCGCATCCGTTGGGCATCAGGTACATCAAGGCGATAAGAAAAACACCCAGGATCGCCCACGGCGCTGCCTGCGATATCTGCTGCGCGTAAACCGGCACGAAGACAATGAAAAGAGCACCGAAGATCGCGCCGGAGATCGAAACCACGCCCCCCACCACGCTGCCGGCCAGCAGGTCGATCGAAAGAAAAACGTTGAAAGTATCCGGCGCCGCAAACGTCACGGCCAGCACGCCCAGCGATCCGGCGATACCCGTGTAGAGCGCGCTCACCCCGAAGGTAAGCGACTTGTACAACGCGTTGTGAACCCCCATCGTCTCGGCCGCAACCGGATTGTCGCGGATCGCCATCATCGCCCGTCCGACCCGGCCGCGCAAAAGATTCCACGCCATAATGAGCGCAAGCACGAGAATCGCCAGGCTCAGGTAATAAAGGTACTGATCCTGGTTCAGCGGCAGGTCCAAGGGCACCGGCGGCTTGTCGAGCACGATCCCCTGCGAACCTCCGGTCCAGGTGTCAAAGTACTTGAGAACCTGCGGCGTGGCCAGCGCCAGCGCCAAGGTCGCCAGCGCCAGGTAAAGCCCCTCGAACCGCAGCGCCGGCAGGCCGAACAGAAAACCCGCCGCCAGCGACAACAGCCCCGACGCCGCGATCGTCCAGCCGTAGTGAATTCCCCAGCGCGTGGTCATGATCGCGGTGGTGTACCCGCCCAGGGCGTAGAACGCCCCGTGCCCCAGCGAAATCTGGCCGTTGTAGCCGATGAGAATGTTCAGGCCGAGCAGCGCAATCGCGTAGATAAAGGCCTGGCTGAACTCGAACAACTGGTAGTTGCTCAGGTAGAAGGGCAACGCGCAAGCCGCTGCCAGTAGGAACGCCAGCGCCCCGAACCGCAGCCAGAAAAGACGCCGTTCTTGACCGGCATTTGTCCCGCCTGCAACCGCACCCTGGTCCCTCTTGCTGGTCGCCGTCGCCACAGGATCACACTCGGCGTACCGCCGCCCTTCCGAACAGTCCGGTCGGCTTGATCAAAAGCACCAGCACGATCACCGCCAGGGCCACGGTCAGCTTGAGCTTCGTCCCGACCAGGGTAATGTAGGTGCCGGTTAGGTTTTCCAGGATGCCCATCACGAAACCGCCGACCACCGCGCCGCCCGCGCTGCTGAATCCGCCCAGGGTGGCCGAGGCGAAGGCGTAGATAAGAACCCCGCCCATCATGTTCGGCTCGAGAAAGACCAGCGGCGCAACCATCAGACCGGCCACCGCTCCCACCACCGCAGCCATACCCCACCCCAAGGCAAGCATCCAGCTCACCCGGATGCCGACCAGGCGGCTGCTGACCGGGTTCTCCACCACCGCCCGCATCGCCAGGCCCAGGCGGGTGGAGTGGAAAAACAGGTAGATAAGCGCAAGCATCAGCAGCGTCACGCCGACCACGCCGAGGTCCTGGGGATTGAGCACCATGAAGCCCACCTTGATGGGAGCCGCGGGGAACGGGCTCGGAAACGGCTTTATCGTGTAAGTGTAAATCCAACCGGCAACGCTGTTGAAGATGGTCAAAAGGCCGATCGTTACGATCACCAGGGCCAGCTCGGGAGCGGTCTCGAGCGGGCGGATGACCAGGCGCTCCAGGCCGAAACCGAGCGCGAACGCAAACAGGCATGCGCCAACAAACGCCGGCCAGTAGCCCCAGCCCGCGTTCAACATCGACCACGCCATGTAGGTCGTGAACATCGCCATTTCGCCCTGCGCGAAGTTGACCAGACCGGTGCTTTGGTAAATCAGCACCAGCGCGAGCGCGATGCTGGCGTAAATGCCGCCGGTGCTCAAGCCGGAAATGACCTGCGCCACAAACGTCTGCATGCGATCTCTCTCCCCTCAGTAACCGAGGTAAGAACGGCGGATCGCGTCATCCCCGCGCAGCACCTCTGCCGGGCCCCCGGTAACGATCCGGCCGGTCTCGACGAGGTAGACGTGATGGGCAACGTCAAGCGCCGCCGAGGCGTTCTGCTCGGCCAGGAGCACCGTCACTCCTTCGGTCTGGTTGATGGTACGAACGGCGCGGAACAACTCCGCCACCATGATCGGCGCCAGCCCCAGCGAAGGCTCATCCAGCAGGAGCAGGCGCGGGCGCAGCATCAGGCCGCGCGCCACGGCCAGCATTTGCTGTTCGCCGCCGCTGAGCAGGCCGGCTTGGCTTGTCCGCCGCTCCTTGAGCACGGGGAAATAGTGGTAGACCCGATCGAGGTCCTCAGCCACCTTGGCCCGGTCGCTGCGCGTGTAGGCGCCCAGAAGGAGGTTCTCGAATACCGTGAGATTGGCAAAGGTCCCGCGGCCCTCGGGCACATGGGCGACGCCCAGCCGCACGATCTCCTCGGTTGGTTTGCCGTCTATTCGCTGGCCGTCATAGAAGATTTGGCCCTTGACCGTGGTCATCCCGCACAAGGCCCTCAGGGTTGTGGTCTTGCCGGCGCCGTTGGCGCCGAGCAGCGCTGTGACTTTTCCCTCGGGCACCGACAGGTCGAGACCGTGCAGCACCTTGGTCCAGCCGTAGTAGGCCTCGAGCCCGTTGGCTTCGAGAAACGCGCGCATCCTAGTGTCCCGTCTCGTAAATAAGTGCAGCGTTGCGAATGCTGCGTTTGATCCGCGCGGCCGATTTGGTCCAGCGAAACGGGCGGGCATTCTCGTTCCATTCCGCCAGCCAGCGCGTT
>JAJYRQ010000047.1 GCA_021794015.1 Deltaproteobacteria bacterium | reverse complement strand
CGGCCGGAAAAACTGTGCTAAAGAAGGGTTAAGGAGAAAGAGCTGAGGCGTAATCCCAGGCAGGATTTTCCACCTTAAGATCCCCCGATCGCTGTCGCAGAGATCGGGTCCACCTCAGATGCGCCTCCCAATGTCCGTAGGACAGGCCTCGGATGCATCGGTCGCGGTGGCCGCACACTTTCATCTCACACTCGCATTGCCCTCCCGCTCGCCTACGGAGGTTCGTGCGCGTTTCTTGAGAAATCTTACCCATTCGGACCTCCTCCCTCTGGCTGGTGATCTCGAACTGCCGTAGCCGTCACCCGGGGCTCCCGTCTTAGCTGGAATTTCCGAGATCCAACCCGATTACGGCCTACGCCCCGGAGTATGCGCGCCCAGCGGCCAAGCCTGCCGCCAAATTGCCAGTATAACACCGGCGCTTTTGCCGGCCAACGCGGGCCGCGAGATGCAGGTCACGCGGCCCGCAGGTGAGC
Source organism: Deltaproteobacteria bacterium (assembly GCA_021794015.1). Lineage (GTDB taxonomy): Bacteria > Desulfobacterota > Binatia > Binatales > Binataceae > JAJYRQ01. The sequence continues at coordinate 22,167 of JAJYRQ010000047.1, read as the reverse complement.
CGGCGCGACGCCGGCTAGCCTTCCAAAGCGTAGGCGTTCTCGTCGTGCTCGCTGAGGTCGACTCCCATCTGCTCGGCTTCCTCGGAGACGCGGAGACCGACCGTGACGTCAACGATTTTGAACAACACCAGGCTTGCCACAAACGAGAATGCTCCGGAAGCGAGGACCGCAACCAACTGGACCAGGAGTTGGCGCGGATTGCCGTAAAAAAGACCGTTGGCGCCGGCGGGGTTGACCGCGGCGCTGGCAAAAAGCCCGGTCGCCAGCGCGCCCCAACTGCCGCCCACGCCATGCACGCCCACCACGTCCAGCGCATCGTCGTAGCCGAGGCGCGGTTTTAGCCGCACCGCCCAGTAGCAGAGCAGGCCGGCGCCCAGACCGATGATTAGCGCCGACATCGGGGTGACATAGCCGCAGGCGGGCGTGATCGCCACCAGCCCCGCCACCGCGCCGCTGGCGATGCCCAGCACGGTCGGCTTGCCCAGCGTCCACCATTCAGCCGCCGCCCAGGCCAGCGCCGCCGCCGAGGCGCCCAGATGCGTGGCGACAAAGGCCGAAACCGCAAGCCCGTTGGCCGCAAGCGCGCTGCCGGCGTTGAAACCGAACCATCCCACCCACAAAAGCCCTGCCCCGGTGAGCGTAAGCGTAAGGTTGTGCGGCGGCATCGGCTCGCGCAGATAACCGCGCCGCCGGCCAACCATCAGCGCCCCGGCCAGCGCCGCGACGCCCGACGACAGATGCACCACGGTGCCGCCGGCAAAGTCGAGCGCCCCCATCCCGTGAATCCAGCCGTCAACCGCCCATACCCAGTGCGCGATCGGGTCGTACACGAGCGTCATCCAAAGCAGGCTGAAAAGCAGGAAGCCGGGAAAAGAGATCCGCTCGGCAAAGGCCCCGGTAATCAGCGCCGGCGTTATCACCGCGAACATGCACTGGAAAACCATGTAAGCCTGGTGCGGTATCGTTTCCGAATAGGCGGCAAACGGAGCCGACGCACTCACGTGAGCCAAGCCGGCCCAGTGGAGACCGCCGAGCAGCCCCCACCGGCCCGGCGCGAAGGCAAGACTGTAGCCGAAAAGCGCCCACTGCACCGACACCAGCGCCGCCAGCACATAGCTCTGCATCAGCATCGAAAGCACGTTCTTGCGCCGTACCATCCCGCCATAAAAAAGCGCCAGGCCCGGCACCGTCATCAGAAGCACCAGGGCCGACGATGTCAGCACCCAGGCGGTGTCTCCCGCGCTCACACGGACGGCTTGTTCGGCCGCGTCTGCCCGCGATGCGGCCAGCAAAGCCAGCAACGCGCATGGCGTCGCCACGTGCCAGGCAGTTGTTTTTGACGGCTGAGTCATCGTTGCCACTCCTCCTCCCACTTCGCGGGATTAATTCCAGGCTGATGATAAGTTGGTGGCCAGCGCATTGCCTAATGATGAGGCAGCGGCTGCTCAAAAGTCGGGCATACCCTGTCGCTGCGCCTAAAGGCGCAGGATGCAGAAATGCTAAGCGCCAGCCGCCAGGGCCGGGACCAACGACAACTTGTTTCGTTGGGTTTGCAACCCGCGTCAGCGGAAGCGCGCAAAGTTCATGCCGTTTGCGCCGGACTACTGCCAAGGCAAGCCAGCCGAGCCGCACGGTTATCCCTTGGGCAATCCCAAGATGCGCTCGCCGATCATGTTACGCTGCACGGCCGAGGTGCCTCCCGCGATGGTCAGCATCTCGGCACCGAGCAGCCGGCGCGCCCAGTCGTTCTCGGGTGCCAAGGGTGATCCGCGCTCGAGAAGCAGGTTCAACCCGCCCAGGCGTCCGGCCCAGCGCAGCATCCGTTGCAGCAACTCGCTCGAGGCGAGCTTGGCGATCGAAGCCTCGGGCCCGGGCGGCAGCCCTTTGAGCCGGCGGGTAAGGCTCCTAAAACCGCTGTACCTCTTAGCTGCGGTCTCGATGGCGAACCGGGCCAGGGCGTGGCGAATCTCCGGGTCCTTGGCCGCCGCTCCTGCAGCCAGCGCGGTGGCCTTGACCAGCTTCACGAGTTGGTTGAGCGCCTGCTCGGTCCCGCCCAGGGTCTCCCCGATCCCGAATCGCTCATGCATCAGCGTGCTGATAAGCACCTGCCAGCCGCCGTTGAGAGGGCCGAGCAGGTTTTCCTTGGGCACGCGCACGTCCTCGAAGAAAATCTCGTTGAATTCGCTGCTGCCGGTCATTTGACGCAGCGGGCGGATGGTTACGCCGGGTGAGCGCATGTCCACCAGGAGCGTGCTTAGCCCCTCGCCTCTGGGGCGCTCGGGGTCGGTGCGGACGAAAAGCTGGCAGAAGTGGGCGCGATGGGCGAGCGTGGTCCATACTTTCTGTCCGTTAACCACGAAATAGTCGCCCTGCAAAACGGCACGGGTCTGGATTGCGCCGAGATCGGAGCCCGCCCCGGGCTCGGAAAGCCCTTCGCACCAGATTTCCTCGCCGCTCAGGATGGGCCGCAGGTAGCGCTGCTTTTGCGCCTCGGTCCCCCACTGCATGATTGCCGGACCGGTCATGATGACGCCCAGGATGTTGCAGCCAAAGGGCAGCTCAAGGCGCGCCAGCTCCTGCTGCAGAATGAGCTGTTCGACGAAAGTTGCCCCCTGTCCGCCGTATTCTTTGGGCCAGTTAAGGCCCATCCAGCGGCCCTGGTAGAGCGCGACGTGCCAGCGCTCAAGCCGCTCCCAGAGAAAGTCGTCGTCGGCGTTGCTGCGCTCCTCGGAGGTCAGCGCAGGCGGCTGATTGGCCGCCAGCCACTGTCTGACGCGGCTGCGCCAAGCTTCCTGTTCGGCGGTATAGTTGAAGTCCATGGCAAGGTCCGGCGCGCCGGCAAAAAGATCGGATCAAGCAGCCCAGCGGCTTGCGAGCTTGGAGATCGGCCGCGTGGGTTGCCGGCGTCGCGCTCGATGCTAGCGCAGCCGCCCATAATTTGCGACCGAGGCGCCCCGCCCGCCGCGCGCCTTAGCCGCATGCGCCGCAGAGCCACGCCGCGCAGCGCGTTAGAGTTCGGCGGAGTGTGGCTGTTCGGCGCCGCCGGCTTCAAGTGCCAGCGTGGCGCTGTGAACCGTGCCGGCGCGAAGGAACTTAACTGCAATCTGCCGCCGGCGCTGCAGGGCTTTGACCTGGCGCTGGAACTCCTCTGCGGTCCTTACCGGCTGACCCTCGATTTGGGTAAGGATATCGCCGCGCTCAAGCCCGGCGCGCTCGCTTTGCGGGGAAACATCGGCCACCAGCACGCCGGCCTGCGGCGCGACGTTGAAAAAGCGCGCCAGCTCGGGCGAGAGCGACTGCACGGTCAGGCCGAAGCCCTCGGCCACCGCCGGCATTCCGGCCCGTTGCCGCTCTGGGGCGGCCGGGTTGAAGAGCTTTTGCGCCGCGAAGATGGGCGCGTGAATGCCCAGGGCAAGCGCGATGGCGTCGCTCGGGCGGCTGTCAATCGCATAGCGCCCGTGGTCGAGGTAAATCTCGGCATAGTAGGTATCATTGCGTAGATCGACGATTGCGATCCGGTCCACGCGGTTGCCGGTTTTTTCGATCACCGAGCGCAAGAGTTCGTGGGTCAGCGGCCGAGGCGTTTTCACCCCGTTTAGTTCAAGCAGGATGGCGCGCGCCTCGGCATCGCCGATAAGAATGTGCAGGGTCCGCCGCGCCGCCGGGTCCTCGAGCTCGACGAAGTGCGCGCCGGTGGTCTCGTCGATGCCGACCCCGACCACGCGTACGCGCACCTCGCCCCGGCCGGCCTCGGCCGCGTGCCGTCCGGCACAGCCTGCAAGCGAGAGCAGGAGCAGCATCCAGCACCACCCGAGAAGCCTGGCCTTTTTCATATCAAACCACCGCCGGCCGTTGGCCTGCCGCAGACGCCGTCCGAAAGCCAACGGCCACCACGAAAAGCTCCGAGGAACCCGGCCGCGTCGCTCTGGTGCGGCCCAGCTCGACCCGGGCGAACTCCGTCCTGAAACCGGCTACGCATTGGTCGAGGCCCTCGCCCATGAAAACCTTGACCACCGCCGCGCCGCCCGGCTTGAGCAGCTTGCGGACGAGTCGAAGCACGGAGGTGGCGAGCTCGGCCGCCTGCGCCTGGTCACGGGTCCTGATGCCGCTTAGCCGGGGAGCGGCGTCGCTGGTAACGAGGTCGGCGGGTCCGCCCAAGACAGCCAGGATGCGTGCCGGCAGTTCCGGATCGCCAAGGTCAGCGGCCAGCGTGGCGACCTGCGCCGCCGCCGGCCGGCATGGCTTAAGGTCGACACCGACGATCCGCCCTTGCGGGCCAACCGCCCGCGCAAGCATCGTGAGCCATCCGCCGGGGGCGCATCCAAGGTCAACCACCCTGGCGCCGGGCGCGGCGAGGCTCCATCGCTTAAGGATTTCCTCTATCTTGAAGGCTGCGCGCGAGCCGAGCCCGGCGGCGCGGGCTTTGCGGTAGTAAAAGTCGCGCGGTTGGTAACGGGCCAAAACGCTATGCCTCGGATGCCGCAGCGCCCGTGGCCGCAAGGCGCGGGCGCGCCGGCGCCGCGGTGCGGACGCGCGTGCCTGTTGAGCGGCGTAATTCAATCATGCCACGACTCGAAGATTTAAACCCGGTACAGCGGGCGGCCGTCGAGGCGACGGATGGGCCGGTGCTCATCCTGGCCGGGGCCGGTTCGGGCAAGACCCGGGTCATTACCCATCGTATTGCATACCTGGTAAGCCGGCGCAAAGCCACGCCCGACGAGATTCTGGCGGTGACCTTCACCAACAAGGCGGCGGCCGAAATGAAGGAGCGGGCAGCGCGGCTGGCGGCAACTGCCGAGGCGCCGGCGTGGGTCAGCACGTTTCACGCGGCGTGCGCCAGAATTTTGCGGGCCGAGGCGCCGCTTCTCGGCTTCGAACGCAACTTCAGCATTATCGACGAGGCCGACTCGCTCGCGCTCTTGCGCCGGCTGCTCGAGGAGGCGCGCCTGCCTGAGGCCGGGCACGCCGAGGCGGTCCGGGCGCGCCTGGAGCAGGCTAAGAACGACGGGGTTTCGCCCGAAGAGTTGGCGCAGGGCGCGGTCGATCCCAGGCAAGCGCAACTGGCCGAAATTTACCGCCTCTACCAGCAACGCCTGCGCGCCGCCAACGCGATGGACTTCGCCGACCTGCTGCTGATGACCTGCGAGCTGTTCCGCGCCCGCCCGGAGGTCCTGGCCCGTTGGCAGGCGCGCGCCCGCTACCTGCTAATCGATGAGTTTCAGGACACCAACCGCAGCCAGTACCTGCTGGTCAAGGCGCTCAGCGCCCAAAGCGGCAACCTGTGCGCCGTGGGCGACGAAGATCAGTCGATTTACCGCTGGCGCGGAGCCGATATCCGGATCATCCTGGATTTCGAACGCGATTTTCTCGCCGCGCGCGTCTTTGCCCTGGAGCAGAACTACCGCTCCAGCAAAATGATTCTGGCCGCCGCCTACGCGGTCATCCGCAATAATCGCGAGCGCAAGCCCAAGCGGCTGTGGACCGCTAACAGCGCCGGCGAGCCGGTGCGATGCTTCACCGGGGTCACAGAGCGGGACGAGGCCAATTTCATCGCGCGCGAGATCGAACGGCTGGTCGAGGCCGGCCTGGCGCGGCCCTCGGAAATCGTCGTCTTCTACCGCGTCAACGCGCAGTCGCGGGTCCTCGAAGAGGCGCTTTCGGCCCGGCGCATACCTTACGTGGTCGTGGGCGGCCTGCGCTTTTACGACCATCGGGAAGTGAAAGAGCTGCTGGCCTACCTGCGCGCGGCGCTCAATCCGCGCGACGTGATGAGCCTGGGCCGCGCGCTGGCCGCTCCGCCGCGCGGCGTCGGCGCCAAGACGCTGGCCCTGGCCGGCCGGGTTGCCGCGCGAGACGGACTGAGCCCGCTGGAGGCCCTGGCAAAGCTGGAGGGTGCGGCGCATGTCCCGCTTGGGGCAGCCCGCGAAGCCGCTGCCTTCTCGCGCTGGATGGTCGGGCTTGGGGCGCGGGCCCCGGCCGCCCCGGTTCAGGCGCTTATCGAGGAGGTGGTCTCGCGCAGCGGTTTTCTGGAATATCTGGACCGGCAGGCCGACGGCGCGGCGCGCCGGCGCAACCTCGCCGAGCTGTTCTCGAGTGCCGCCGCCTTCGACGCCGAGCACGGGCCCGGCGGACTGGAAAGCTTCCTGGAACGGGCGGCGCTTGCGGCCGACGGCAGGCCGCCCGAGGAGACGGGCGGCCGGGTTGCCCTGATGACGCTGCACACCTCCAAAGGGCTGGAGTACCGGGCGGTTTTCATGGCCGGAATGGAGGAGGATTTGTTTCCCCACGCAAGGTCGGCCGAAGAGCCGACGGAACTCGAGGAAGAGCGCCGGCTGTGCTACGTCGGCATGACCCGGGCCAGGGAGTTGCTCTACCTCACCAAGACGCTTTCGCGCGAGCTTTACGGCCAGCGCAGCGAATCGTCGCCGTCGCGCTTTCTTGCGGAGATCGGCGACGACCTGATGGTGCGGCTCGGAGCAGTGCCCGCCGCCCGGCTGCGGGAGCGCCCGGCAGCGCAAACCTACGTTGATTACGCCGACGGTCAACTGCCGCAGCCAGTTGGCGGGGGACTGGCCGTGGGCAGCCGCGTCGTCCATCACAGCTTCGGCCTTGGCGTGGTGAGGCGACTTGAAGGGCGCGGCGAGAACGCCAAGGCTTGGGTTTCCTTCGACGGCCGCGGGTTGAAGCTTCTCATGCTGAAGTTTGCCGCACTGCGCCCCGTTGCCGACTAGGCGGACATAGCCTAAGATTTTAGTTGCGTGGCGCCTGCGGCTAAAATGAAGGCAGACCGCTTCCGCCGCTGGGTACGTGGGTGGGGTGGCTTACGCTGCCGGCCTAAAAGAGCAGCGCTTGGCGCGCTGGTTGGCCGCCGGGCGTCGGCGGCGCCGGTTCCGCAGCGCGCGCAAGCTTTGCATGGCGAAAACCGGGCCTAAATTGTTGGCGGTGTTGCTCTGCGTGCTGGCCGCGGCCCTGGCGCCGGCGCCGGGCGCGCATGCCTGGAGCGATTCGGGCTTTGCCAAGCGCCCCGACGTCGCCTACCCGATCCCGGGCGCCGGCAACGACCTAATCGGAACGCTTACCACTTACCAAGTTCGCAAAGGCGATTCGCTGCTCGACGTTGGCCGCTGGTTCGGACTCACCGCCAGGGAGATTTCCGAGGCCAACGGACATCTCGACTGGTGGCTGCCGCCGCGCGGCCGCGTCATCGTGCTGCCCACCGAGCATATCCTGCCGCCCGGAGCGCGGACCGGGATTGTGCTGAACGCTCCGGAGATGCGGCTTTACTACTACTATCCGTCGCCGGCTTACCGCTGGCGCGGCAAGCATCTCGTTAAAACGGCTGCCGACGGCGCTTCGCTGCGGCCGAGCGTGGTATACACCTTTCCGGTTGGGCTGGGGCGCTACGACTGGAAGACCCCGATGGGCGATTTTGTCGTGCGGGGCAAAACCCGCAACCCCACCTGGGTGGTGCCGCAGGACATCTACGAGGAGCATCTGGAGCGCGACGGCGAGGCCGAGCACGTGGTGGCCGGCGGCGACCCCGACAACCCCTTGGGGCTTTTTCGCCTCGAGCTTACCCTGCCCGAATATGCCATTCACGGAACCAACAATCCCTGGGGCGTCGGCCTCGAGGTGAGCCACGGATGCGTGCGTCTTTACCCGGAGGACATCGAGCACCTGTTCCACAAGGTCAAGGTCGGCACCCCGGGCCGTATCATCTACGAGCCGGTCAAGTTCGGCTGGCGCGACGGCGCGCTCTACGTCGAGGTGCATGAAGACCTCTACGCGCGCTACCCCGGCCTGTGGAAGCATGCGGCGCAGCAGGTCGAGCGGCTGGGTCTCACCGACAAGGTGGACATGAAAAAACTTGAAGCTGCGGTCGAAGCGCAGACCGGCGTCCCCACCTACGTGATGCCGGGGCCGGAGCCTGGCAGCGGGGAACGGGGCTAGCATGCGGCGTTGGTTGCCGGGGGCAAGCGCCGACAAGACGATGCTCCGCTTGGTCGAGATTCGTTCGTGAGCGAGCCAACACCACAGCGGGTGCCCTTTCACCGCCCGGCGATGGGCGTCGAAGAAGAGCGCGAGGTGCTCGACACGCTGCGCTCGGGATGGCTTACCACCGGCCCCAAGGCGAAGCGTTTCGAGCGCGAGTTTGCGGCCTACGTCGGGGCGCGCAATGCGCTGGCGGTAGCCCATTGCACCGGCGCGCTCCACCTGGCGCTCTTCGCCCTGGGAATCGGGCCGGGCGACGAGGTTATCACGACGCCGTTTACCTTTACGGCCACCGCCGAGGTGCTGGGCTATCTGGGGGCGCGGCCGGTCTTCGTCGATATCGAGCCGGCAACGCTGAACCTCGACCCGGCCAAGGTTGAACAGACGCTGGCTGGCGGCCGTTACCGGCGGGTACGCGCGCTTTTGCCGGTCCATTTCGCCGGACATCCCTGTGACATGTCGGCGCTCGCGGCGATCGCCCGCCGGCACCGGCTGGCGATCGTCGAGGACGCCGCCCACGCACTGGGCGCGGCCTGCCCGGTCGAGGGACGGGGAACGGTGCGGGTCGGAACGATCGGCGAGCTAAGCTGTTTCAGCTTCTATGCGACCAAGAACATAACCTGCGCCGAGGGCGGCATGGTCACGACTGAGGACGACGCCCTGGCGGCCCGGATCGCGGTGGCCAGCCTTCACGGGATGGACCGCGATGCCTGGAAACGGTACGACGCGGCCGGCTCGTGGTACTACGAAATTCATGACCTCGGGTTCAAGTACAACTTGTCGGACGTTCACGCCGCGATCGGGCTAGCCCAGCTCAAGCGGGCCGATGCCTTCCTTGCGCGGCGCCAGGCGATTGCGGAGGCCTATAACGCGGCTTTCGCCGCTGAGCCGGCCCTTAAGCTGCCGGGCGCGGCGCCGGGCGTAACTCACGCCTGGCACCTCTACGTGCTCAGGCTTGAGCTTGAGCGGCTGCGGGTTGACCGGGCGCGTTTTGTCGACCTTTTGCGCGAGCGCGCAGTGGGCGTCTCGGTCCACTGCATTCCGCTGCACACGATGCACTACTACCAGCGCCGGTACGGCTACCGGCGCGGCGATTTCCCCGCGGCCGAAAAAGTCTACCAGGACTGCCTGTCGCTGCCGATCTACCCGGCGATGAGCGACGACGATGTTTCCTATGTGGCCGATAGCGTGCTAAGCCTGGTGCGCGAGAACCGCCGTTAGCCAGACTCGGGGGAGGAGGAACAGCCAGTGCGGACTCTGGTTACCGGCGGGGCCGGATTTCTTGGCTCCCACCTCTGCGAGCGGCTGCTCGATGACGGCCACGAAGTAATCTGCCTCGACAATTTCTACAGCGGCCGGCGTTCCAACGTTATTCACCTGGTCGCCAATCCGCGCTTTGAACTTATGCGGCACGACATCGTCGAGCCGATCCTGCTCGAGGTGGACCGCATCTTCCATCTTGCCTGTCCGGCCTCGCCTATCCACTATCAGTACAATCCGGTCAAGACGATCAAGACCAGCGTGATGGGCACCATCAACATGCTCGGCCTGGCCAAGCGGGTGCGGGCGCGCATCCTTCTGAGCTCGACCAGCGAGGTGTACGGAGACCCGCTGGTGCATCCGCAGCCCGAGAGCTACTGGGGCAACGTTAACCCGATCGGCGTGCGCTCCTGTTACGACGAGGGTAAGCGGGTCGCCGAGTGCCTAATGATGGACTACCACCGGCAGAACCGGGTCGCGATCAGGATCGTGCGTATTTTCAACACCTACGGGCCGCGCATGGCGGCCGATGACGGCCGGGTGATCTCGAGCTTTTGCGTGGCCGCGCTCAAGGGCGAGCCGCTTGACGTTTACGGTGACGGCTCCCAGACCCGCTCGTTTGCCTACGTAAGCGACATAATCGAGGGGTTGGTGCGGATGATGGACGCGCCGGAGATCACCGGGCCGATAAACGTCGGCAACCCGGTCGAGGTATCGATCCTCGAGCTGGCGCGGTTGGTTATGGAGTTGGCGCAAAGCTCCTCGGCGATTGTTTTCAAGCAGGCGCGCCCGGACGATCCAATGCGCCGCCAGCCGGACATCACGGCCGCCCGCCGGCTGCTCGGATGGGAGCCGCGAACGCCGCTGCGCGAGGGGCTGGCGCGCACCTTCGATTACTTTCGCGCCGAACTGGCCGGCGGCCAGGCCGCCGCAGGGGCGCACCCGGCGCCGGCTTACCGGCCAGCATGAGCGCGGCAAAGCCAGGCGGCGATGCCCCGTTGGCGCATCCGGTATGCCGGCGGCCTTCATAACGGGCGCCTCCAGCGGACTGGGCGAGTGCTTCGCCTACGCGCTGGCGCGCCGGGGCTTTGCGCTGGTGCTGGTGGCGCGCCGGCGCGAGCGCCTGCAGGCTGTGGCCGACCGGGCGCTTGAGCTGGGCGCACCGCGTGCCGAAGCGCTCCCGGCCGACCTTGCGCGGCGCGACGACCTCCTTAAGCTTGCCCGCAGGATCGAAGCCGCCGGCCCCGAGCTCGACTACTTGGTCAACAGCGCCGGCTTCGGCACCGCCGGTCCCCTGGCCCGGCTTGCCGGCGAGCGCGAGCTCGAGCAGGTGGACGTTAACATTGCGGCGCTGGTGGCGCTAACCCGGACCGCCCTGCCTGCCATGGTTGCGCGCCGGCGCGGCGTGATAATCAACCTGGCCTCGACCGCGGCCTTCCAGCCGATTCCCTACATGGCCACCTACGGGGCCACCAAGGCGTTCGTCCTGAGCTTCTCACAGGCGGTTGCCGAGGAGGTCGCGAACGCCGGCGTGACTGTCCTGGCACTTTGTCCGGGGCCGACTCCGACCGAGTTCCAGCAGGTAGCCGGGAGCGGCCGTGCACGCTTCCCGTCGTTTGTCTACAGCAGTGCCGATACCGTGGTCGAGCAGGGCCTGAAGGCAGCCGAGCGAGGCCGCGTGCTCTGCGTCGTCGGGGCGCTCAACCGCGCGGCTGTGCAGGCGGCGCGCTTTGCGCCGCGCGCGCTGGTGATGATGGTCGAGCGGCGCATCTTCGGCCCTTTGGCCGTCCGTAGGCGCGCGTAGCGCGCGCCAGGCCCGGCCGAAGCGGGCGCCTTGCCGGCGGTCTGGAAGTGGCCTCATAGTGGTTGCGGCGAGGAGTTTCTTGTAAAAGGCCTGCAAGTCGGCGCGGCAAAAGGCGCACCGGGGGATGAAGACTCTGCTTTTCTGCGACGAGTTCTATCGCCGCGACAAATTTTTTGGGTTGTGTTTGCCGGGCGAAGTCACTTATAGGTCTCCCGCGGTTGAGCTGGAGTTTGAGCCGTCCGAGGTGGTGCATGTTGTGTGTGGGGATGCTCAGATGGCCGCCTTCCTAGCCGGACTAATCGCACTTCAAGCTTGGACCTACGGAATGGAGGAGGACGGAATTCCGCTTCCGGAACGGCGACCACTTCTGGTGGTCACCGATACGCCCGGCCGATTTGGCGAAGCCTTTCTGCAACTTCGTCTGCCGATTGCTCAGATCGAGCCACTCTGCAGAAGACGCAGGGTTAAACTCTACGAGAAGACAGGCCGCGCCGGAACTGACGCGGCGAGCTACTGGGAAAATCTGGTACATCAGAGAGACCCCAGAAACCGTTTTCACAATTTCTTCCCGGCCTATGCGGTCCTCCGCTCCGGCGCCGAGCCGAAGCCGATTTCCGGCAGGGAATTCCTTGGTCGAGCGGACAACGCCGGACCAGCTGTGCTCATTTCACGTTGCACTGATCGAGAAGCGGTCACTAGGCTGATAACCGAGCACCGCCCGTTTCTGGTGTTGATTCACTCCGAAAACTCGGCTGCCGCTCTGGGTACGGGCCTTCCGACCGTTATCTGCCACGATTCGATCTTCGCCCCTGAAATTTCCGACGTTTCACAGGATTGGGCGACCTGCCGATGCCTGCCTGACCCAGCCTTCGAAACGTTTTGCCAAGGATCCGATTTAACTGTCGTGCAGCCCGAATTGCCGCCGGAAGCGGTAAGGCTTCTGTCAGATGCGGACGGCGCTCTCGTCAGTCTCTCGGAAGAACTGGCAAAGCGCATGCGGCACCTCCTTCGCGATGTCGCCCGCACCGCGCTTCGCCTGAGAACGCTCCTTTGGAGTTTGCCAGTCGGCATTGAAGCGTACGAGCAGGGGCTGGTTTTGTCCCAGCTCCCCGCGACGTTGCGATTCGATGTGTCGGTAAACAGGCTGTTCGAGGCGCTTCGAGGCCGCATGCCGGAAATGGCGGCCCTCGGGGAGTGGCACGAGTTCATCATCCAAGTCCTTGTCGAGGATATAGGCAAGCTGATCCGCCTCCTCGCGCCGCAAAGTCCGAAGCGACTTGCCCTCATGGACGTAATTCGCGGCGCCAAGGCTCGCACCAAACGCGGCCCGGCCTTAGTCGTGGATGGTAAATCCTTCGCTGCCGCCATTCGCCACTCACTGACGTTCCCCGCGCCGGCGGGGTTAGGCGAGCTCGCCAATGACCTCGCCATTTTGCCGGTGACCGAGATCTCACAGCTTGAGCCCGGCCGGGCATGCGTGATTTCCGGTGCGTTCGAACCAGAGCAAATGTTTCCGGGGTTGTCGCGCTCTGGCCCGCATCCTATCACTGCCATCCTGTATTCGGGTGAGCTTCGCTTCCTCCGGGTGCGGCTTGAAAGGGCTCGGGAAATCTTCCCGACGCATCCGGCCGTGCCGACTCTGATCCTGCCTATGCTCACCAATCTCGGAGGGGCGGACCCGAACATGCGATCCCTCGCGCAGCTCCAGGCATCCGGGCTCGACCTTGGCACACTGCTGCGCAGTTTCTCACGCCAGCGAGACACCGATCGAGTCGGAACGATTCTCACAGACTTGGAAAGGCCTCGCCCCGACGATCGAGGAACGACAGTCAGGGCGCACGTCGTCGAACTCGAATGCGAAGAACGGAGTGAGCGAATGGCGGTTTTGCTGACCAGGGACGCGCACGTGTCGTTCGTGCGCAATGACGATTCAATTTGCACGGGTTCGTTGATGGATCTGCAACCGGGTGACCGTCTTATTCGAGTAGACCCTGTCCTGCGCGAGTCTCTGCGCGAAAAAATCTTTTCCGCAGACCCGCTGCGGCAAGCTGAACCCGAACTGCAAGCCATTGCGAAGCGCTGGCGAGCGGAACTTGTTGCCGGTATGCACGCTCCCAAAACCGACGCGGATGTTGGCGCGAGTTTGACGCATGCGGAGGTCCTATCGCGCATCAGGGCACGCGGCTCGACAATCGTCACCGCGGCCTCAATAGGCCATTGGGCAAGAGGCACGGTGCATGGGCCTCAGGACATAAACGATATTTTGCGGACCGGGGAGGCTATCGGCTCGGAGTGGCTCATGGGCCATTGGCGCGAGGTGGGGCTGGCCCTTATCGCTATACGCAGCGGTTCGATCTCGCTCGGTCACCAGATCACGAAGCTGATTCAGCGCGCTGCGCTCGGCGACCTTGAACTTTCGGCGGATGAACAGCAGTTTCTGGAACAAACCGGCATCACGATGGGTGAGCTACAGGACGCAGCGACTTTGGTAACGGTCTCCGCTATTTCGTCGGATACAACAGAAGTTCCTAGTGAGCGAGTCGGCAACGTATTCGTTGTTGATACAGCCCAGGAGACGGTCGATGGGGACGCAGGAGCAAAAGGAAGTACGGCGCCAGCAGATTGAGAGGCTCAAACTGGATTTATTGGGTCCGACGGCTGCTGACGAAGTACTGCGCCAAAACAAGGAAACGAGAGAGGGCGATACACCCACGTCGCGGTATTTGGTGGGAATTCTCTACCCGCCAAGCGCCCGCGTTGAAGAGCAGGAAGACGACTTTGCCAACGAAGGCGGGGATGCGGAGGAAGACGATTCGTCCCAGGCCCCCATCCAAGTCACCGGAATCCCGAAGCCTTCGTCGATAGGTCTTACTTTCGCTGCCGACGCTGGCTGTAGCGCCCTGGATATAGAGTTCCTGTATGGCCTTTACCTTCCCGAGGAAACAGTCGAAGGACCAGCCGGTTCGAAGGCCACCATTCTCTGGAAGCGAAGCCAGGTTGCAGAGAAGGTAACCATAAGTGCTGATGAAAGCTCCGGGTTCAAAGACCTTCCCGCCGGCGGCCGAGGGGAATGGATCTGCCGACGCGCAGACGACGAAGGCGTCCGCGTGGTTTCGGTCTTCCTGCGCAACATTAACTCCGGCGGGATTGGCCCCGAACAGCCCGAACAGTGCCTCTATCAAGCCGGTATCGTTGCGCGAGGGGCGGGCGTTTGCGAGCCGCCGATTGTAAATCGCGCGCACAAAACCCGGTCATCCGCTGTCGACCCCGATTTGGAGTCTTACAGGCTCTTATACCGCGACAAGCCGGAGTTCGGAGTCGGCCATGGGTGCGCAGCAGGCTGGGATGATTCGGGCTGCCCCCCGAATCGCGCGCGTTCCGTTCGGACCGAGTTCATGCCCGCCTACGAGGTCTCAACCATTGAAGCCAAGGGCGGGGTTGGTCTTCCCAGCCTTGAGATGGAAGCGCTGGCTTCGGCCGCAAACGGCGCAGCAATTCGCGCCGCGCTGAGCCCGCTTCTTGATCAATACGATGAGTGGATTCGCGCTCGTCGGGATGACGTACAAGATCTCCCTGCCGACCTCCGGGCAAAGGCCAGCGAGCATCTGGACGATTGCGACTTCGCCAGCGGCCGAATGCGCGAGGGTCTGGAGTTACTATCGACCGAGCCGCTCGTTTTGGAAGCCTTCCGGTTCATGAACGCGGCTATGGCCTTGCAGCGTCGAAAGTCGGTGGAGGCAACGAATTTCCGAAAGGGCGCAGGCCGCACATTCAACGGCCCCGCGCCAGCCTGGCGTCCCTTCCAGATGGCTTTTGTGTTGTTGAACATTAAAGCGATCCTGCACCCGGATTCTCCGGACCGCGAAATCGTCGATCTCCTTTGGTTTCCGACCGGCGGCGGCAAAACGGAGGCATATCTCGGGCTCGCGGCCCTGACCATGGCGCTGCGGCGGCTGCGGGAAGCCGAATCGCCGCGCGATGACCTGAGTGGCGATGGCGGCGTCACCGTGCTCATGAGATACACCTTGCGCCTGCTAACAATCCAGCAGTTTCAGCGCGCCGTCACATTGCTGTGCGCCTGCGAGACACTAAGAAGACGCCAGCCGCAACGATTCGGCAGCCAAACCTTCAGCGTGGGTCTTTGGGTTGGCGGCGGTGCAACGCCAAACAGGATCGTTCAGGAACCGGACCCGACGCACGGTCGTCCGCCGGGAGCGTTGCAGGCTCTGCAACACTTCGACCCGGAGAACGAGCCCACCGAAGGCAATCCGGTTCAGCTCCGCTCCTGTCCCTGGTGCGGGGAATCGCTCACGCATCTCGATTATCGCGTTGTCAGGGAGATTTCCCATCTTCAGATCAGGTGTCCCAATCAGCACTGCGAGTTTCACGGGTCGACGGCAGATCCCTTTTCAGGCATTCCCGCTTTTCTCGTCGATGAAGACATCTATCTTCGCTGCCCGACGATGCTGATCGGCACTGTCGACAAATTCGCGCGGCTGCCTTGGGATGACCACACAAAGGCTCTGTTCGGATACGTGAATAGGATCTGCGACCGGCACGGATTTCTCGCCGAAGGAATCCAAGATTGCAACGGGCGACACAATGCGCGACCCGGCTTTCCAAGAACCGATGGTCTCCGACGCACGAGACCCTTTCTCCCGCCTGAGCTCGTGATTCAGGACGAACTTCACCTGATCACGGGTCCCCTTGGATCGCTGATGGGCCTTTACGAAATGGCCGTCGACTATATGTGCGCGCGCCGGCACCAGCGGCCGAAAATAGTGGCTTCAACTGCGACCATCAGGCGCTTCCAGGATCAGATCCGGGGGCTTTTCGACCGCCCGGCACGCGAGTTCCCTCCACCGGGTTTGATAGCGGGAGATTCCTTTTTCGCTGCTGAAGCCCCGGACAGGCCCGGACGAATCTACGTAGGGGTATGCGCTCCGGGCAAAAGCATCAAGACGGCACACATACGAATTCTTGCTTCTCTACTTCTTTCAGCTGAAGCGCAATGCCGCGTCGCTTCGCCCGAGGACGTCGATCCGTATTGGACGGTCGTTGACTACTTCAACAGCTTGCGCGAACTCGGTGGCGTGTTGCGTCTCATTGACGACGACGTCAGGCAGCGTCTGGTCTATCTCGCCAACCTTGAGGGCGTCGTGCCGCCGCGAATGCCCGACCGGCGACCCGAGCTGACAAGCAGGATTTCCGCAAAGGATATATCAACTGTGCTGGCGGAAATGGAAAACACCCTCGCCTCGGGCAAGGCGATCGACGTTCTTCTCTCCACCAATATGATTTCGGTTGGCGTTGATATCCAGCGCTTCGGGCTCATGGCTGTCATGGGACAGCCCAAGGCGAACGCCGAATACATTCAGGCCACGAACCGGGTAGGACGGCAACCACCTGGCCTGATTGTCACGTTATACAACTGGTCAAGGCCTCGCGATCTTTCACATTACGAGCGCTTCAACACTTATCACTCCATGATGTATCGGTACGTCGAAGTCAGCAGCCTGACCCCTTATTCGCCGCGGGCGCGCGACCGAGCTCTGCACGCGGTGTTTCTCGCTCTGGTTCGCCTGCTCGATCCGCAGTTGTCCGGAAATGACGGCGCACGCAATTTCGATCCGGAGAACGAGGTGGTCAAAGAGGTGAAGGCGAAATTGCTCGCCTGCATACAGCGGAACGACCCGGCCGAGGTGGCGGGGGCCCGGAAAGAGCTGCAGGCCTTTATCGATGGCTGGGTCGAACTCAAGTCGCGGTTCCCTGCCGACCTTAAATATCAACGACCTGCCGCAGCCGCGGCAGGCGCGCCGGCAGCGTGGCTTTTGCGTCCGGCCGAAGAGGAGGCCGACCAAGAGTTCCCGAAGCGAACCCTCAATTCGTTGCGCGAGGTCGAGCAGCCGTCCGGTCTCTACTTCAAGAACTTCCGGCGGGTCGGAGGCTGACGAGGCTTTGACATGGCGAAGCAGTCTATCCGCCCAAGCCAGATCATAACCACCTTCGGGCCGGGTTCCGTCGTCGACCTGGCCGACGACTCGGTCATGATCGCCGGAATCGACTATTGGTTCGATGCAAACAAGCCCTACAAACGAATCAGCGAGCCTCGGCTCCAGGCCGCGTTGAACGTCGCGGGATTTCGCACGCCTCCCGTCGGCTCGCTCAGGAACAACGATGTGCCCTTCGTCCGGTTCCCCCGCTGGCGTGTTTGCCCCGGCTGCTTCATGCTCTCTGAGCGATTTCGGTGGCCGCGCGGAAACCCGGACCTCCCGCCTGTCCCGCGGTGCGACCGATGTAACAAGGCCACGTATCCGGCTCGCATCGTCGTGGCCTGCCGACGCGGGCACATTGCAGACCTCCCGTGGTATCGCTGGGTTCATCGTGGACAAAGCTGCGGTGGAGGCAGTCTTTATCTGAAGGGCGAGGGACGCTCAGCCTCTCTTGGCGACCTCCGGGTCGAGTGCACCTGCCGAAAATCCCGGACACTTGCCGGGGCGCTCGGTGCCGATTCCATGGGTGCCGCGGGCTGCACCTGCCCTGGAACGAGGCCTTGGCTGGATGACAACAGCGAGGACTGTACAGAACGGCTCTACGCCATGCAGCGCGGTGCTTCGAATATCTACTTTTCAGTGACCCGCAGCGCTCTCTCAGTGCCGCCTTGGTCCGACCGGCTACAATCCGAGGTCGCCTCGTTCTGGGGTCAATTTCCAACTGAACCTGCGCCGGGAATATGGAGCGCCCTTATCAGCGCAAAATTCCCAAACGAGGACGAGCAGCGCGTCAGAAGGTGCATAGAGCGTCTTACGCAGCTGCGCGACGCGCCTCCTTCCATCCGGGAAGAGGAGTTCGGGGTCCTGACATCCGACCAGGACCATTCCTCGTTAACATTCGAGACGCGGCGGCAGGCTCTTTCTCCGACTGTCGCCACATATCTCGCGACCGTTGTGGCCGCCAACCGATTACGCGAGGTCAGGGCCTTGCTGGGCTTCACACGAATAGAGGCACCGGAAATCGACCCGACCGTCGAGTCGTTTGCCGAGACTGCTCCTATATCGCTCCACGCTCCGGAATGGCTGCCTGCCGTTGAAAACCTGGGAGAGGGTATTTTCATGCGCCTCAATCCGGAGCGGCTGGCGAAATGGGAGAAGTTCCCAGCCGTAAGAGAGCGCGCGCGCCAACTATTGGACCGCTATTCAGCCTGGCGTCAGGAGCGAGGCCTCCAGGCGCTGAGAGAGCCGCGACCGCGTTTAGTCCTGATTCATACTCTGGCCCACCTTTTGATGCGCCAGATGTCCTTGGAGTGCGGCTATTCCTCGGCGTCATTGCGCGAGCGAATTTACGCACGGAACGAAATGGCGGGACTTCTGATCTACACCTCCACCCCTGACAGCGACGGCAGCTTGGGCGGGTTGGCCCGGCAGACCAGCCCCCCTGAACGCTTTGAGGGGACTCTTCTGTCGTCACTGGAACTTGCCGACATTTGTTCCGGCGACCCGCTTTGTCGTGAACATCTCGCCGTGCTGGCGGACAAAGCCAACGGGTCGGCCTGTCACGCGTGCTGCATGGTATCGGAAACCTCCTGCGAGATGGGCAATCGATTACTCGACCGCGGCATGGTCGTTAGCCTTCCGAACATGGACGCAACCGGATATTTCGATTTTGACCGGACAGGATAAATGTACCATTCGGAATTTGCGGCGGAAACAGAGCCAAGAGGCCCTTGCACTGGCGCGCAAGCCGAAAGAAACATAAACGGGAGGATTGCGGACCACTTGTCATCGAGCTGGATACAGGATTTGGCGGAAGCCATCGGAAAGAGCACGGACGCAGAACTTTTCGCACTTGAGGCCGAACTGGAGCACGGTGCCGTCCTCAATGCCGAAACGCTCGGGCGGCTCGGTCTGCCGACCGGAGAGGCAGTTCACATCGCTAGAAAGCTGGAGTCCCCGGCAGCACCCAGAGGGTTGCCGCCCGGCCGGGAGATAGAGATCGCCGTCCAGGCCATACGTGCTCCCAGAGCGCTGCTGAAAGGCGGACCGGAGGTGCAAATCGTCTGCACCGCGCCGTTCAGCGCCAGAGTCTCCGTAAGGACGACGTTTGCCACAAGCATCGAAACGATCCGAACTGCGAAGCAGGACATTCTGGTTGTTGGCTACCTTTTCACTGAAGGTGCCAGGCAGGTGTTGCGCGAGCTCGCGGCGGCAGGGCGAGAGCGAGCAGTCGCCGTTACGCTCGTGGGAAACCGGCTCACGGAACACTTTTCCATGCTGAAATCCGTGTGCGACAGTCGGGGCTGCCGCCCGAATTTGCTCAGCCGTGAGGCTGACCCGACCGATGGGCTCGCCGCATTGCACGCTAAGCTGCTTGTCTGCGACCGGCACGACGCGCTCATCACCAGCGCAAACCTCTCGAGCCACGGTCTGCACCACAATATTGAGATTGGAATCCGCGTCAAGTCTGCCGAGATGAGCAGCCTCGTCGACTTCGTTCAAAGCATGGCATCAAAAGGTGAGCTGAAAGCCCTGTCATGGAACGCTTGATCCATTTTCACGTTGATCAGAAATTCACTGACGAGATGTTCGTCTCCGCCATCACCTGCCGCCACTCCCGCTTTATCTCTCGATTCTCCCCGAGTTCCGGAGCCCTATAGTGCCTTCGTCGGTGCCGAACATACCCGCCGTTGATCTGTTCGCGGGACCGGGAGGCCTCAGCGAAGGCTTCGCCCAAGCGGGCTTCAACATGGTTCTGTCCATCGAGAAGGATCCGGCCGCCCACAAGACGCTGGAGCTACGTTCCTTTTTTCGCCAGTTCCCGGCAGGGCGAGCCCCGAAGGATTATTATCGCTACCTTCGCGGTGAGTTGTCACGGGAAGATTTATTTCGTCGTCATCGCAGCCAGGCTCGGCGAGCGCGGGCGATTGCTTGGCACGCGGAACTGGGGGTCGAGCGCGAGGAGGTGGTCGATGCTCGAATCCGCCTTGCGCTGCGCAAGGCGGAGAACTGGATCCTCCTCGGTGGACCTCCGTGCAAAGCGTACTCGGTGGCCGGAAGATCCCGCCGCGTAAACGACCCGACTTTCGACACAGACAAACACCACAAGCTTTACGTGCACTATTTGAGGATTCTCGCGGTCCACCGCCCAAGCATCTTTATATTCGAAAATGTCAAGGGTTTGCTGTCATCGCGACTTGAATCGGAACCAACCTTCGACAGAATTCTTGCTGACCTTCAGGACCCAACAAGGATCCTGGTTCATCGGAATGGGCACGTGGGTCGGCTTCGACCCGCAACATATACCATCCACTCGTTCGTCGTACCTTCAAAGGAATGCCCGGAACCACGGGGCTCGGATGTCGTAATTCGAGCCGAGCAGTACGGAATACCACAGGCGCGACACAGGGTGATTCTGCTGGGTATCCGGAGCGACTTGGAAGCAGAAGCTGAAACCCTGAAATGCCGGAGGGAGATTCCGGCAGCCCGGGTTCTACGCGACCTCCCGCGACTGCGGAGCATGTTGTCACGAGAACCGGACGGGTACGAGAATTGGCTCGGCGCCGTATCGGATATCTCGTCTCCCGCGCTGCTTCGCGGCGTCGATCCGGCGACGCGCCACTGTATTCGAAGGACTCTAAACAAACTGAAACGAAGCCGCGAAGTGGGTGGTCGGTTCCTGTCGACACAAATGGGGCTGCGGGGGCTCCCGCAGGACCTGGCAAACTGGTTCATGGACGAGCGGCTCGGAGGCGTCTGCAATCACGAGACACGAAGCCACCGGCGAGATGATCTGCACAGATACATGTTCGCCGCCTGTTTTGCACAAACCCATAATCGACCGCCATTCCTGGAGGAGTTTCCGGAACAATTCCTGCCAAATCATAGGAACGTCTCCAAAGGCAAGCGCTATTCGACCGACTTTAACGACCGGTTCAGGGTTCAGTTGGCCTGCAAACCTTCCACAACCGTCACGTCACACATAGCGAAGGACGGTCACTATTTTATCCACTATGATCCGACCCAGTGCAGGAGTCTCACTGTTCGTGAGGCCGCTCGCCTCCAAACGTTCCCTGATAACTATCTCTTTGAAGGACACCGTACGGAGCAGTATGTCCAGGTCGGAAACGCCGTCCCGCCATTTCTAGCGCTTCAGCTCGCCGTCATTGTCAGAAGAGTCCTCGAACGCTCAATGAGACAGTCCGCTACTCATCCCTCTTATGATCGGACAGGGGGCTTTCGTGTCTGATGTTCTTACGCCCGCACAGCGAAGCCTGTGCATGTCCCGCATTCGGGGTCGCGACACTCAGCCGGAGCGCGTCGTCCGGTCCCTTCTTCAGCAAATGGGCTTCAGGTACCGCCTTCATCGGCCGGACCTTCCGGGGAAGCCTGATATTGTCTTGCCTGGCGCACGAAAAGTGATCTTCGTGCACGGATGCTTCTGGCACATGCACCGGTGCAAATACGGGCGAGTCGTGCCAAAGACGCGCCCGTATTTCTGGCGTACCAAACGACAGGGCAACGTTGCCCGAGACCGGCGCAATATGGCTGCTCTGAAAAAACTCGGCTGGACCGTGGTGGTTGTCTGGGAATGTCAGACAGAGCACGCAGATCGGCTCGCGGTCAAGCTGCGAGAGTATCTGGCGGGGGACGGGCGTGGGGCCGTTTAGCCGGGACGCTCACCTTTGGCCGTAGGCAAGGTCGCATATTTAGCTGGCCCGCCGCGCGACCACGACGCCGCTCGATTTGAGTCCGCGGCAGGGGCACCTAACGTTGACCGGGAATTCTGCTCCTGAGCCGGCTGGTTGGGGCTCAAAGTCGATCTCCCGCCCGCGGTCGAGTCCGCGATTGACAGGTGGCACCGGTGCGTGCACCTCTGCATCGAACTCGGTCTCGGAGACACCGCGCATGTCGCACACCACCGTTGCCCAGATCGATCCAGCGATCCGGTCATCCGTAGCAAAATTCAGGTTGTTGACCTGTAGGTCGAGGATTGAGGTGGACCCCAAAATTTAGACAGTTGGCTAAGGTGGAACCTGCCCCGTAACAAGCCCGGTGAGTAGCGGGCAGCAGGAGGCAGGAGATGTCAGCGATTAGGCGCAAACACGATCCGGGGTT
>JAJYRQ010000013.1 GCA_021794015.1 Deltaproteobacteria bacterium | reverse complement strand
TCCATCTCCACTTCACTCCCACCAGCGCCTCGTGGCTCAATCTGGTCGAGCGCTGGTTTGCGCTGATCACTACCCAGGGCATCCGGCGTGGCAGCTTTGACAGCCCCCGGCGGCTGGAAGAGGCGATCCTGCGCTGGACCGCTCATTGGAACCGCAGCCCCAGGCCGTTTCGCTGGACCAAGTCCGCCGCTGAGATCAAACGCTCCTTGGCCAATGTTACTGCTATTTGCGATACGCCACACCAGTGCGGCGGTAGAGCTAGGCGCGGGCAGATAGGCTCACCACGCTGCCGGCAGGCAAATCGCTTCGCGTAGGTGCTTCCCCTTCGCAGGGCGCAGGGTCGGCCTGACAGCGTAAACCTGCCTGAGGGAGGAAGCTGCCGCGTTTGTCAGGCTGTTGCTAGGCTGCCTGGCCGGCTTTCAGCAGGCCGCGTGCGATGACCACGCGCTGGATTTGCGAAGTGCCTTCGTAAATCTGCAACAGCTTGGCATCGCGCATCAACTTTTCCACCGGGTACTCTTTCATGTAGCCGTAGCCGCCGAAAATCTGCACCGCGTCGGTGGCGATGCTCATGCAGGCGTCGGCTGCGAATACCTTGGCGTAGCTCGAGATAACGTTGGAGGCCTGGCCGTGGTCAACCATCCAGGCCGCTTTGTAGGTGAGCAGCCGCATCGCCTCGAGCCGCACCGCCATGTCGGCCAGCATGAACTGCACTGCCTGGAAATTGGCGATCGGCTGGCCGAAGGCCACCCGCTGCTGGGCGTACTTGAGCGACTCATCAAGCGCCCGCTGGGCGATGCCCGAGGCGATGGCGCCGATACTGGGGCGGCTGCGATCGAAGGTTGCCATCGCGTACTTGAAGCCCTGGCCCTCTTCGCCGACCAGGGCGGCGGCTGGCACGCGCACCTCGTCGTAGGTGATTTCGCCGGTGTCGGCGGCGCGCTGGCCCAGCTTGCCGTGCATCGGGCGGCGCGTGATGCCCGGTAGGCCGGCGGGAAACACAAAGGCGGAAATCCCCTTGTGCTTGAGCCGGCGATCGGCGGTGGCAAAGGTGACGTACCAATCGGCCTGCGAGCCGTTGGAAATGAAGTGTTTGCGCCCGCTAAGCACGAACTCATCTCCCTGGCGCCGATAACTGGCGGTCATCGACGCCACGTCGGAGCCGGCACCGGGCTCGGTGATGGCAAAGGCGCAGAAGGTAAGCTCCTTTACCAGCGCGCCGAGGTATGTGCGCTTCTGCTCCTCGTTGCCGGCGATCAAAAGCGGCAGCGCGCCCAGCTCGTTGACCGCGATGGCGTTCGTGATACCGGCGCATCCGTAGTTCAACTCTTCGGTGATGAGACAGGTGTCCAGCGTGCTCAAACCGGGGCCGCCCAGTTCCTTGGGCACGGAGAAATTCATCAGGCCGGCGTCAAACGCCTTGCGGCAGATGTCGCGGGGGAAAATCTCTTTTTCGTCGTACTCGGCGGCGCGCGGGATGATCTCGCGCTCGGCGAATCGGCGCGCCAGGTTCTTAAGCTCGCGCTGCTCCTCGGTAAGTTCGAAAGCCAGCATTAGTTTTGCTCCGCTAACAGACTGGCACATATCATAGGCCGGCATCGCGCTCACCGCTAGGTGAAGAGACGGCCTGTCGCTGTCGGCGCCGGACGGCCGCGGCCAAGCCCAAGGGTTGTGCCGCATACCTTGTTGAGCGAATCAAGACCGTCGGCAATAAGCTCGTCCTGACCAGCGCGGCCGAGAAATCGTGAGTGCTAAGCGGTGAAAGCGGAGCCTCACGGGTCGGCGCCTGAACTTCTGAGGACCAGGAGCCTGGGGAAAGAATCCTCGGGAAGCCGCTAGCCAAAAAAAGACCGTAGGAAGAGCGCCCCGACGCACGCCAAGAAAGTGGCGGCAGGGCGCCGCTCCGGGTGGGGGAAGCGGTTGCTCGAATAAGGGTCGCCGCGCCCAGGCGCCTCTGGGCGTCGCAGCGTCCTTGCCTTGGGTGCAAGACCCGGAACCAGTCTTTGACGCGGCGACAGGTTCTACTCCCGCATGGTCCGGGCCTGCTTGATGCCCGCGGTGGCGGCGCCGGCCGAGGGCTTTGGCCGAGGCCCGGAGCGTGGTTAGCCGAGCAGGGCGGCCAGCACTAGCGTCTCGACCAGCTCGCCGGCCGCGCCGATAAGGTCGCCGGTGACTCCGCCAAGCCAACGCCGGTAGAACCGGCGCAGGGCGGCGACCGCGGCCGGCACCAGCACCAGCGCGAGCGCCGCGCGCGGCCAGAAAAAGAGAGTCGCCAGCGCGGCCACGGCCGCCGTCTGCGAGGCAATCACGAAATTGCGCGCTCCGCTCTCGGCCAGCAGCGCGCTGCCCGCCCCGCCAGCGCGCAGGTAGGGAAAACGATAACTGACGGCGACCATCGCCCAGCGCCCGGCCGTCGTCGCCAGGACCAGCGCCAGCGCCCGCCCAAGCGGCGCGCCGCCCCAAAGCGCCGCAACCTTGAGCGCCAGCACAAAGAAAAGCCCAAGCGCGCCAAAAACGCCCACCCGGCTGTCGCGCAAAACGGCAAGCGCCCGCTCCCGGTCGCGCCCCGCCCCAAGCGCGTCGGCTGTGTCGGCAACGCCGTCCAGATGCACCGCGCCGGTTAGCAGCGTCGCGCTCATCGCCACCACCACGGCGTTGACGCCCGGGCCGGCCAGCGCTCCCAGTGAGAGCGATTCCAACGCCAAAACCGCGCCGAGCGCCAGCCCCACCAGCGGAAACCAGGCCAGCGACCGCGCCACCAGCGCCGGGTCCGAATCAACCGCGACCGGCAACAGCGTAAGAAAGCCGGCCGCCAGGCGAATCTCGAAGATCACCGCTGCAAAGCTCGAACAGACGGCGCGCAGCGGCCCACGCCGGGCTGGCCGCCAGCCGCTTGCCTCGGGCGGGCCGGAGCCTTCACCGTTCACGCAAGCTTCTCCGAGACGCCGGCGCCGGCAAAGGTTGCCATTTCGTGGAAAAGCGCCAGAGCTGCCTCGATGACCGCCATTGCCAGCACGGCGCCCGTTCCCTCGCCGAGCCGCATCCCAAGGTCGAGCAGCGGGCGCGCTCTGAGGGCCTCCAGCGCCAGGGCATGGCCGCCCTCGGCCGAGCGATGGCCGAAGAACAGGTATCCGTCAAGCTGCGGCTTGAGCTTGAGCGCCACAGCCGCGCCGGCCGTCGCAATGAAGCCGTCGACGACCACGGCCATCCGCTCGGCCGCGCCGCCCAGGCAAGCGCCCGCCATCGCGGCGATTTCGAATCCACCCACTGCGGCGAGCGCCTCCAGCGGGCCGGCAAGGCTTGCCCGGTGCAAGCCGAGCCCCCGCTCGATAACCTCGACCTTGCGCCGAAAGCCCGGTTCGTCGAGCCCGGTGCCGCGCCCGGCAAGCCTCGACGGCGCAAGGCCGGTGAGCGTTGCGAGCAGGGCCGCGGCAGAGGTGCTGTTGGCGATTCCCATCTCTCCCAGGCCAAGCATCGTAGCGCCGGCGCCGGCCAGCTCACGCGCAACGTCGATACCGACCTCGACCGCCCGTTGCGCCTGTTCAGCCGACATCGCGGCAGCGTCCAGGAAGTCCCGCGTTCCGGGGCCGACGCGGCGGTAGACAACGTTGTTGAAAGGCGCGGCGCTGGTGTCCTCTTCCACCCCGACGTCGACCACGCGCATCAGGTAATCGAAGCGGCGGGCGAGCACGCTTATCGCCGCGCCGCCGGCGCCGATATTGCGCAGCATCTGGACCGTCACGTCCTTGGGGTAGGCGCTGACGCCGCGCGCGGCCACCCCGTGGTCGGCAACGAAGACGGCCACCGCGCCGCGCCCGCGCCGTGCCGTCGGATCGTGGCGCAGGGCCGCGTAGCGGCGCGCGATCTCCTCGAGGTAGCCGAGGCTTCCCGCCGGCTTGGTGAGCGAATTGAGTCGGCTTTCCGCCGCCCGGGCCGCGCCCGTGTCGGGAGGCGTGATGCGTGCCAGGGTATCGTCTAAAAGCGTCATGGCTTCTCCTTGGAATTGCGGCGGTGCTGCGCGCGCCGACGGCCGCCGGCGAACTCTAGGGCCGCGGCGCCGGCCCTTGGCATTCCTAACGCGCGGCGCGGGGCGCCGTCAAGCTCGACCGTCGGTCACGCCCTCGCGCGCCTCCAGCGCTTGAGGTTGCATTCTTTGAGCAGGCGGTCAAGTTGGATGGTTGTGTTGGCGTTTGACTTCGCGCAGCCGCTGGCGCCGAGCCTTTGCAGCAAGCCGCAGGCGCCAACCCGTTTATTGCGGCGCCCGGGGCGGCTATCGTTAACAACCGCGCTAAGGCGCTGCAAAGCTGGTGAAAGGGCTCGTGACGCAAGGTCCAAGCGATCGGCAACCACGGCCTGTGCAAGCCAAGCCGGACGTCGGCGCTGAACGGCTCGGCGCTGCCAATCGGGCCCACGTGGTGGCGGCCGGCATCCTGTTAAGCCGAATCGCCGGCCTGGTTCGAGAGAGCTTTTTTGCCCACTACCTGGGCGACTCGGCGGCGGCCGACGCCTATCGGGCGGCCTTCCGAGCGCCGAACATTCTCCAGAACCTGCTCGGCGAGGGGGCGCTGTCGGCCTCGTTCATCCCGGTTTACAGCCGGCTTCTTTCGCAGGGCTCTAGCGCGCAGGCGCGCCGGCTTGCGCTTCGGGTTGCGGGGCTGGTTGCGGTGGTGCTGGTCGCTTTGGTGGCGGCGGGGATTTTCGCCGCCCCCTACCTGCTCGAGGTCGTGGCGCCGGGCTTTAGGGGGGAGCGGCGCTCGCTGGCGGTGGTGATTGCGCAGGTGCTTTTCCCGTCGATGGGTTTTCTGGTGCTGTCGGCGTTTTGCCTGGGCGTGCTCAACAGTCATCAGCGCTTTTTTTCCTCCTACGCGGCGCCGGTTGCCTGGAACGCCGCAATCGTCGTGGCGCTGGCCTTTTACGGGCCGCGTGAAGATTACGCCGGTCTTGCGGTCAAGGTGGCCTGGGGCGCGGTGGTGGGCGCCGTGCTGCAGCTCTTGGTTCAACTCCCGCAAACGCTCGGGCTTATCGGCCGGCCGGTCTCGGCCGAAGACCGTGGCGGCGCGCCTCAGGGGCAAGGCAACTCAGAGCGGGCGCCGAAGCCTGGCGAGCGCGGCGCCGATCCGCTTGCCGCCGTGCTGCGCAACCTCGGGCCGGTGGTAGCCGGGCGGGGCGCGGCCCAGATAAGCAGCTATGTCGATACGATTCTGGCCAGCCTGCTTCCGACCGGAGCGGTTGCGGCGCTGGGCTACGCCCGCACGCTTTACATGCTGCCGGTGAGTCTTTTCGGCATGGCGGTGGCTGCGGCCGAGCTGCCCTCGCTCTCGCGCCTGCTGCAAGAGAGCGGTCCCGTGCCGGCCGGGCTTCGCAGCCGGCTGGAGAGCGGGCTTCGGCAGATAGCGTTTCTGGTCGTGCCGTCGGCCTGCGCCTTTGTGATGCTGGGCGACGCGCTGGTGGCGGGGCTCTTCCAGTCGGGAGTTTTCACCCATGCCGACGTAGTCTATGTATGGCTGGTGCTGGCGGGCTCTTCGCTGGGGCTGCTCGCCTCGACCGAGAGCCGGCTCTACAACTCGGCCTTTTACGGGCTGAACGACACGGTGACGCCGTTTCGTTTCGCGCTGCTGCGTTTCGCGCTGACGCTGGGCCTGGGCTACGTTGCGGCCCTGGTGTTGCCGGGGCTAGTCGGGATGGACCGGCGCTGGGGCGCGGTGGGGCTGACTTCGTCGGCGGGCGTTGCCGCCTGGGTGGAGTTTGCTCTGCTGCGCCGGGCACTTTCGCGCCGCTTGGGCGCCATCGGCCTTGAGCGGCGCTACGTAGTGAAGCTTTGGCTTCTGGCGCTGATTGCGGGGCTGTGCGCGCTGGCGGCCAAGCTGGCGCTCGGGCCGCTCGGGCCGCGGCTTAAAGGGTTTTTTGTCATCGCGATTTTTGCCGCAGGATATCTGGTGCTGGCCCGTTTGCGAGGGGTCGCGGAGGCGTCGGCGCTGTGGCGCTTGGCGGTCGGGCGGCTGGGTCGGCGCGCTTAAGCCCGGCGAGGCGGCCTAGGCCGGGGATTTTGCCGCGTCGGTTGTCCCGCGCAAGCGATCGATGGTGAGCGTGGTGGCGTGGCCGGGCAAGAGCGGCGCCAGCATCACCCTGCCTCCGTAGGATTCGACGAAGGCGCCGCCGTCGATCTTCTTGCCGCGCCAGTCCTCGCCCTTGACCAGGACGTCCGGCCTTACCCGGCGCACGATCTTCTCGGCGCGGGCTTCGTTGAAGACGACCACGTAGCTCACGGCCTCGAGCGCGGCCAATAGCCGGGCCCGTTCGCCGGCGGGGTAGACCGGACGCCCGTCGCCTTTGAGTTGCCTTACGCTCTTGTCGCTGTTGAGTCCGACCACCAGCAGGTCGCCCTGCGCGCGGGCGAAACTCAGCAGCGCCAGATGGCCCGCATGAAGCAGGTCGAAGCATCCGTTGGTAAAGGACACCTTGCGTCCCTTGCGCCGCTCGGCGGCGAGCAGCCGGCCGATCGCGGCGGCCGGGACAATTTTGTGCTCGTGCTTGTCGCCGCCGGCGGCCAGAGCGCGCGCCAGATCGCTCTGTGATATCACCTGGGCGCCCAGATGGGTTACCTCCAGCCCGGCGGCAAGATTGGCCAACTCGGCGGCCCGCGCGAACCCGTGGCCGGCGATGGTGAAAAGGCCGAACACGCTCAACACAACGTCGCCGGCGCCGGTCACGTCGTAAACTTCGCGCGGCGTGGTCGGGATGTGCAATTCTTCGCCGCCGCGCACCGACAGATACATCCCGTCGCGGTCGAGCGTTATCAGGCAGGCCGCCAAATCCAGCTTCTCGGCCAGCATCCGGGCGGCCTTGCGCCATGCGGCCGGGTTGGAAAGCCTAAGCCCGGTGACCGTCTCGGCCTCGTAGCGGTTGGGCGTAAGGGCGGTTGCGCCCCGGTAGACCGAATAGTCGTTGTCCAGCCGCGGATCGATGATTACCGCCATCGAGCGCTGTCGCGCGCCGTCGATGAGTGCGCGCAGGAGTGCCGGCGTGAGCAGCCCCTTGTTCAGGTCCGAGACCAGCACGCCGTGGCAGCGCTGCAGTTCGACTTCGGCCCGGGCG
This sequence comes from Deltaproteobacteria bacterium, assembly GCA_021794015.1. GTDB lineage: Bacteria > Desulfobacterota > Binatia > Binatales > Binataceae > JAJYRQ01. The sequence goes on along the minus strand of JAJYRQ010000013.1, from coordinate 77,692 downwards.
ATAAGCCTGCGCTCGGAGCGCTCGCTCACCGGCGAAAGCTCTTCCTCGTCCACCCGCAAAAGCTGCTGGGTGGCGCGCGTGGACGACTGCACCGAGCCGAGAATTCTGAGCTTTACGATGGTCGGGCGCTCTCGGTCGCTCAGGATGGAGCGGGTCTCAACCCCGAGCCGGGCCAGCGCCTGCTTGAGCTGCGTTCCATGTTGGTCCGCTCCCACCAGGCTAAGTCCCACCGGGCGGGCGCCGAGCGCCCGCAGGTTTGCCATGACAAAGCTGCTGTTGCCCGGCCGGTTTTCCCGCCGGGTAACGCGGACCACCGGCACCGGCGCCTCGGGCGAGATGCGCTCGACCTCGCCCCACAGGTAGCGGTCGAGGATCACCTCGCCGGCAACCAGCACGCGGCGCGTTTGCAGGCCGGTAAGCTCGGACTGCGCTGCCGGGGTGTGGGCTGACGACTGCGCAGCTTGCGGTCCCATCGCAGCTTCCAATCATACGGCAAAGCGGCGCGCGCGAAAAAGCCGGTGAGCCGTGACGGGCGCTCAGGCGATGGCAAGCCTCGCGCCGGGCGCCGCGCCCGGCGCAGACCAAGCAAGAGCAAACAAGCCGCCGGCGCAACGGTTACCGCCATGCTTTTGGCCGTCGCAGGCTTGCAACAGCTTTCAGTTCATCTAAGCTGGGCTTGCGCGCGTCGTTCCGGACCGTCGCTCTTCGGCGCGGGGCGTCGCACGGCTGCCAACGAGGAGATTTCCAGCATGGGACTCAGGAGCGCCGAACAGTACAAGCAGTCGCTGCGCGACGGCCGCGCGGTCTTTTTCCGCGGCGAGCGGGTGCCCGACGTTACCGCCCATCCGGTGATCGGCCTGGCCGTCGAGCACGCCGCGCTCGACTACCGGATGGCCGAGGAGCCGCGCTACCGCGAGCTGGCGGTGGTCAGCGAGGCGGGCCAGTTGTACAGCCGCTACTACCGGCTGCCGCGAAACAGCGTCGATTTGCTCGACCGCAGCCGGCTGATTGCCAGCGCCACGCGCGAGGGCGCCGTGCTGGTCGTGCTGATCAAGGAGATCGGCACGGATGCGCTCTTCGCGCTGCACCTTTCGGCTGCGCGGCTGGCCCGCGCCGGCAAGCCCGAGTACCAGGAGAGGATCGGCGCCTACTACCAGTTCTGCCGCTCCAACGACCTTGCGCTGGCCGTGGCACAGACCGACGTTAAGGGCAACCGGGCGCTCGGTCCCTCCCAGCAGGAGCATCCCGACTACTACCTGCGGATCGTGGCCGAGCGCTCCGACGGCATCGTGGTGCGCGGCGCCAAGGTTCATACCTCGGTGGCGACCAACGCCAACGAGTTGATCGTGCTGCCGACCCGCGCGATGCGGGCCGAGGACGGCGCCTATGCGGTTGCCTTCGCGCTGCCGGTGGACAGCCCGGGGCTCAAGCTGATTGCCAGTCCGTTTGGCTGCGCGCCCAAGGACCCGGTGGAGCATCCGATAAGCGCTCGCCACAAGATGATGGAAACGCTTACGGTCTTCGACGACGTTTTCGTGCCCCGGGAGCGAATCTTCATGCAGGGCGAGGCGGAATTTGCCGGCCCTCTGGCGCTCGACTTTGTCCGCTACCATCGGTTCACCGCGGTTTCCTACAAGCTGCCGCTGCTGGAGCTTTTGGCCGGCGCCGGCTACGCCGCGGCCGAGGCCAACGGCATCCTGCGCGCCGCCCATGTACGCGACAAGCTGACCCAGCTTGCGGTCTACCATACGACGGTGCGCGGCCTTATCGAGCGGGCGGCCGAAAGCTGTACCGTCGAGGAGGGGCTGGCAGTGCCGAACACGCTCCTTACCAACGTGGCCAAGTACCAATTCGCCCATAATTACCACGCCGCGGTGCAAATCGTTCAGGACCTGGCCGGCGGACTGCTGGCGACCGCGCCTGGAGCCGAAGACCTGCAGAGCGAGGCGACGGCCGAGTATGTCAGAAAATACCTGGGCGGGGCGCCGGGCTTCGACGCCGAAAAACGGCTTCGCCTGCTCTACCTTATCGCCGACCTGACTGCCTCCGATTTCGGCGGCTACCAGGAGGTGCTCAACGTGCACGCCGAGGGCGGCCTCGAGGCAGAGAAGCTGCAGACCTACCGGGAGTACGACTACCGTTCGGCGGCCGAGTACGCCTACCGGCTGGCAGGGCTGGCCGCGAAGCCCTAGCCGGTGGGACTCACGATTCCTCAGAGCGCGGGCAGGGTTTCGGCCAGCGCTCGCCGCCGGTCCGGGGGGAGTCCTCTGCTCGCGCGGGGGCGCCTTACTTGGCCGCCGGCGGCGAACTCCGTCCCGGCACCGGGAAGAGCCGATCATGTCGGCGAGCCGTGGACGCCAGAGAACGGCTGCACCCCATGGCCTAAGGCGCCGGCGAGCTTGGCGTGGTCAGGCGAAAATGCCCCGCGGTAGCGTCATCGAAACGATCCAGTTGGGGATGTCCACGACCTCGCTTATCTTAAGGTCGCCCGCAACGCTGCAGATCGCATAGGCCTCGTGCAGGCTCAACCCCTGGTCGGTCGCCAGCCACTCGATCATGTCGCGCACGGCGCGTTTGGTGTTCTCCATCAGATCGGGTCCCACGCCGGTGGTATGGTAAAAGCCCTTGGCGCGCATCTCGGGCGTCAACGCCAGTTGCGCGGGATCGGCAGCCGGCACGATGGCGCGCGGCGACTCGATAATTTGACGCTTGATGACTCGAAAGCTGACTGTCACGGCCATCAAGGTTTCGATCGCGGTAACGCAGACCTCGCCGTCGCCCTGGGCCAAGTGGCCGTCGCCGGCCGAAAACTTCGCTCCTTCGACGTAAACCGGATACTGGATTCGTGCGCCCTTGGTGAACTGCCTGATGTCCGTGTTGCCGCCCATGCCGCCGTTTACGTTAGGCGGTACCGTGCGGTACATCCCGTGTCTAAGCGGGGCCACTCCGTAGACGCCCATGAAGGGTGCAATCGGGATGCGGGCCTTTTTGCCCGTATCCTTTCCCACAAAAGAGGCGAAGCCGGTGCGCTGACCCTTTTCGAAAGTAAAGAGTTGCGCGAAGGGAGCGCCGCTGTTCGAGGGCTGATCCGCCGGAATGGCGCTCGGCACCCGGCCCGCAGCCGGATCGCTCAGTTGGGAGGCCTCGGTAAACTGCGTAAAGGGCGCCAGGGGTTCCGGACGCAGGCCGCCGAACAGGCCCAGCGCCGGACCGATGACGACGTAGCCGAAATCAACCAGGGGCGCCACGTCCAGGACCTCGACCTCGAGAATGTCGCCTGGTTTTGCGCCCTCCACGTGCACCGGGCCCGTCAGCGGGTGAATGTTGCCGAGGTCCAGCTTTAGTGTGCCCTCCGGCGTAAGCGTACGGGCCGCGCTGCCGATGTCGAGCGCGTCGCGGCAGAGAAACTGAACCGCGCGTCCCTGCTTGACCGTGGCCACCGCCGGCAGGTCGCGGTTCCAGCGATTGTGCATCGTCTTGGAAAAGCCGTCCAAGGTCTTCGACGGCTGTGGCGGCGGGTCGTCGTCCGGCGGCCCTGCCACAACCACGTCAGGCCGGCCGACGCCCGGCGACGAGATTCCTTGTTCAGCCGCCGCGACGGTCTTGGCTAGCCCGGCCACCGCCACGGCTCCAGCCGCACCCAACGAAACCTTCTGTATGAAATTGCGGCGCGACAGCGCGCTGCTATCGGCATGAATGAAACACACGGCCTCAGCCCTCCTCCCGCTTGCCGGAGCAACCCCCGGTTTCGCGCCGTACCGCCGTCAGGGCAGTTGCGCGCAGTTGAGCTCTCGCCAGTCCAAAAAGGTCGCGACCACGTAGCCTAGCACAGGCACGCTAATAGTCAAGTGAAGCTTTGCTGATGCTGTCGATGCCAGGCGCACCATTTTTGAGACTACTTCTAGTTTTGTTTTAGTCTTGCCAGGGCGCCAGCCCAGAGCGGGAGCAGGCCCGCCGCAAGCAGCATCGCGGCCATCGCCAGCAGACCTCCGCTGAAGCTGCCGGTCGTCTGCCGCACGAAGCCCATCACGTATGGCCCGACAAAGCCGCCCAGGTTGCCGACGGAGTTGACGACCGCGATGCCTGCGGCGGCCGCGGTCCCGCTCAAAAACACCGCCGGCATCGTCCAGAACGGCGGGAACATGGCCCACAGGCCGGCGCAGGCCAGCGTCAGGGCGGCCAGCCGTGCATCCGGAGCGCTTAGCCATGCCGACAGCAGCAAGCCCACAGTGCCCGCCAGCGCCGACCCCGCTGCATGCCAGCGCCGCTCGCCTCTTGCGTCGGATGACCTGCCGACCAGAACCATGGCAACGGCGGCGGCAAGAAACGGGATCGCCGATATAAAGCCGACCTGGAGGTTACTTAGGCCTCCGAACGCCTTGACGATTTGAGGAAGCCATATGCTGATGGCGCAAGCTCCCACTACCATGGTGAAATAGAGTAGCGAGAAAAGCCAAACTCGACCGCTGGCCAGCGCCTGACCCAGGGTGTGCCGGCTGCCGCCCTCTTTCTCAGCGCGCTCTTTTTTGAGGCGCTCAATCAGCCAATTCTTTTCGCGCGGGGTGAGCCAGCGCGCCTGCTCCGGCTGGTCGTCCAGGTAGAAAAGTACGATTACACCCAGCACGATCGAGGGAAGCCCCTCGGCCACGAACAACCACTGCCAGCCCGAAAGCCGCCGCGCCAAGTCCCAGCTCTCGGTTCATCTGCAGCGCCGGCCTTACCGGGCTTCTACCGTATCGACCCGGCGAAGAGGACGCGAAGGGGAAACTCCAGAGGCCCGTTGCCGCTCGCTCAGCGCCGCTCTTACGACCCGACAGCATGGGTCGGTTGTCAAAGACGAGATAAAACGCTAAGAGAATCCAATGGCCGCCTAGCCGGAAGCCCCGAGGCGCCGGACCGGGCGGCAGGGGGATATTCAGCCGATGAAAGCAGTCGTATTTGAAAGGCACGGTGGCCCGGAGGTTCTCCAGTATCAGGACCTGCCCGAGCCCCGTCCGGGCCCCAACGAAGTGGTGATCCAGGTCAAGGCTTCGGCCTGCAACTTCAACGATATCTGGGCGCGGCGCGGGCTGCCCGGCATGAAGATCATCCTGCCGCACATCTCCGGGTCGGACGCTGCCGGCGCGGTGGTCGAGGTCGGCTCCGAAGTCAAGAAGGTGCGGGTCGGCGATGAGGTGGTGGTCCACTGCGGGTTGTCGTGCCGCCAATGCTACTACTGCGCGCACGGCGACGAGTACTTCTGCCCGGACTTCAAGATTTGGGGTTTTCAGACCGGCCCGCTCGACGGCTCGCATGCCCAGTACTGCAAGGTGCCGGCGCTCAACACCCTGGCCAAGCCCAAACAGTTGAGCTTCGAGGAGGCGGCGAGCATGCCGCTGGTGCTGGTGACCGCGTGGCGGATGCTGGTTACGCGGGCCCAGATCAAGGCGGGAGATTTCGTGGTTGTTTGGGGTGCGGCCGGCGGCCTGGGCGTGATGGCCGTGCAGGTGGCCAGGCTATTCAATGCGCGGGCGATCGCGGTCGCCTCAAGCGAGGAGAAACTTGAGCTGGCGCGCCGCCTAGGCGCCGAATTCACCGTCAACCGCAAGAAGCAGGACATCTTACAGGAGGTGCGGCGGATAACCGAAGGCAAACGCGCCGACATCGTCTTCGAGCATATCGGCGCCGAGACCTGGCCGGTGTCGCTGCAATGCCTCAAGTGGGGCGGCACGCTGGTCACCTGCGGCGCCACCTCCGGCTTCGAGGCGACCACCGATATTCGCCTGCTCTGGAACAAGCAGCAGAACTACCTCGGCTCGCACCTGGGCAACAAGGGCGAGCTGATCGACGCGATGCGCTTTGTTGAGCGGGGCCTGATAAAGCCGGTGGTCGACCGCGTGATGCCGCTCAAAGACCTGGCCCGCGCGCAGCAGCTCATGGAGAGCAACGAGGTCCAGGGCAAAATCGCAATCGTTCCGGCCTGAAACTGCCGGCGCCAAAGCGCCGGCCCGGGCCGGGCGCCGACCAGGGCCGCGGCCCGGCAAGGCAAGCCGAGGTGAGCCAAGCTTCCAGCGCCAAGCCGTCCGCAATAGCGCCGCCCCGCGAGCCGTGGATCATTCGCACCTACGCCGGCTTCGGCGACGCCCGGCAGGCCAACGCGCGCTTCTTGACCAACCTTAGGGCCGGCCAGCGCGGGCTTTCCATCGCCTTCGACCTTCCCACGCAGAACGGCTACGACCCGGACGCCGCCCTTGCGGCCGGCGAGGTGGGCCGGGCCGGCGTTTCGGTCTGCCAGCTCGAGGACATGGAGGCGCTGCTCGCCGGGATCGATCCGGGCGCGGTCAACATCTCGATGACCATCAATGCGACCGCGCCGTTTATCTTTGCGCTCTACCTGGTGTTGGCCGAAAGGCGCGGGGTTGCTTGGGACGCGCTCAGGGGAACGACGCAGAACGACCTGTTCAAGGAGTTCGTCGCGCGCGGCACGTCGATCTTTGAGCCGGAGCTTTCGCTTAGGCTCTCGGCCGATCTGATTGCGTTTGCCGCCGAGCGGGTGCCCAACTGGAATCCGATCAATTGCTGCGGCTACCACTACATGGAGAGCGGCGCGGGACCGGCAGAAGAGATCGGCTACACGTTTGCCAACGCGCTTATGGTGCTGGACGCGCTGCGTCCTCGGCTTGACCGGGCGGCTTTCGAGCGGGTGGTGCGCCGGGTCTCGTTTTTTATCAATAGCGGCCTTGAGCTGGTGCCCGAGATTTGCAAGGTGCGGGCCTACTTCAAGCTCTGGCCGGAGCTTTGCCGGCGCCAGTACGGGATCGAGGATGTCAGGTTCCGCGCCGGATGCCAGGTGCGCTCCCTGACGCTTACCGAGCAGCAGCCCGAGGTCAACATTATCCGCATCGCCTACGAGGCGCTGCCGGTGGTTCTCTCGGCCGGCGCACGGGTCAACGCGCTGCAACTGCCCGGCTTTCGCGAGGCGATCGGGCTTCCCGACCAGGCCGAGCAGCTTCTCGCGCTGCGCACCCAGCAAGTGCTGATGTACGAGACCGAGCTTACCCGCTACGAGGACATCTTCGAGGGCAGCCGCGTAATCGAGCGGCTTACGGCCGAGACCGCTGCTGAAGCCGAGGCGATTGCCCTTAGGCTTCGCGCCCTGGGTTATGCGCGGGCGATCGCGGCGGCCAGCGCCGAGCTTACCCAGCGTCTTGCCGACTATCAGCGCAAGCTCGATTCGGGAGAGACGATCCGGGTCGGCGTGAACGCGTTTGCCGGCGAAATTGGCCTTGCGCCGCCGCCTCGGTTGCAGGAGAGCGGTGACCAAGGGCTTGGCGCGCTGGAGCGCGAGCGCGTCGAGGCGGTGCGCCTTTGGCGCGCGCGACACAACCAGGCAGCGGTTGCCGCCGCGCGGGAAAAGCTCGCCCGCGCGGTCGCCGAAGGCGGCTCCGTGACGGAGCCGACGCTCGGGATGGCCCGCGCCGGCGCGACCGTGGGCGAATGGACCGAGACGGTTGCGCAGGCCGGGCGCGGACGCTATACGCCGCCAATCGCAGAGCAGGCCCCCGGGATCCCCCCGCTCGGCACGGCGCGGGTTAACCGGCCGGTCAGGGTCGCCCTTGGCAAAGCCGGGCTTGACGGCCATATGAACGCCGTCAAGCTGCTCGCCCATGCGCTGCGCCAGGCCGGGATGGAGGTCATCCTGACCGGCTTTCGGCAGACGCCGGCCCAGATGGTCGAGGCGGCGCTCCAGGAAGATGCCGAACTGCTGGCGATTAGCACGCTTGCCGGAGCGCACCTTGAGATCGCCGAGCAGGTGATGGCGGCGCTTGGCGCCCGCGGCGCAAACGGGGTCAAGGTTGTGATGGGCGGGATAATTCCCGAGCCCGACCGGGGAAAGCTGCTTTCGATAGGTGTTGCGGCCGTCTTTACGCCTTCCGATTCGAACCTCGCCCGGGTCGTGGAAAAGATTGTCGCCCTGCTCAACTAGCGCAAGACGCTCCACGCCGGCGCAGCCCGGGCGGCACGAGGCCTCCGAGGCCGGCGCTCAAGCCCGCCGGAAATAGGCCCCGTGGCAGCCAGTTCAAGTAAGGCCCGCAACGCAGCGGAGCTAACCAATGAGCGGCGCGGAGCCTTTCAAGGCCGCCATGGCAAGCGCCAGCGGTCCCGATCAGGGATGGTGCGGCGGCCTTGAGCGGAAGCGGCACAAGGCAGGCCACGGCAGGGGAACTTGCCACGCGCCGGGGCTCTTGGCGTGCGAGAAACAAAGCCACGAATTGAGAGAACGGCCTTACCGTGTTACGATGTCGTGCATGAAGAGCGACACCATAACCGTACGGCTCGACGATGACCTGGCTGCGCTGCTCGAGCAAGCGTGCCGTAGTTCAGGACGAACCCGCAGCGAGGTGATGCGCGAGGCGCTCCGGCGTCATCTGGCGCAGCTTCGCTTTGAGCAACTGCGCCGGCGGGTGATGCCATTCGCCGAGGCGCGCGGCTACCTGACCGATGAGGACGTTTTCAATCAGGTGTCGTGAAGGTTTTTCCCGACATCAACGTGCTGGCGAGCGCGTTCGGCACGCGCGGGCTCTGCGCCGACGTGCTGCGGCTTATCCTGGCGGAGCACGAACTGGTAACGGGCGAGGCGGTGATCGAGGAACTGCGCGCCGTGTTGAGGAAGAAGTTCGAGGTTCCCGCCGCCACGATCGAGCAGATTGACGGCTTCCTGCGCAGCTATCACGTGGAGCCCAAACCTCGCGAGATAGCCGAGCTGAAGCTCAGCGACCGTAACGATCTGCTGGTGGTCGGCTCGGCGCTCAAGGTGCAGGCGGAAGTTCTGGTCACGGACGACCGGGAAATACTCGACCTCAAGGACAAACCCAAGGCTTTGCGAATCGTAAATCCGCGAGCGTTCTGGAATCTGGCAGTGCAAAGGTGCCGAAGCGTCTCTCCTGGCGGGTCCCGAAGTTGAGGCATAAATTGAGGTGGGAATTGTTACGCCATCGGGAGCAACTCCATGGGCGAATTAAAAGTGCAGGAACTCCGCGCGGCTGAGGACGTTGAGGCCTTCTGGAAAAGCGTGCGCTCGGTGCCGAGGCGGACCGGGGGACGAACCCATAAGCAAATGGAGCGCTATTACGTGGCGCTTTATCTGATGCGCTTTGCCGAGAACGGCTTGCTTGCCTACCCGCTCAGGCTCAAAGAAGAGGAATCCCAAGCGGGGCAGCTGCCCGATTTCATGATCACGTGGCCGTCGGGTGAGTCCACCGGCCTCGAGGTCACCCGCGCGGCAGAAACCAAGGTTCAGGCCGCCATAACTCGCCTCGAGAAGCAGTGTCCGGACGGCGCGATCCTGATGCCCAACTTGCGCGGCTACGGCGGCGATGAACTGGAAGGTGCGTTTTGTGCCTTGGTCCGAGGAATCGTTGAAAAGAAAGTCCAGGAGAAGCTACCAAAATACAACGTTTCGCAGTGCGATCTGCTGGTGCACGACGAGACCAGCATGGGCGCCGGGGATCGGCGTAAAACCCTGCAGATTCTGGAGCCGTGGGCGCGGGAGCTAAAGCAACGCGAACCGAAGCTTGGAAAGTTGTCCATCGTGGCCTCGCTTGACGTTTTGTATGACGTGGGCGGAGAATCCCGCGTGTTTGGCTACGTCAACTGGACTGCTCCAGACGAGGCGGAGAGTCCTGCGGGGGAAACGTTTTCCGAGCGGGTTGAATACGCGGGCGAGGTAGCTGCCGCACGGGCCGTCCAAAGCCTCAAGAAGTCCGGGATACCGGTCTACCTTACGGATAGCAAGGAAAGGCTGGTCAAAGAGATGCCCGATGGCCGCCGCTTCGAGGTCCGGATCGACAATGACGGGCGTGAGGTCCTGGTTAGAGAGCTGAGCCGCGCATGAATCAAAGGCCGTGGCTCTGGCTGGTTGCGGGGCCAAACGGTGCCGGCAAGAGCACCTATGCGCGCGAGCAACTGACAGGCCTTGAGGTTGTAGGAGCCGACGAGCCGGGCGGAGCTCGGTTTGAGGCGGGTCGCCGCGCCGTGCAGCGCAGGAGCGAATTGCTCGGGGAGCGCCGCAGCTTTGCTATTGAGACAACCCTTTCGGGCCGCCGTCACCTTGAGCTTGTGCGGCAGGCCGGGTCTCAGGGCTGGAATATCGGCATGATCTACATCGGCCTTGCCAGCGCCGACTTGGCCATTCAACGGGTCCGCGAGCGGGTGGCGCAGGGCGGGCACGACGTGCCCGCAGCCGACGTCCGTCGGCGCTACGAACGGAGTCTTCGGAATTTGCCCCTGATTTGCGCGGCTGTTGACCGCCTCACCGTGCTGGATAACTCCTCGGCACGCGCACCGATGAAGCGCTTGCTGGAGGCGAGCCGCGGCAGGCTGGTGTTCAGACAGCGAAGGCTTCCGAGATGGCTGAGCGCAGCGCTTGGTGCGACGCTTCCCCCAAGGGGACAATAGCGCTCGCTAACCGGGTCTCAGGCGTGTGAGGCGCGGGGAATATGCCAGGAAAGAAGTCAGGCAAGCGGAAGGTTGAGGCGTATCAGCACAAAGGCAGGGAGCGGCTGAACAATCCGCCGGCGGGCATGGTCACGCCCGAGACCGATCCGCCTACGCCGGCGAAAAAGCAGCGGCCAACAGCCAAGCGCCGGCCACCAAACTATCCGCGACCGCGCCACCCTCCAACGGGAACCCCAGCACCAGCGGCCCTTCAAACGGGAATGCCACCGCGCTCGCCGTCAGAGCCTCGCCGACAATGCGGTTCCCGCAGAACCGCCGCCGCCCCACACGGCAGTATTGAACATGTAGACTCGGATTTCCGTTTTCCAGGTTGACTACCGATTTGGTAGAATATCGTAAAGTCCTTGATGGGCACGGGTTTGGACGCGATCGTTGCGGCGCGGAGGTGGAGCGGCGGTGGGTGAGACGCAAGAGGGCCCCTTTCAGCTATCCTTCAACAGATCCGTGCGAGTGGAGTTCCAGGGTTCGCGGGTGACCTCGGACGGCGGTTTGCTCTTAGTGCGGGAGCTGGACGAACGGCTGGGCTTCGGCGAACTGATTGAGCGCCACTTGGTGGACGGGCGAGGCAAGAACAGCCAGCTGCCCTTGGCCGAGCTCGTGCGGCAGTCGATCTACAGCCGGCTGGCGGGCTACGAGGATGTGAACGACGCCGAGCGGCTTGCCGAAGACCCGGCCTTCCGGCTGATCGGCTGCGAAAAGGTTGTCGAGCGCGGCGGCGCCTTGAGCTCGCGCCTGCAGTCGTTTGAGGCCGAGCTGCTGACGCGGCCGGAAAACCTGGCCGGTCTGGCCACGGTCAATCGGGAGTTGCTGGCCAAGGCGCGGGCGCTTGCTCCGCGCCGCCGCGCGGGCCGTTCCCCTCTCCGGAAGGGAGAGGGGCAAGGGGTGAGGTCGGATGAAGCGCCGACCGTCGCGCCGGGCGCCACGACGCTTGACCGGGTGCATATCGCGATGCTGCTGCAGGCCTCGGGGCAGGCGAACGCGCTGCGCACGATGCTCAAGGCCGAGCAGGATCGCGGCCCGGACTTCCTCCGCCTCGCCAACGCCCTGTCGGCGCTCTATCCGCGCGACAGCGAGGAAAAACGCCTGCTGGACGCCATGCTTATGGCCGTTCCGAGATGAAAGTATGAGCCAATCGCTGGAGAACATGGGGACAAGAGCGCGATGAGCAAAGAGGATTTGTTGAGAAACGCAGGATTCAAGTGGCATGCGATGCGGTGCATTTGGATAAGCACAGACGCGCGGAAGATTTTCTCGTCTGAAGTTGTCGATGACAAAAGCGATGCCTGGCTCCAAAACCGTCTTGGCGCTGCCGTTCCGAATCATGAGTTCTGGTTCTTCTTCACATCGCCGCCGGATGAAGCGGTGTTGCGGGAAATTCTCAACGAGCTTGGGATGTCGTCGCTAAAGCCGGTCGCCGCAAACTGAGTCGTTAATGGAACCCTGGTACAAAGTCGTTCAGCCGCGCGCGCAGCCAGGTCGCCGCCGGCTCCGCGCCGCCGCGCGCGCCGTTCCCCTCTCCGGAAGGGAGAGGGGCAAGGGGTGAGGTCGGGTGAAGCGCCGACCGTCGCGCCGGGCGCCACGACGCTCGACCGGGGGCATCTGGCGATGCCGCTTCAGGTCTCGGGGCAGCCAAACGCGCTGCGCACGATGCCCAAGGCCGAGTCGGCAATGCCCCAGCTCCCCTTTACCCCAAGCGCAGCGAAGAACAATGCCCGCTGGATGCCATGCTGCTGCTCTGCTACCGTCAGAATTGAGGTAAGACCTGTGGTTATCGCGATTGTGACGGCATTCGATTCCGAGAGCCAGCGCATGCAGTTTAACAAGTCGCTGCATGGCCACATTGGCGACGAACAGAGGTGGGAGGTGAGGGGTCCGGAGGAGAACGGGGTGTGGCGTTGGGAGGGGCCGCCGTGGGCGCCGACGGGAGCAGACGGCCGGTACGGTATTGCGATCCTGGTCGCCTCTCGAGCTGATTACGATTCCGCACTCGAGCTACTCCGAGGGAGAGAGTATTGTTTTACCGTATGCTTGACTCGTCCCCCTTACTGTGACCTGGCCGAGTGCACGCAGGCGCATGCGCTCGCAGGGATTAAGTGAGGCTCTGGGGGAGGGGCTGGCGATGACAACCGACAGGATCGAGATCAATCCGCACGTGATGATGGGCAAACCGGTGATTCGAGGCACGCGAATCACGGTGGAGTTGATTCTGCGCAAGCTTTCCGAGGGCTGCTCGGATGAGGAGCTTCTTGACGCCTTTCCGAGGCTGACTCGCGACGACATCCGGGCCGCGAGCCGGTACGGAGCGGATACGGTCGCGCATGAGGAGATAATCCTGCTCCCCAACTCTGAGGCCTCGTCCAAGGCGTAGCGCGTGAAGCTCGTCGCGGACGAAAGCTGCGGTTTTGCCGTCGTCCGCGCGCTGCGCGCGGAGGGCCACGCGGCGATAGGGGCCGGGGAGATTTCTCCTCGGATTCCCGACGAAGGGGCGTTGGAGCTGGCGCGCAAGAAGAATTGCGTGCTCATCACCGAAGACAAGGATTTCGGTGAACTCGCGTACGCGCGGAACCGACAAACCAGCGGCGTGGTTCTGCTGCGCTTCCCGGGCAACGTGAGAGCGGCCATGGCTCGCACGACCGCGGAGGCGGTCAAGACCCTCGGCGACAAACTCTGCCGGCGCTTCACGGTGATCGAGCCGGGAAAAGTTCGAAGCCGTGAGGGAGCCGAGGCTTGATCGATGGAGCCCTGGTACAAAGTCGTTCAGCCGCGACCGGAGGTTCGGGAGGGGCGCTCGTTCAATCCCGACGAATTCGCGATCGCGCTCGAGCAGGTGGTCGCCGGCACCGCGCCGGAGGACTACAGAGACCCGGCGAAGTTCTTCGCCCGCACCTGCTTCACCAAAGCCCTGCGCGAGCATATGGGGATGGTTGCGCGGCGGCTTCTCGGCGAAACGGTCAATGCCGCGCCGGTCCTGACGCTCATCACCCAATTCGGCGGCGGCAAGACCCATACGCTCGCGGCCCTCTACCATCTTGTCAAAAACCACGAGTACGCCAAGGCGATGGGCGGCGATCTGCGCCACCAACTCGGCGTCGACAGGCTGCCCGAACACAGCAAAGTTGCAGTCTTCGTCGGCAACGCGTGGGACCCGAGCGCAACGCGCGAGACGCCATGGATCGATATTGCCCGCCAGCTTGCCGGCGACGCCGGCGTCGCCGCGCTCGGAGCCGCGGCGCGAACCACGGCGCCCGGCACCGAGGCGATCGGGCGGGTTATCGACCAGGCTGGCGGCTCGGTGCTGATTCTCTTTGATGAGGTGCTGAACTTCCTGAACCGCCATCGCAATCTGGCCGAAGGCTTCTACGCGTTCATCCAGAACCTGACGGTTGCGATGACCGGCGCGCGCGGCAGCGCGTGCGTAATAAGCCTGCCGCGAAGCCAGGTCGAGATGAGCGAGTCGGACCTTCTTTGGCAGGAGAGGATCACCAAGGTGGTCAAGCGCGTGGCGAAAGACCTGCTGGTCAACGACGAGGCGGAGATCAGCGAGGTGGTGCGGCTGCGCCTGTTCGAGGGCCTCGGTAAGGAACCAACGCGCAAGGCCGTAGCACGCAGCTACGCGGACTGGTGCTTCGAGCATCGCGCGGAGCTTCCGCCGGAGTGGACGGCGGTCGATAGCGCGGCCACCGAAGCGAAGGCGCGCGACTACCTGAGGACACGCTTCGAGACCTGCTACCCGTTCCATCCGGCGGCACTGACCGTCTTTCAACGCAAATGGCGCTCGCTCACGCAGTTTCAGCAAACGCGCGGCACACTCGCGATGCTCGCCCAGTGGATCTCGCTGGCGTTCGGGAAAGCTTACGTCGAGGCGCGCCGCGAGCCGCTGATTACGCTCGGATCGGCGCCGCTTGAGGCGCGCGAGTTCCGCTCGGTCGTGCTCGGGCAGTTGGGCGAGATGCGGCTTGACCCGGCGCTCGACAGCGATATCGCCGGCGAGCACAACAAGGCTTCGGCGCTCGACGCCGACACCAAAGGACCGCTTCGGGGAATCCATCGCCGAGTCGGAACGGCGATCCTGTTCGAATCATCGGGCGGCCAGAGCGATCAGATCGCCCATCTGCCGGAGCTGCGTTTCGCTCTGGGAGACGCTGAGGTCGATACGACCTCGATCGACAACGCGGCGGCGGCGCTGGAGAGCCGCGCGTTTTACATCCGCAAGGCAGGCACGGACGGATACCGGTTCGGACTTAAACCAAAGCTTGAAAAGGTCGTCTACGACCGGCGCGCCTCGCTCGACGATACCGAGGTGCGCAAAGCGACCGAAAAGCTGGTCGAGAGCCAGTTCCGGGCGGGCAGCGTGCTGCAGGTTCAGAAGCCGTTCCCGAGGGAGAGCGCCGACATCGAGGATATGCCGCAGCTCAACCTGGTGATCGTCGAGCCGGACGATGCGTGGACCGAAAGCGGCGAGCTTCGGGTCAAGCTCGGAGAATGGACGCGGATGCGCGGCAAGTCGCCGCGGCTTTATCCGGCGTCGCTGATTTGGTGCGTTAAGAAGGCCGGGCGCGAGCTTCGCGACAGGGTGGAGGAACGGCTCGCGTGGCAGCGGGTCCATCGTGAGATAACCGACGGAACGCTAGGCGGAGAATTCGAGCCGGGCGAGCTGCGCGAGGTCGCATCCAAGGTAAAGGGCGCCGAGGAGGAGGCGCGCGAAGAAGTCTGGGCGAGCTATCGGTTTATCGTCTTCGCCGACCCCAAGTCCGAAGACGGTCTGGCGGTGATAGACCTGGGCGCGGGCCATTCGAGCGGCGCCCAATCGCTTTCGGACCGTGTTCTTAGGGCGTTGCGCTCAAATGCCCTGATCAACGAATCGCCGGGGGCCAGTTGGCTGGAAAGGCGCTGGCCCGAGGCGTTCAAAGCGACTGGCGCGTGGCCGCTTAGAAGCCTGCGGCAGGCTTTTCTCGACGGCTCGCTCGACCGCGTGATCAATCCGGATGAGTACCTGAAGCGCAAGGTCCCGGAGTTCGTGGCCAAAGGCGATTTCGCCCTTGCTTCCGGCGATCAGCCGGGCGGCGGCTTCGAACGGGTGTGGTTCCGCGAGCTAATCTCGCCGGACGAGGTGGCTTTCGACGCCGGCATCTACCTGCTCCGGCGCGAGCGCGCTGAAGCGCTGCGAGCAGGGTCGGCCAAGTCGTTCACCCTCGAATCCGAGAGCACGCAGGCATCAGCCCCCGCCGGCGGTGGGACTGAAACAGCATCGGCGACCCCGACGGGCCACGTTGAGGCTGTCCCGCCTGAGCAATCTCATATCCTGACCCTGACCGGAGCAATCCCGCCGGAGCTCTGGAACAAGGTCGGCATCCGAATAATACCCAAGCTCCGCTCCGCTCAAGCAGAACCGCACCTCGGCGTGAACTTCCATTTGGAGATCGCTGGCAACCGGGCGGCACAGCTCGTGCGCGACCTGCAGCAAGCGATCGCCGACCTCGGCCTCTCAGACCAGGTCACCGTTCAGTTGAAGTGAGAACCCCCGAGCGGATTACGCTGCGACATCGCAGAAGAGCCGGCTACGGCCGTATCTGTGTCGGGTCGATAGCGGCTCCTTGAGTAACATTCTCTTTAGCCACACAAACGCGAAGTTGAGGCGGCGTTCAGCTTGGTCCCTGGTCACCTGCTTTTCCCTCTGAAGCATGCCATTTCTGGGCTGCTTCAGGCGTATTAGTTCTTCATAGTCTTCGACTCGATCTCACCAGCCAAGCTCGGCGACTCGATGATGTCGCCAGTGCTCGCGCGATCGAGCTGGAAAAGTTCGCCAAGCCCCTCCCTTATCGGTAGTCAACTCGGAAAACGGGAATCCCGGCTTGAATTACCCGCTTCAGCTTGAGCGCGGTGAATCGCCGGACTTCATGCTGACTTGGCCATCCAGTGAAACAACCGGTTTGGAAGTAGCGCGCGCGACGACGGAGGACTTTCAGAAAGTGATGACCGAGCTCGATAGCGGAATTGTTCGGGCGAAGCGGGAAGCGAGGGCGAAAGGCGTGGAGCTCGAGCACGTCAACTTCAGTTTCCGTGCGTTCTTCGTCATCATGTCGCTCGACTTGGTGTACGACGTCGGCCGGAATCAGCGACCGCTCGTTTACCGCGAATACGAGGCTGCATAACCATGGCGAAGACACCGGCGTCGAATAAGCGCAAGGTTGAGGCGTATCAGCCCAACGGGAAGGAGCGGCTGAATAATCCGCCGGCCGGGCTGGTCACGCCGGAAACCGATCCGACGGAGACGGCCAGAAAGAGATACCAGTACGAAACCCCGGTGCCGTCGATGCGGGCGAAGGAACTCGACTACGACCCCAATCTTGACCAGCCGATGTAAAGGACCTGCTCGCCTCGCCCATCGATGGCGCGCAATGGCTAGAACGATGACGGACTTACTTGAGGCGAAGCGGCAGGCCGGCAACCATCAGGACGACCTCGTCGGCTAGCGCCGCAAGTTCCTGGTTGAGGGTCCCCAGCAGATCGCGAAAGCGCCGTCCCAGCGCGTTGTCAGGGACGATCCCCCAGCCGACCTCGTTGCTGACCACCAGGCTGGCAAAGCCGGCTTGCCGCAGAGCTTGCGCCAGTTCCTGGCCACGCTGCGCTATCGTCGAGTCGCTGAGTCCCGCCATGACGAGATTGCTCAGCCAGAGCGTAAGACAATCGACTATCACGACATCGGGCTCGCTACCAAGCTCGGCAAGCTTTTCGGGAAGCTCCAGCGCCGCCTCCACGGTGCGGAAGACGGGCGGCCGGCTTTGGCGGTGGGCCTCGATCCTGGCCGCCATCTCCCGGTCAAGCGGCTTGGCGGTTGCGACGAAAACCGGGCGGCGCGCACCGGTCTCGAGCGCGCGGTTTAGGGCGTAATTGCTTTTTCCACTACGCGCCCCGCCTGTGATAAGGATAACCTGTGTCATCGGCGTTAAGCGGGCGGCCGGCGCCCGGCTGGTTGGCCGGCGCGGCGGCGGGCGGGGCGTTTAGCGTTTTTCCCGTCTCGGTCCGCGAACCAAGGAGAGGCTTGTTTCATGGCAACCCTGGCGCTCAAAGAAGCAGACGCGGTCGAGATTCTGACCGTCGTCGACAACATCTCCGACATGCTCCTTACAAGCAGCGACCGGGTCAAGCGCTTCACGCTGGGCTCTCCCCCGGGCCGGCGCGAGCTTCAGGCCGAGCATGGCTTTTCGGCCCTGGTCACGGTTCTAGCCAACGGGGTCTCGCGTTCGCTGCTTTTCGACACGGGGCTCTCGCGCGGAGGCCTGGCCCACAATCTCGACGTGCTCCAGGTAAAGCCCAACGAGCTGCGCGCCATCGTGCTGAGCCACGGCCATATCGACCACACCAACGGCCTAAGCGGACTCGTCAGGCGACTGGGCCGGCGCCGGATGCCGCTTTTGCTTCACCCCGACGCAAGGCTTATGCGCAAGCTGGTACTCCCCGACGGCCACGAGCTGCCGCTGCCGCCACCCGATTCGCGCGTGCTGCGCCATGAAGGAATTGAACTCATCGAGCAACGGGCGCCGTCGATGCTGCTCGACGATACCGCGCTAATAAGCGGCCAGATCGAGCGTACAACCGACTTCGAGCGGGGATTCCCGATTCACTGGGCGCGGATGGGCCGCCGCTGGCAGCCCGACCCGTTTATCCACGACGACCAGGCTCTGGCGCTGAACGTCAAAGGCAAGGGGCTGGTTGTTCTCACGGGTTGCGGTCACGCGGGCGTTATCAACACGATTCGCCATGTGCGCGCGCTCTGCGGCGTGAAACGGATTCACGCGGTTATCGGCGGCTTCCATCTATCGGGTCCGCTTTTCGAGCCGGCAATTGAACCGACGGTCGCAGCGCTCAAGGAGGTGCGGCCGGCCGTGGTCGTGCCGGCGCACTGCACCGGCTGGAAAGCCACGCACGCCATCGCGGCGACGATGCCCGATGCATTTGTTCAAAACAGCGTCGGCAGCCGCTTCCGTTTCTAGCCGAGGGCGCTGCGCCGGTGCACACGCTGTTGTCCGGGCGCACCGGAGGCGGGCGATGCAGCCAGGCGCGCCATCGAGCCGGACAACGGTTTGACGCTCAGGCGGCGTTATTTTGGCACAGGCGAACGGCGCCGGCGGCCTTTCAGGCGCGAGAGAGAGGGCCTGGTTCGAATGACGGCGCTAATGCTTGCTCCCGGCTCTTTGCGCCGTTTGGGAGCCGCGAAGGCTTGCGTGTTGCGCGCAACTGGAGCATCTTTACCCTCTGCGGTCGAAAGGCGCGCAAAGCCTGCCAGGCAGATTGGCCTGCCGGCCGGATGGCAGGCAAATTGCGACGGCAGGAGATGGTGTTCGCTGGCGGGGCAGCGGAGAAGGGGGCTTTGGTGAAGGTCTGTTGGCGAATAAGGGCGGCAGGCGCCGCGGTGCTGGCCATCCTGGTACTGCTCGCTGCGGCAGGGGGCAAAGCCGCGGCCGAGCCGCTGGCTGCCGAGGCTTTTCCAGTTCCGGTGCTGCTTAAGCCCAACGTCGAGTTCTGGACCGCGGTCTTCACGCGCTACTCGACACGCGACTTTGTAGTTCACGACCGCAGCGACTTAAGACGCGTCTACCAGGTGCTGCACCTGCCCGGCTCGGGTACGCCGAGCCGGGACGAAGCGGCGCGGGTCAGCGATTACCTGAAGGACAAGTACCGCCATCTGTTCCTGGGGATGGCTGCCGGTGGGCTCGCGCCCGATTACGAGCAGCGGCGGGTGGCTGCGCTTTTCGGCGGCGGGTCGCCTGTGACCTACCTGCTTGCGGCCGACAACCTGCGGGTGCAGCAGGGGCTGCGCGAGCCGTTTAAGCGGAGTCTTCTGCTCGGCCGGTACTACCGTCCGGCGATGGAGCGCATCTTAAGGGCCAACGGCCTGCCGCCGCAGTTGACCGCGCTGGTCGCGGTGGAGTCGGGCTTTATTGCAAACGCGCGCTCGAAGGCAGGCGCGGTCGGACTCTGGCAGTTCACCGCCGGCACCGGGCGGCAGTACCTGCGGATTAGCCGATACTTCGACGAACGGCTCGATCCGTTGCGCTCGACCGAAGCGGCGGCCGAGCTGCTGCGCGAGAACTATGAATTGTTCCATAGCTGGCCGCTGGCGATCACCGCTTACAACTACGGCAGCAACGGAACGGCGCGGGCGGCGCGGGCCTGTAACAACGATTTCGAGCGGATGCTCATGGTTTACGACGGTCGAAGCTTCGGCTTCGCGGTGAAGAACTACTATGCCGAGTTTCTGGCCGCGCTGACCGTGCAGCGCGATGCGGAGAAGTTCTTTCCCGGCGTCAGCCGCGAGGCCGCGCCGCCGCCGCCCCCGGTCACCGTGGCGCTGCATCCCCGGCCGCGCCTAAGCTACGCCGCCTACAGGACCGGGGCGCGTCCGATGGCCGGGCAAGTCCGCCGCCGCGCCGGCTCGGCCAAGCGGCGCCAGCGCGGCCGAACGCCGCATCGGCTAATCGACCGCCGTCATCACGGGCATCGCGGCCGGCACCGCCGCGCCTAGCCCGGATGCCGCCGCACCGAACTGCGCCGCCGCCTGCGAGCCGGCTCGCGCTCGTCCAATCGCGGTCGGGATGCGCTCAAGCCAGCTTTCGCGCCTTCAGGATGGCTTCGAGGCGGGCGCGGGTCGCGCGGGTCGCGCCCGGTCCGGCGATGAGGGCGACGTCCCAGGGTGCAAGCTCGCGGCCGGCGCGGCTTAAGACCCTGACCTCGGCGATCTCCTCGCCCGAGGCTATCTCAACGGCGTGCATCGGCGCCTTGTCCGTGCCCAGAACCCAACGGTCGGCCCATTGGCGCAGCGCCGTAATGGCGGGAAACAGCGCTCGCCCCTTGTCGGTCAGCCGGTACTCGTAGCGCCGCCCGCCGCCGGCGGGAGCGCGGCGCGGTCGCGGCGCAGCAGGCGGGCCTCTTTCCCGGGTACCATCGCGCGATCTTCGACGCCTTCTGGGCGCGCGGGCTCGACCTGGGCGACGCCGGCGCGATGCGCGAAGCGTTGGAGCAGGCGGGCCTTGACGCGGCGCGGCTCATGGCGATGAGCGAGGAGCAGGCGGCCAAGGACGAATTGCGGCGCAACACCGCCGAGGCGGCTCGCCGCGGCGCGTTCGGAGCGCCGACGTTTTTTGTTGGTGACGAAATGTTCTGGGGCAACGACCGGCTCGAGTTCGTCGAGCGGGCGGCGGCCGCCTTCGGGCCGGCGAAGTTCGCGCTGCGCGGGCTGGGGCAGGTGATGGCGCGGGAGCTCGCGCCACAGGGCATCCACGTCGCCTACGTCAACATCGACGGCCCGATCGATATGCCGGTTATCCGCCAGCTCCGACCGGAACTGAAGCCGCAAGAGATGCTTGCACCGGCGGCTATTGCTGAGACCTACTGCCATCTTGCCCAGCAGGAGCGCAGCGCCTGGACGCAAGAGATCGACCTTCGCCCGTTCACGGAGAAATTCTAAGCCTCGCCGGCGCACGCGGCGCTGGCAGGGACCGGCGCGCAAAGCTTGCTCCGTTCGGCGGAGAATCAAGCCTTTTCAGGCAAGCGCGGGGACCCGGCGCAGCCAGTCCACGCACGCCTCAAGCGCGCCCGGACTGCCAACCAGGCCGCCCTTGGTGCAGAGCGCCAGACCCGAGTAAGGCCCGCCCCGCAAACGCCCGGCAACGATTAACGGCTCGATCTCGCCCAGCGGTTCAATCCCGCGCCCGCCCAGCGCCTCGCACACCGCCAGCGCCACGTCGCCCCCGGTCACGACCAGCCCGGGCGGCGCTGATTTGCATCCGGCCAATGCTCTGGCCGCCACGCAAGCCAACGCGCGTGCGGTCGCCGCTCCCAGCTCGGCGCCAGCCTGACAGGGCGCGGCCGGCGGCGCGGCGGTTGCCAGGACGATTGCCTCAAGGGCGTCGGCCTGGGCCCGGCTGCAGTGGTGTGCAAGTTCCTCGGCAGCGCCGTTTATCGTGCCCGGACCTTCGTTGCGGCCAATTTTATCGGGATCGACCAGCACGACGGCGGCGCGCCGGCTGGTCAAGAGCAAGCGCACTTGCTCGATGGTTTTAAGCGAGCTGCTCCCGGCTATCACCAGCGGCGGGACCGTATCGGCTGGCTTGACGATGTGCGGTGGCGCGGGGCCGGGATACCCGCCGGACGGCTTGCTGCCGCGCACGCCGCGTGCAATCCAGGCGGCAAAGGCGGGGCCTGGATCGGCCAGCAGGTAGGGGATAGGCGAGGCGTCGAGCGCGTCGGCAATTGTCTCGAGGTGATGATCGGTGACGGCGTCCACCAGCACGATTTCGGCCGCCGAGGCCGCCCGGGTGAGCGCGCGCAGAAGGCTCTCGCGTCCCCCGAGTACGGCGCCCAGCGGGACATGCGCCATGCTGCGGCGGCTTTGTTGCGCCAACACTTTTAACACCTCGCTCTGGCGCACCGGCCAGTAGGGATCGCGCGCCGCTTCGGTCTCGCTCACCGCCAGCCCGTTGACCAGCAGGTAGCCGCCCAGGCAGATGCGGCCGCCGCGCGGATGGGCCGCGACGACCACGGCGCACGCCTGCCGGCAGACCCGGCGCTGGAAGACCTCCAGCACCGCGTCCAGCTCCGCTCCCAGATTGCCGCGAAGCGTGCTGTCGATGCGTTTGTTCAGCCGCACCGAGTGGGCGCGCACGAGCTGCTCGGCGAGCAGGCGCACCCGCTCGGCCGCCTGCGCCGGCGCAAGATTGCGGCTGCCGGTCGAGACCGCCAGGGCTTCGACCCCCAATTGGGACAGCGCCTGCTCTGCCGCAACCGAATCGAGCGCGGTGAAGGCGCGAAGCCCCGCCGCGAGCAGCAGCGCAGCGCTGGCGTTGGCCCCGGTTACGTCGTCGGCAATGACTGCGGCGCCAAGGGTTGACGCGACATCGGCCATCTATTCTGACTGTCGGCAGAACAGCCAAAGCCCGTCAAGTGGCCAACGGCACAACGCGCCTGCCGCGCCAAGGAGCTGGTCACTGGATGCCCAACAGACGGGTCACCCAAGTCCCATCCCGGTCAAGGCTACGACCTCGACTGCCGACTCTTGCAGCCGGCGGCGCACCGCGCGGGCGACGGCCACAGCCGTCGGCGCGTCGCCGTGGATGCAAATGGTTTCGACCTGTCGGCGGATTCGTTGGCCGCTGCGCGAGACCACTTCGCCCGCCAGCGCCATCTGCACCGCTCGCTGGGCGGCCAGCTCGGGGTCGGAGATGACCGCGCCGGCAATCCGGCGCGGCGTCAGGTTGCCGTCGTCTTCGTAGAGCCGGTCGCAAAAGCCTTCGCGGGCCGTCGCCAAGCCCAGCTTTTTGCCGGCGCGTTCCATCTCGGAGCCGGAAAGAACGACGTAGATGAGGTTCGCATCCACGGTCTTGATTGCGCGTCCGATGGCCAGCGCCACCTCGAGGTTCTCCGCCGCGATATTGTTCAGTGCGCCGTGCGCCTTGACGTGGCCAAGTCTTATCCCGCCGTAAGCGGCCATCGCCGCCAGCGCGCCAATCTGGTAGGCGACCAGGTACTCGATCTCGTCGAGGCTCATCTCGATGCGGCGGCGGCCGAAGCCGGCGAGGTCGTCAAAACCCGGATGCGCCCCGAGGTTGACGCCCTTGGCGGCAGCCAGGGTGACGAGCCGATGCATTATCTTCGGATCGCCGGCGTGAAAGCCGCAGGCAACGTTGGCCGACGTGACCGTTTCCAAAAGCGCCTCGTCATGGCCCATCGTGTAGACGCCGAAGCCTTCTCCCATGTCCGCATTGAGATCGATCCTGGTCGCCATCGGACTAAACTCCCTGTCGCAGGCTCTCTTGGCCGGCTTGAGCTTGCCCTCGGGCTGCGGCTGCCGCTCCGTTGCGCTGCCGGACCTGCAGCCGGCTTGCCGGCGGATTCAGGCGGCGGCCGGGCCGCCAGTTCGGCGGCCGAAACTTCACGCCCCGGCTTGCGCCGGAGCTTGCCGGATGCCATTGCACAGTATAGTAAAAGCGGGTGCCGGATGGGGCAGCGCCGGATGCGCGGCTCCCGGCTGCCCGGTGCGAGGTAGACGCAAGCGACCGATGGCCAACGGCGGCGCATCGAGGGCGCGGTTTCTTGCCTGCGGGGATACGGCGCTGGTGGTTGAGTTCGGCAACCAGGTTGACCGGGCGCTCAGCGAGCGGGTGCTGTCGCTTAACGCCGCGCTCGTGGAAGCTCGGCTGCCAGGGGTGGTGGAGACGGTGCCGACCTTTCGCTCGCTGATGGTCCATTACGATCCGCTGGCGACCGGGGCAGCCGAGCTTGAGTCCTCGATCAACCGGTTGCTTGAAGCGTCGCGCGAGGTCCGCCGGCAGGCTTCGCTCTGGCGCGTGCCGGTTTGTTACGAACCGCCCTACGCGCTTGACCTAGCCGAGGTTGCCGCGCGGGTAAAGCTTGGCCCCGAAGAGGTGGTCGCCCGGCACAGCCGCAAGCGCTACCACGTCTACATGATCGGCTTTTTGCCCGGCCTTCCGTACCTGGGAGACCTGGATGATCGGTTAGTCTTGCCGCGCCGGGCCGAGCCCAGGGTGCGTGTGCCGGCCGGCTCGGTTGCCATCGCGACCACGCTGACCGTCATTTATCCGATGGAGAGCCCGGGCGGCTGGCACGTGTTGGGCGCCACGCCGCTGGCGCTTTTCACACCGGGGCGGGAGCCTCCAGCGCTTTTCGCGCCGGGCGACGCGGTGCTGTTCGAGCCGGTGGATGGGCGCGAGTTTGAGGCCGTCCGGGCGCGGGTCGAGGCCGGCAGCTATGAGTTGGCGCGCCGGGCGCTGTGCCGGTGAACCCCTTCCTCAAGGTAGTGTCGCCCGGCCTGCACACAACGCTGCAGGACCTCGGACGGTTCGGCTACCAGGAGATCGGCATCCCGGTGTCGGGCGCTCTGGACAACCTTAGCCTGAGAATTGCGAATCGGCTGGTCGGCAACCCACCGGAGACCGCGGCCCTGGAGATTCTCCACCAGGGGCCGACGCTGGCGGTGATGGCGGAGTCGGTGCGGCTTGCGTTGGCCGGCGGACAAGGGGCGAAGCTCGAAATTGCCGGCCGCATGCCATCAAGTCTCCCCGCCTGGCAAAGCGTGCGGCTTTTTGAAGGCGAGATTTTTCGCGTCGAAGGGCCGGACGCCAGCGCCTGCTGCTATCTTGCGGTCGAAGGCGGATTCGCGGTCGCACCTTACCTCGGGAGCCGCGCAACGTTTGTCCGCGGCCGCCTCGGCGGCTTTGCCGGGCGCCCGCTTGCGGCGGGCGAGTTGCTGGCGCTGGCCGCCGGCGCCGCGCCGCCCCGCGTCGAGCTGCGGGTGGCGAGGCCTCCCGGCGCGGGATTGCAGCAGCCGCTGCGCGTCGTCTTGGGTCCGCAGCAGGACTATTTCACGCCCGAGGCGCTGGCGATGTTTTTCGCGGCCGAGTATATCGTATCGGCCAACGCCGACCGCATGGGACTGCGCCTGGAAGGCCCGCGCCTGGCGCATCGTCAAGGCTACGACATCACCTCCGACGCGATCGCCACGGGCGCGATCCAGGTGCCGGGCCACGGCCAGCCGATCGTTTTGCTTGCCGACCATCCGACCACCGGCGGCTATCCGAAGATTGCCGCCGTGATCTCGGCTGACCTGCCCGTGGTGGGGCGCCGCAGGCCGGGCGACCGGGTCCGTTTTGCCCCGGTCGAGGTTGGCGAGGCCGAAAGAATCCGCCGGGAGCAGGAGACGGCGTTGCGCAGCCTGATCGAGCAGCTCGAGCCAGCCGATCGGGCGGCCCAACTGGACGCTGCAGCCCTCTACCGCGAGAACCTGATAAGCGGCGTGGTTGCCGGCGATGACCGGGACTCCTAAAGCCGAGGCCGGGCTATACTATGAACGGCGCGCCGGCTTGCGCGCTTGGCCGCAGGCGGAAATGAAAAACGACTAGCGAGACCCGTAACCACCGATGCTTCGGTCAAGGCATCGATGCCGGAACAACAGCCGCCGGCCGGCTGAGACCGCCGGCCCAGGCAGCAAGGCAGGCACGGCTAACCATGGCGCGCACGGCGCCGGATAGATTAGGAGAGAGCCTTGGAAACACTGGATGCCGCTACGCTTAGGCAGCAGGCGCGCGCCGGCCGGTTCGCCGCGCCCACCGCCGGGCAGGCTCCGGGCAAGCTCCAGGCGAACCTGGTGGCTTTGCCCGAGCGCAACGCGTTCGACTTCCTGTTGTACGTTACGCGCAATCCCAAGCCGATGCCGCTAATCGAGGTGCTCGAAGCCGGACGCTACGAGTCGCGCCACGCGCGCGGCTCGGACGTGCGCACCGACGTGCCGCGCTACCGCGTTTTTCGCCATGGGCAGTGCGCGGGCGAGATCGCTGACGCGCGCGAGGTCTGGCGCCCCGACCTGGTGACGTTCCTCATCGGATGCAGCTTCACCTTTGAAACCGCGATGCTGCGGGCGGGAATCCCGGTGCGCCATATCGAGCAGGGGCGAAATGTGCCGATGTACCGGACCAATCGGGCGACCACGCCGGCCGGAATTTTTGGCGGCCCGATGGTGGTCTCGATGCGCCCGGTTGCAGCCGGCCTGGTGGCCAGAGTTGCGGCGCTGACGGCGCGCTATCCCCTGGCCCATGGAGTGCCGATCCACGTTGGCGCGCCGAAGGCGCTGGGTATCGAAGAGCTGGCGCGCGTTGACTTCGGGGAGGCGGTAAGCGTCGAGCAAGGCGAAGTTCCCGTCTTCTGGGCCTGCGGGGTAACGCCCCAGCTCGCGCTCGAGACGGCCCGCGTGGAGCTTGCGATCACGCACGCCCCAGGCCACATGTTCGTTACCGACGCGGGCGACGAAACGGCCAACCTCGAGGCGCTCTGACGCCGCGCCCGGTTGCCTTGCCGCAGGGGCCGCCTTAAATCAGGGCGGCCAGACGGTCGAGCGCCGCCAGCACCTTGTCGCGCTCTTCGGCGGCGATGGCGAAGATCGCCCGCTCCACGCCCACCGCCTCGTAGCCCTCGATGACGGCCTTGTCGGGTGGGGCGGCAAAAACCGAAACACGAACCGACGCCGGCTCCCGCCCCATCTGCTCGGCCGTACGGTGCAGTTCGCGGATGCCGGCGGCAATGTCGCGATAGCGGTAGGCGTTGGGCAGCCAGCCGTCACAGTAGCGGACCACGCGCCGGAAAGCGGCGGGCTGGTTCGAGCCCAAGAGCACCGGGGGACGCGGCTTCTGGAGCGGCTTGGGATAGGACCAGATGCGGTCGAACTTGACGAAAGTTCCCTGGTAGGACGCTTCCTCGCCGGTCCAAATCGCCGTCATCGCTTCGATCCGCTCGCGCAGCACCTGCCATCGGCGCTTGAAGGCGGTGCCGTGGTTTTCCATCTCTTCGACGTTCCAGCCGCCGCCAATCCCGAAAATGAAACGCCCGCCTGACAGGTGGTCGAGGCTGGCCACTTCCTTGGCCAGCACGATCGGGTCGCGCTGGATGACCAGGCAAATTCCCGTGGCCAGCCGAATCCTGCGCGTGGCCGCAGCCGCCAGCCCCAGCGCCACGAACGGATCGTAGGTGTGGATGTATTGCCGAGGCAGCTCGCTGCCGCCGGGAAAGGGCGTCCGGCGCGAAGCCGGAATATGGGTGTGCTCCGGGAAAAACACCGACTCGAACCCTCTTTGCTCGGCCGCCGCGGCCAGCTCGTCGGGCCGGATCGCATAATGCGTGGGAAACATGCAGATGCCGTACTTCATCGGGACCGCCTGCGCTAAGATAAGAGTTTAGGGTAGTTTAATGGCGATCAGCGGGAATTAAAACCCGGGGCTGGCTCTGCCGGCGTAAACTAACCCGGCGCGGGAGCCGCGCGCTCGGCGCCGGGCGCGGAAACCCGGGCGCACCGCCCCGCCGGCTGCGGCCAACGGACAACCGCAGGGCGGCGCCGCGGCGCACCCTCGAAAATGGGCGCTGGCGCTCCGGCGAGGTAAACGCGCTCTTTGCGCGGCGGACGTGCAAGCGGAGGCTTCGGGCTTGAGGGCTGTTGAAAAGCAAGCGGCGCGGACGATGGTAAACGGGCGGCTTAACCTTATCTTTGACGCCGACGATACCCTGTGGGATTCCAATCCGCATTTCCTGGCCGCAGAAGAAGCGTTCGCCAACGCCATGCTCGGCGCAGCTATCGGCTGCACCCAAGCCCGCCTTAAGGAAACGATTCACAGGCGCGAGATCGAGGTCATCCGGCGACTTGGCTACGGGCGCGGCCCGTTCGTCGCGGCGCTGCACGAAACGGTGGATGAACTCGCGCCGGGGTCGGCCGGCAAGCCCCTTCACGCCCGGGTCGAGGCGATCGGCCGGCACCTGGCGAGCAGGCCTTGCCCGCTTTTGCCCGGGGTAGAGGCAACGCTCGCGGAACTTTCCCGGCGCCACCGCCTGATGCTGCTCACCAAGGGACAGCCCGACGAGCAGTTGGCCAAGCTGGAGGCTTCGGGACTGAGGCCGCGCTTCTCCCGGGTCGACGTGGTGGCAGAGAAGGACACCGAGGTTTACCGCCGGCTGATTGCGCAGGAGCTGCTGGAGTGCCGGCGGACTTTTATGATTGGCAACAGCCCTCGGTCCGACATCAATCCGGCCCTGCGGGCCGGTCTTTGTGCGGTGTACATTCCTTATGCCAAGACCTGGCAGTTGGAGCACGAAGAGCTGGACCTGGGCCACGAACGATTGATCGTGGTCGAGGGTTTTTCGCAGTTGCGGACGATTTTCTGAGTCGAGCATGCGCGCAAGAATTGCCAGCGGCGCCGGACCGTGGCGCACCAGGCGTGCCTGGGAAAACGGCGCGGCACGCGGCGCAGGTCTTACCGACGTGCCGCTGCGCCCGCTTAAGCTTCTGTGGCGGCGCACCATCGACAAGACCCAACTGGTAAAGGTCAGGCTGCCGGTGCGCCGCCTGCCGCGCGAGTTCGAGGGGATGGTCGCCTGCCAGTTGAGCGACTTCCACGTTGACCGCGACGAAGACCTGGAGCGGCTGGAAAAGGCGGTCGACGCAGTCAACCGGCAGAAGCCGGAACTGGTTTTTCTCACCGGGGATTATTTCTCGCGCCCGGAGGCGATGCGCCGCTACCTGGAACCGGTCGGCACGCTGCTCAGGCGCCTTGAGCCGCAGCTTGCCTGGTTCGCCGTAGCCGGCAATCACGACCACTGGTGCTGCTTCGACCCGATCTCCGAAAGGCTGCGGCGCAGCGGCGGCGCGGTATTGGTGAACGAGCACCGGCGCGTCCATCGCCGCGCCGCGGCGCTGGTGGTCGTCGGAATCGACGATCTCTGGTCGCGGCGGGCCGAGCCGGCGCGCGCCTTTCGCGGCGTGCGCCGCACCGATTGCACGGTCGTGCTCGCGCATAACCCGGACACGGCGCTCTACCTGCGTCACTTGTCGCCCGGCGTGATGCTCTCCGGCCACACCCACGGCGGCGTGGTTCGCCTGCCCTTTTACGGGTCGGTTTTTAATTCGTTTCTTCGGCTTGGTCGAAGGTTCCAGGCGGGGTTGAACCGTTACAGCGACTTTTACATTTACACTAACCGAGGATTGGGGACCTTCGCTGTGCGAATCCGAATCAACTGCCGGCCCGAGGTTTCGCGCTTCACTTTGGAAAGGTTCGACCCGATCCAACAGGCGGCAACCCTCGAAGAGGCGGTCTTGGCCGACCGTTGAGCGAATCCTGACCTGCCTCTGCGGTGGTGGGCGGGCGCGGCGAGCAGCCAGCGCTGCCCGGCGGCCGGGGCAAGTCCTGCTCAAGAACTCATGGCAAAGAAAGAGACGGTGGTCGTCGCTGGCGGTTCGGGTTTCATTGGCCGCGCCGTGGTGCATCGGCTCGCGCTCAAGCCCAACCTCGAGGTGCGCGTGCTGACGCGCGATCCCGCCCGGGCGCGCGCGCGAATCGGGCGCGATCCGGTCCAACTGCTGAAGCTTGACCTGCTCGGACCGACTCGCGGGCAGGAACTGCCCGAGGCGCTGGCCGGCGCACGCGCGGTCTTCACTTCGGTCCAGTTCGACGGCTACCCGGTCGAGGACCCGGGACGCAAGCGCACCTTCGAACAGGTGGACCTGGGCGCGACAGTTGCCCTGCTCGAGGCGGCCCGGCGTGCCGGCGCGCCGCGGTTCATCTACGTAAGCGGCGTGGGCGCCGACGCTCGCGCTCGCCATCCGGCCTTTCGCGCCAAAGGCCTGGCCGAAGACGCTATTCGGCGGTCCGGTCTCGAATTCACCATCTTTCGGCCGTCGCTGGTTTACGGCCCGGGTGACCGCGTTGTCAGCATGGCTGCGGCCGCTCTGCGCTTTGCTCCGGTCCTGGTCGTGCCCGGCAACGGGCGCCAGAAGTTGCAGCCCATCTTCGTCGAGGACCTGGCGACCTGCGCGGAACTCGCCGTGGAAGGCCGCGGCCGCAATGGCGTCTTCGAGGCGGGAGGGCCCCGGTGCGTGACCCTCGAGGAGTTCCTGAAGGTCATCATGCAAATCTCGCGGCGACACCGGCCGATCGTCCGCCTGCCGGCTGCGTTCCTGCAGATTGCCGGAAGGCTGGCCGAGCTATTGCCACGGCCTCCCTTCTCCGCCGACGCGGCCATGTTCCTGCTGGCCGACAGCCAGTGCCAGCCAGAGGCGTTGCAGCGCGAGTTTGGCCTGAGTCTGACCCCTCTGGAAGAGGGGCTGTCGTACCTCGCCTCACGCTAGCTGACCGCCTTGCACTACACGATCCGCAGGCTTGGCATCGGCAGACGGACATACGGTTGTCTGTTGGTCCGGCCGAAAGCGACGTCTAGCGGGACGATAAAGACCTACCGAAGCGGGACACCGAGAGGTCGTAGCGCAAGCTGGGGCTGATGCCAGATGCAGCAAAAGGTTGGCCAAAAAAGAATCATGAGCTCCAATCTACGCTAGCAGATGTTTTAACGGCCCATTCACGTTATCTAGCGAAAATTGCCATAGTCTTGACTCAAGCAGGCCAAGTCTGGTAGAAATGGAGCTTACCGTTTGGCGTGAGGCTGGCATTTGAGGCGTGGCAGCGTCTAAGACCGTAGGCTACAAGGCCTTTTCGCGACGGCTTGCCAAATAATTCTTACGCTCTTTCTCACAGCAGCATACAGCCATGGCCCTGTTGCGGATGGGAAGGAATGGCGGACGCTTGCTCGAAGTTACACCAACCCCGGTAAGGGAGCCTGCTTTACTATGGGAGCCACATTACGACCCGAGGCGCCTCTGGCGGTTGTCGCTTTGTTGCCTTTGTTGCTGATTGCCTCCCGGGCGAGAGCTGCGACGGTGTCAGGTTATGTCCACACGAAGGACGACAAAGGGGGTACCCGGCCTCGAGGTGGACGCCCGGACGCGGCAGGGGAGCCTCGTTGGGAAGGCGATCAGCGGCAAGGACGGCTCGTACAAAATCGCCGGTCTGCCGACCGGCCGGTACGTCTTCGTTTTGAACCCGCTTAAGTCGCTTTACAAGGGGCACCAAATTGTGGCTTACTTGCATGCAGATGGCCTTTGCCTAAATTGGCTTGTCTCGCGACAAAAGCCCGCTGAGGCGTCCGCTCACCGAGGGATTGTATGCGTGCCGTTGCCGGTTTTTTGGCTGGTCCCGGGGGCAGGGGTAGGTGCCGGCGTTGCGGCAAGCGGGAGCAAGAAGGTATCGCCGGTTCATCCTCCTCCTCCGATCCCGAAGTCTTCGTTCGAGTGAGGCAATGTGCCGGTCCGGAGGTGCGATGATTCGACGCGGCTCCGTTTTGTTCGCAGCTACGAAGCGATTCCAGGAGGGGCACGTGGCGCTCGCATCCGGCGGCAAATCTGCTGCGCTTGGCCAAATGGGTTCAGCGGCGCGGACTTCAGCCTGAGAGGGCGCTGCAATTGGTACTTCGCTTCTACCGAGGTGGGTGTATGAAGAACTTAGCTAAGCGAGCGGCGGGTCTCGGGTTGTGCTTTTGGCTTGCCGCCGCGCCTCTTGCGTTCGCAGCCTCGGTGGCTGGCAGAGTGCTGTCGGCGCCGGTGCAGGCGCAGCACGAGGCTGCGCCGGTTGCGGGAGCGGAACTAGACGTTAGAACGGCCGACGGTAAGCTGCTTGCCAAAGCGGTGACAGACAAAAAGGGCCGATACAAGTTGCTTGGGCTTGCGCCCGGCAGCTATGTCTTTCATCTCAGCCCTCTGAAGAAGACCGATTATCAGGCGAAGGACTTCTTGGCCGATCTGCCTAAAGAGGGTCTCTGTGTGAACTGGCAGCTACGGAGCAAGCAGCCGTCGCAAGTGCTGATACAGCGCGGGCAATGCGTCGCTTCCGTGGGGTTCTGGAAGTCCGGAGCTCTGCTCGGCGCCGCCGGTGTGGCGGGACTAGGCAGCGCCGCTGCGGCCGGAACAGGATCGCTTGCCGGTGGTCTGGCGGCTGCGTCGGCCAACGGCGGCAGAATCGATCCGGTGCTTTCGCCGGGCAGTGTGGGCGGCGCGCCTGACAGTGGCGGCGGTGTGCGCCCGCCGCCGCCGTCGAGAGAACCGCCGCCGCCGGGCAACCAGCCGGTTCCAGGTCCCATGCCGACGGGAAGGGGCCGGGTGCGAAGCCCGTTCCTGTAGTTTGCGGGAGGGGCCTCCCGGTGTGGACCAAGGCAAGCTACGGTCTCGGTCGCTGCTGACGGTCCGGGTCGCGCTGTGGGTCAGGATTTGGCCAGAAGGGTTAAGCTGGCGGTGGTGTTCGCCGCCGTGGGGGTCTGTCTGGGCTGCGCCCGTTACAATTTCGACGAGAGCGGGGCCAGCGTCAGC
This sequence comes from Deltaproteobacteria bacterium, assembly GCA_021794015.1. GTDB lineage: Bacteria > Desulfobacterota > Binatia > Binatales > Binataceae > JAJYRQ01. Next base: position 45,447 of record JAJYRQ010000013.1, on the reverse strand, counting down.
CGGGGAGGGTCGGCTCACGCCAGCGCGGTGGCTGAGGGAGATCCTACGCTGGCGGCGCTGGCTGAGACGGGAAAGCCGGGGGCTAAGGCGGCAAACCTGAGCAGACTTGCCCGGCTCTATGCCGCAAGGCTTGCGTACGCGCGCAGGGTTAAGGACTTTCCGATCGGGCCGGGCGACGTGCTGACTGTTTCCGCGCCTGCGGTACCTGAGCTGCAGAACCGCACCGTGCGGGTGAACGCAGACGGTCTTATTTCGCTTCCCCTGGTCAAGGAGATTGCGGCGGCAGGCAAGACCGAGGCGGAACTGCGCGAGGCCATCGCCAAAGCGCTCCAAAAGTACGTTTACGAGCCGCACGTCGATGTCTTTGTCAAGGAGTATCGAAGCCGACAAGTGGCTGTTATCGGAGGCGTTGGGCATGCCGGCCTGCTCACGCTGACCGAGCCATCCGAAACGCTGCTCGATGTGCTCACGCAGTCGGGCGGGATCGTCAACGATTCGGCGCCGGCGGTCGTACTTCTGCCGGTGGAAGAGACCGGCGCCCGCCAGTCCGCTCGCCTGCTCAAGGCGGCCGCCCTGGAAGAAAAAAACCAGCCGGGGCAACCCGGCAACAGCGTGCCAGCCCAGCATCCCGAGGCGGGAAACCAAAGCACGCAAAACGGTCAGACGGTGGCCGCCAGCGGTGGCGTCAGCCGGCCCGGGGCGCAAAAGACGGCTTTCGACCGCATGCAGAACACCTCGCTGGCCAGCAGCTTGGTAAGCGGCCTTCGCAACGGTGCCAGTCCCATCGTTATTCCGCTTAAGTCGCATTCGCTCGGCGGCGGAGGCGAGTATCTGGACATGCCGGTTAAGCCGGGTGACGTCGTAGTGGTGCCAGCTTCCGGGGAAGTCATGGTAGTCGGTTGGGTCCAGGCCCCGGGTCATTTTGGCGTGTATTCCGGCATGACGGTGCTCGGCGTGATCGGCGACGCCGGTGGACCGATGTACGCGGCTGACACCTCGTCAGTGCGAATAATCAGGACGCGCCTTGACGGAGTCAGAGAGATCATACCGGCGGACCTGGACGCGATCGCGAGCGGAAAAATACCCGACATCCCGGTCAAGGGCAACGACATCATCGACGTCCCCTACTCGACGGCCAGAATAGGTCCTTACATCCTCTACAACGTGCTCAAGGGAACCTACCTCGCCACCCCGGCGATGTAGAGTTCCTGGAGAGTTGTGAAAGACGAGGCTATGGCGCCGCCGCGCTCAAAGCATGACACCGAACGCGAATCTGGCGACCAGCCGGCAAAGCAGCATGGCAGCCGCGCAGCCGGCCATTAGAGGAAAGCGCGAATATCGGCCCGTCAGCAAGCCGCAGCGAGAAGTAGATGCAGCCGTCTCCCTATTTTATTAGGCCGCAGCGCCAAGCCGCTGCTGCCGGTCCCGCCGTGGAAGAGGCGGAGTTCTTCGAGAGTTCCGGCACGGAGTGGGTACCCCAGCTTCGGCAGTACCTGCTCGCGGTCCGCAAGCGCTCTTGGCTGGTCGTTGCGGTCGCCCTGGCAACGGTTGTCCTGACCGCTCTTTGGGTGTTGACGCAAACGCCGGTATTTACCGCCGAGGCGACCGTGATGCTCCAGCAGCGCGTGCCGGTGGTAATGTTCGGCAATGTTGGTGCCGTGGCAAGCAGCGAGCAGGGCCCGGCCGGCGCCGACTTCATAAAGACCGAGTGCGGAATCCTGACCAGCAGGACCCTCGCCTCGCAGGTCATCCGAAGACTTGGGTTGGAGAACATCCCGGCCTTCGCCGGCAAGCAGATGCCTGGCCTGACGCTGGGAACACTTTTGGGGAGCTTGCGTGCCAGAATCGGTCGGATGACCGGCACGCCGGCGGTGAAGATCGAGCAGACCGAAGCCGACACGGAGGTAAACAGCCCGTGGATTGGCGCCTACCTGGGAGCGTTGTCGGTCGAGCCGGTGCTGGGCACCAACCTGGTCAAAGTCGGTTTTTCATCGCCGAATCCGCAACTGGCCGCGCGGGTCGCCAACGCGCATGTGAAGGCGTTTGTCGAGCGGGGGATCGAGTTGCGCAAGCAAGAGGCTCGAGCTGCCGAGAAGTTTCTCAAAGGCAAACTCGCCGAGCTGCGCAGCAAACTGGAAAATTCGGAGGTCGCACTCAACGACTATCGGCGCGAGAAGGGGATCATCCCGGGACTGATGTCGCTCGACGGCAAGAACACCCTGGTCCTCAACCGGCTGACCGACCTCAGCAAGGACCTCACCAGCGCGCAAGTGAACCGCATCGGTCTGGAAGCGCAGGTCGATTTGGTTGGCAAGAAAGACTATGCGCTTTTGCCTGCGGTGCGGAACAACAAACTCATCATGGGGCTTCAGACCTCGCTGAACGCTCTCGAAGTCCGCCGCGCCCGCCTTGCCGCGCAATTCAAGGACGACTACCCGCCCTTGGCGCAACTCAACGCGGAACTGGCGACGACCCGCCGGCAGCTCGACCTTGAGATACGCTCGGTCGTGGACGGGATCAAGGCCGCTTACCGCGAGGCGGTCGCAAAAGAGCGGCAACTTGAGGCCGAAACCGGGAAACAGCGCCAACTGTCGCTGAGCCTCAACGATGCCGCGGTGCGTTACGCGATTCTCCAGCGCGACGTCGAAACCAACCGCGAGCTCTACGAGGCCGTGCTGCGCAAGATGAAGGACGTCGGTGTCGAGGCTGAAGCGGCGACCACCAACATTTCCGTCGTCGACCGGGCGTCGCTTCCCACCGTGCCGTCAAGCCCGCACAAGCTGCAGGCGCTGGTCCTGAGTCTTTTGCTGGGTTTAGGCGGGGGAGTTGGACTGGCCCTGTTGCTTGACAGCGCCGACAACCGCTTCAAGGACGCAGAGGACGCCGAGCGCTACCTGCGGTTGCCGAATCTGGCGCGTGTGCCCGACGCGGCACGGCTGGGCCGGCCCAGTTACGGCGGTGAGAAGCTCGTGGCGCCGGGAGGAGCGCCGGTGGTGCAGTCTCGCAAGCCGCTGCTCACGACCCATGATTACTATTCGCCGCTGGCCGAGGCCTACCGCGACCTGCGCACGGCGCTTCTGCTCTCGCAGGCCGGTGCTCCGCCCAAGACCGTTCTTATGACCAGCGCGCTTGCGGGCGAAGGCAAGACCGTCACTTCGGTCAACATCGCCATGATGCTGGCGCAACTGGGCGCGCGTGTTCTGCTGATCGATGCCGACCTGCGCAACCCGCGCTGTCACGAAGTGTTAAGGGCGGAGAACTTCATGGGGCTGGCGGAAGCGCTCGCCGGCATCAAGGAGCCCGACGAACTGATTTCTGCCACGGCGGTGCCCAATCTCTCGCTGCTCTGCGCCGGAAGCCTGCCGCCCAACCCGGCCGAACTCCTGGGATCGACGCGGATGCGTCAAGTCCTGCATGCGTTGGGAGAACGCTACGATCACGTTGTCATAGATTCTTCCCCGGTGAATCTGACCAGCGATTCGCTGGTGCTCTCGGCCATGGTGGACGGTGTGGTGATGGTGGTCGACAGCGCGCATACCCATAGGCAAGAGGTGCGCGCCGCCGGCCGCCGGCTCGGTTACGTGGGCGCCCGGATTCTCGGGACCGTTCTCAATCGGGTCAGGAACGGCGGCGCGCAGTACTATTACCGCTACTACGGCTACCGTCCGGCCTTCGAGAGCGAGAATAAGACTGCCGACCGGCAGCAAGAAGACGGGTCTGCGACTTCCGGCGTTTGAGCCTTCAGCGTCCCATCGCAAACGTCGTCAAGGCTGAGCAAGAGGGGGGCTTTGCCCGGCCCGTGCGGTCGCGGCAGCCTCTGGGGGCGTTTCTGCTCCTGGGCGTAGGCGTGCTGCTGGTTTTCAGCGCGCTCGCCTTTGGTGCGGTCCATCTCTGGTCGCTCAGGATTGCGGAGATCTGGGTTTTCGCTCTGGGCTTGGCATGGAGCGGGGCAATCTTTGGCGGCGAGCGGCGACTGGCGCTGGGAGCAGGGCAAAGGTCGGCGTTTTTGGGCCTTTGCGCGGCGATAGGGCTGCTCGCCTCGGTTATGGTCGCGCAGATGGTGCCGTTGCCGCCAGCGGTGTTGAAGACCGTTTCCTCCGCCACCTATCGCTTCTACCAGCGGACGGTCGTGGGATGGCCATGCGGCAGCGGCTCGGCAGGAGATGCGGCCAGAGGCGCTTTGAGTCCGAGAGCCGCGCGGGCGCCGGTCGCTCCACTCGCCGCGGCCCGCCAGGCGGCGCCTGCCCCGAGCGCGGTCGAGGAGTCGGTGCTGCCCGGCCCGGGCGCGTCGGCGTCCAGCGCCACCCCACTGGGCGCCAAGAAAGCGCTCTCGGCCGCACCAGCAGGCGCCGTCTACGGCTGTTGGCGGCCGCTCTCGCTCGACCCTGAGCTGACCGAAAGCAGCCTCATCGAACTCGCAGCCTACGCGACACTTTTCGTGCTAGTGCTGGCAGCCTCGGGTGGGAGAGACGAGCAGAGCGAGCGCTACCGCCGCTGGCTGATAACGGGCGTCATCGGTGTCGGCTTCGGCCTGGCGCTGCTGGCCCAAGTGGAGTGGGCAACCTGGAACGGCAAGCTTCTGTGGTTTTTCGTGCCCCGCGACTGGGAAGGAGGCAATACGCCTTGGCTTGTGCGCGCGAGCGGTCCTTTTGTCAACCCGGACCATTTTGCCGCTTACGAGGCATTGATCTTTCCCCTTGCGGTTTGCGGGCTGATCGCGCCGTCTTTTATGGCCCCGAAAAGGCGCGCGGAAGCCACGCGGGTTTTGTTTGGCCTGGCCGCCTTTGTGATGTTCTCGGCGTTGGTGATGACTCTTTCGCGCGCCGGCTGGTTCGATGCGCTGCTCGGACTGGCTGTCGTGGGGGCGCTGCTGCAGTGGCGCGGCGGCTCCGTTGCAGGCCGCGCCGGTGCGGGCCGGGCGGCCCACACTCGCCTGGCCTTGGCTCTGCTGGCAGTGCTGGGCCTGGCCGGAGCGCTCTGGATGGTTGGGCCGACGGGCCGGTGGGAAGTCGACACGCGGCTGGCCGAGACGCTCAGCTTCAGCGAGGCGCGCAGCGGTCTTCCCGGGCGCTGGGATGCCTGGCGCAGCAGCTTTGCGATGCTCCGGCACTTTCCATTGTTCGGAGTTGGACTTGGGGCCTGGCCGGAGGTCGTGCTTCGTTATCAGTTGCCGCCGTGGTCCGACACCTTCTTTCGGGAAGCCCACAACGACTACCTTCAGGTAGCTGCCGAAGCGGGATTAGCCGGGATTGGGCTGTTGGGCTATGCGATCTTCGCGGCCGCGCGGCTCTTGCGGCGCGGGGCAAGGGCCGTGCCGCCGGCGCAGTGGCCGATTTTTGCCGGCCTGGTCGCAGGAATCGCGGCGCTGGCCGTTCATGAGTTTGTTGACTTCAGCTTTCGGGTTCCGGCTGTTGCCTTTCTGGTCACCACTATGCTGGCGCTTGCCGTCGCGATGGGATCGCGCGGCGAGAGCGCCGCGGCCGACGGGAACGAACTGCGCTTTTCCCGGCGCTTCGCTGTTGTCGCCGGGGCGACGCTGGTCGTCCTCATTATCGCGGCGCTCGGCCAGCAACACCTGCGCTACCCCTACGCGTTGGGCCACCCGGCGACGGCGGCGCAAGCGCTGAACCTGATATCGCTTCATCCCGCCAACGCCGACGCGCATCGACTTTTTGCTGACATTGGCGATCCGTCATTGGGCGCGGCGCGGCGTATCGAGCAGCTCCGGATCGCCTCATGGCTCGACCCCTTGAACCCCTACCGGCGCGATGAGTTGGTGCTGGCGCTGGTTCAGCGGGGCAACGTCGAAGAAGCGCTGGCCGAGATGCGCCGCTCGCTCTACCTGAGTCCGAACTACGATTATCACTGGTACCTCGCCCCCAAGGTGCTGCCTCAACTTTCCGGCGCCGCGCGCGGCGCCATCGTGGAAGGATTGCAGAGAGCCCAGCGCAGCGGTTTTCGCGGTGCTACGTCGGCCCTCGGTTATTACTACGAGCAGTCCGGGCAATGGCTCGAGCGGGGAAAGCTCTACGAAGACGCCGCGGCCCAGGCGCCCAGCGTCGAGGCCAAGGTCTACGGTCTTATCGAGGCCGCCAGGAGCTTTGCGCAGGCAGGACAGAGAGCCGACGCCGAGCGCTGCCTGGACGAGGCCAGGCGGCAGGCGCCGGCCGACCCAAAGCCTTACTTTGAGCTCATCGAGCTCGTACTGGCACCGGAAAAACGTTTCCCAGAGGCGCAGGCGCTCGTGCAGAAAGGCGCCCAACAGGGCGTCAGCGCCACGGCGCTCTGGAAGGCGCTGGCCGCGGCCGCAAGCCAGGTTTCGGACGGCAAGGTCGAGCGTCGGGCCCTGCGCAAAGCGATCGAGCTCGATCCTTACGACGCTGAAGCCGTCGCCCGCCTTGGCGAGTCCTACTTGACTGCGCAACAGTGCGGCCGGGCGGCCCAGGCCTTTCGCCGAGCGCTCGATCTTAAGCCGCGCGACGCCGGACTTTACCGGCAACTCGGAATGGCCGAGGAGTGCGACTTCGACTACCCTGCGGCCGAGAGCGCTTACGCGCGGGCCGCGGCCCTGGACCCGAAAAGCCCGCGCTTTGCCGCCGCACTGCGCGACTTCAGAGCGCGGATGCAGGCGGGAATCGCCAAGCTTAATGCCGCCCGGCCGCAAGCGCAGAATGTTCCCTGACATGCGAGCCGGCCGGACGGATCGAGCGGCCGAAAAACAAGCGGACAACGTGGCGCTTTGGTTTCCAACCGCAACTTGCCGGTCCTGCCCAGGCATCTGTTTGCGCCACCTGGGCCACGGTTGAACGGCAATCGCCGTGTGCGGGATCGGCGCTCTAATCGGCGTCCGTGACGAAGGGCTCGCCCTGGCCCGGCGGCTTCGGGCAAGCCTTGCGCATCGCGGACCCGACGACCGGGGAATCGAGCAGCCGGCGCCCGAGGTTATCCTGGTCCATACCCGCCTTGCCGTAATCGAGCTATCGGCCGAGGGGCATCAGCCGATGGCAGATCGACCCGTCGATCCCAACGGCTCTCCCAATTGGATCGTCTTCAACGGCGAAATCTACAACTATCGGGAGTTGCGCCGGGAGCTGTGCCAGCGCGGTTGGAATCCGCGCACCCGCACCGATACCGAAGCGATACTGGGCGCTTACCGGGAGTGGGGCGAGGAGTTCGTCAGCCGTCTTCGAGGCATGTTTGCCTTCTGCCTGGTCGATCCGGCGCGCGGCTTGGCGCATCTTAGCCGCGACCGGCTGGGGATTAAGCCGCTTTACCTGTTTCGGCCCCGCCAGGGCGGCTTGGTCTTGGCGAGCGAGCTGCGCGCGATTCTTGCGCTGGCGCCCGAGCTGGTCACGCCCTACGTCGACCGGCGTGGGTTGGAAAGCTTCTTCGCTCAAGGTGCGGTGCAAGGGCCGGCTACCTTCATTGACGGCATAACGATGCTCGAACCGGCGCGTCACCTGATGGTGAGTCTGGAAGACGGCAAAGAAGTGCGTCGGCGGCGTTACTGGGAGCTCCCGCAAGGAACGGCCGAGCCGCCGCAGCGCGGTGCAGCCGTGGAACGACTGCGGCCCGTGCTGGACGAAGCGATCAGGCTGCATTTGATAAGCGATGCGCCGCTGGGGCTGTTTCTCAGTGCCGGGATCGATTCGAACGCGCTGCTTGCGTTGGCCAGCCAACTGGTGCCGGCCGGTCTGCGGGCGATAACCGTGGGCTTCGAGGCCAGGGACTTTGACGAAAGCGCTCACGCGGCCGGCGCGGCCCGGCAGTTCGGAGCGCAGCATCAAGTCTTGATGCTTTCGGAGGACGAACTGATCAAAGGATTCGACGACGGGCTCTGCGCAATGGACCAGCCCACCGTGGACGGCCTGAACACCTACTTCGTAAGCCGCTGCGCGCGCCAGGCGGGTCTCACCGTGGCGCTGTCGGGCCTGGGCGGCGACGAACTCTTCGGCGGCTACCACAGCTTTGTGGCGGTGCCGCGGGCGGTTGCCCTGGGTCGGGTGGCGCCGCTCCGGGTTTTGGCCCGAGTCGGCGCTCCGCTTATACGCAACCGCTTCGGCGTCAAGCTTGCCGAGTCCGCAACTCGACGGCCCGACGCGCTCAGCCTTTACCTGCTGCGCCGGGAGCTCTTTTTGCCGCTCGTGCGCCGCCGGCTGCATCCCCTGCCTGCTGGCTGCGATCCGCAGACCGGGGTTGAAGAGGAGCTGCTCGACGAGCTTCGCCGGCGCGCGCAAGGCCTTGACCCGGTTAACCAGGTAAGCTTCTTCGAGTTGGAGCTCTACATGCGGCACATGCTGTTGCGCGACGCTGACGCCTTCAGCATGAGCGCGCCAATCGAGTATCGAGTTCCGTTCCTCGATCACCGGCTGGTCGAGGAGGTCTTTGCGCTGCCCGGCGCGTGGAAGGTGCCCGACCCGCGGCCCAAGCCGCTTTTGCTCGACGCGTTGCGGCCGCGGCTGCCCGAGGCGACGTGGCGCCAGCCCAAGCGCGGCTTTGCCTTTCCGTGGCGGCAGTGGCTGGCTCCCAACGGCCCGCTTGCGCCGCAGGTGGGTGAAGCGCTGGCGGATGGCGCAGTCTGGCGCGACCTGGGAATCGACCCAGCCGGCGTGTCGGCCCTGGGCAGGCGCTTTGCGCGCGGTGACCGGCGGATGAGCCCGCTTGAGCCGCTGGCCTTTGTGGTCCTGCGCGACTTCGCGCGCCGACACCGGCTGCGCGCCGCGTGACCGTCCTTTACCTGAACCCGACCGGCGTTCTCGGCGGGGCCGAAAGGAGTCTGCTTCAGTTGCTGGCGGCGCTGCGCAGGAGCCGGCCGAGCTGGCGGCTGGTGCTGCTGGCCGGCGGCGACGGACCGCTGATCGTAAAGGCGCGCGAGCTTGGGGTCGACGTGGTGGTACTTGCGCTTGCGCGGCCGCTGGCGCGGCTCGGGGACGCCGGCGCCGGCGGTCCGGCCGGCGATCAGCTTTCGCGCCTCGCGGTAGCGGCAAGGCTTGTCGGGCTGGTGCCGATGGTGGCGACTTACGCGCTGCGCTTGCGGGCGCGCATCCGCGAGATCGGGCCCGACCTGGTCCATACCAACGGCTTCAAGATGCATGCCCTGGGGGCTTTGTGTGTGGGAACAAAGCTGCCGGTTATCTGGCACGTGCGCGACTACGTCGCCAGCCGCCCGATCATGGCACGCGTGCTACGCGCGATGTCGAGCCGTTGCGCCGCGGCGGTTACCAATTCCGCCAGTGTCGCGCAGGACTTGCGCGCCGCGGTCGGCCCGGCCTTGGAGATCTGCACCGCTTACAACGTGGTTGACACCTCGCGCTTCTGCCCCGCAGGGCCGGCCCTTGACCTGGACGAGGCGGCCGGGATGCCGCCGGCGCCGGCGGGCACGCTGCGTGTCGGACTGGTGGCAACCATGGCGCGCTGGAAGGGGCACGAGGTGTTTTTGCGCGCGCTCTCGATGGTTGCGGGGCGGTTGTCCGTCAGGGGCTACGTGGTCGGAGGCCCGATCTACGAGACGGTCGCCAGCCAGTACACGCTTGAGGAGTTGCGCCAACTGGCCGCCGACCTTGGCATTGCCGCGCGAGTCGGCTTCACCGGCTTCGTCGAGGATACGGCCGCCGCGATGCGCGCCCTCGATATCGTGGTCCATGCCAGCACCAGCCGCGAGCCGTTTGGTCTCGTGATTGCCGAAGCGATGGGGTGCGGCAAGCCGGTGCTGGTCGCGGCGGCTGGCGGTGCAGCCGAAATCATCGCCGACGGCGAAGATGCGCTGGCCTATGCCCCGGGCGACGCCCAGGCTCTCTCAGCGGGGATCGCTCGGCTGGCGGCTGACGCCGAGTTGCGCCGCCGTCTTGGTTGGCGTGCCCGCGAAACGGCCGAACGCAGGTTTAAGCCGGAGCGCCTGGCCCAGGAACTGTGCTCGCTGTACGAGCGGACGGTCGCGCGGGCCGCATGATCAACGTTCTTCACTTAAGCGCAGGCAATCTCTACGGCGGTGTGGAGACGCTGCTGGTCACGCTGGCCCGAGAGCGCCAGCTTTGCCCGGCGATGCGGTCGGAGTTTGCTCTCTGCTTCGAAGGGCGGCTGGCCAGCGAGCTTGCCGCGGCCGGAGCGCAGGTCCATCTGCTGGGTCCGGTCAGGACGAGTCGCCCGCACACCGTGCTTCGCGCCAGGCGCCGGCTCGGGCTAATCCTGGGCACCAGCCGTTTCCAGGTCGCCGTCTGCCACAGCCCCTGGCCGTTGGCGGTGTTTGGCCCGGCTGTACGCCGTGCGGGAATTGCGCTGGTCGGCTGGCGCCATGATGCCTACAACGGTTTTCATTGGCTTGAATGGTGGGCGTCGCTGACGCCGCCGGACCTGATGATTTGCAACAGCCGTTACACCGAGACCACCTACCGGCGCTTCGCGCCAAAGGTCAGGACGGCGGTCGTATATTGCCCGCGGCTGCCGGCGGTTGCGCGCCCTTCGAACGCTGCGCGGGTCGAGGTTCGCGCCGAGATGAGCACCCCGCCCGGCGATGTCGTCATCATCCAGGTGAGCCGCATGCAGGAGCTTAAGGGTCACATCACCCAGATAGGGGCCTTGGGCGCGCTGCGCGAGCTGCCCGGCTGGACCCTATGGGTGGCCGGCGGTGCCCAGCGAGAGCATGAGCGCCGCTACCTGGAGCGGCTCAAGGCCTTGGCCCGCGACCTGGGCATCGCCGAGCGCGTACGCTTTCTCGGCGAACGGCAGGACGTGGCCAAACTTCTTGCCGCGGCGGATATCTATTGCCAGCCCAACACGGGTCCTGAAGGGTTCGGGCTTGCCTTCATCGAGGCTCTCTACGCCGGCCTGCCGGTCGTTACCAGCGCCATTGGCGGCGCCTTGGAAATCGTCGACGATACTTGCGGCCGCCTGGTGAAACCCGGCGATCCCGAGGGGCTCGGCGCGGTGCTGCGCAACCTGATAGCCGATGCGGCGCTTCGAGAACGCCTGGGAGCTGCCGGGCCGGCTCGGGCGCACGCGCTCTGCGACCCGCAGGCGCGGCTAGAGGATATCGCGCATCTCCTGGAATCGGTGGGGCGCGCGCGCTCTGCGGGACGCCCCGACGCGCTGAGCGGACCAGGCGCCAGCCCGGGATCAGCCCTGCAACCGCCGCTCGCCCACTGACCTCGGTGGTAGCGCAGTCGTCCGTTTGAGTGGGATGTGATGCCGGCTGGGCGCCATGCCGGCCTGGTCCGTGACCAGGCATGGCGCGCCCAGAAGAACCAAGGACCGTAGCCCAAGGCGTGTGAGCGCTGTGGAAGTCCCGACGCTGCCGCCCGCCAGGAACGCAAGTACCATGAAAGAAGGCACCAAGTTTTTTCCCAACCGCCAGATCGGCGTTGGCGCAGTGTCGATTAGTGCCCTGCAGAAACAGTACGTAAACCAGGCGCTGGACAGCGGGCGCCTATCGGCCGGCCCGTTCACCGCCGCCTTTGAAAAGCAAATTGCGCAGCTACACGGTGCCGCGGCCGGAGTAATGATGAATAGCGGCACCGGCGCCCTGCAGGTCGCCCTTCAGGCGCTGAAAGAGAAATACGCCTGGAACGACGGCGACGAAGTAATCGTACCTGCACTCACATTTCTCGCAACCTCGAACATAGTTCTCTATAATAATATGCGTCCGGTCTTCGTTGACATCGACCCGGCGACCTACAACATAAATCCCCGGCTCATCGAGAGCGCCATTACGCCAAGGACCCGCGCCATTATCGTGGCGCATCTATTCGGCCTTGCCTGCGACATGGCTCCAATCGTCGAGATCGCCGAACGTCACAAGCTGCGGATTATCGAGGACGCCTGCGAAGGGATGTTCACCGAGTACCATGGCCAGCCGGTGGGTGAGTTCGGCGACGTCGGATGCTTCTCCACCTACGCGGCGCACATACTTGTGACCGGCGTCGGCGGGATAGCTGTCACCAGCGATCCTGACCTCGAATTGCTAATGCGCAGCATAATGAACCATGGCCGCGACCCTGTTTATTTGAGGATTGACGACGACCAGGCGCGTGATCCGAAGGTGCTGAGCGAGATCGTTAGCCGGCGGTTCTCCTTCGTTCGCCTGGGCCAGAGCTTTCGCGCCACAGAGCTGGAGGCGGCCCTGGGGATGGGGCAATTGGGCGAGAAGGAGGCGATCCTGGCAAAGAGGGCCGCGCACGCCGCCTATCTGACGGAGCGGCTCAAGGAGCAGGACGGTTACCGGACGCCCTTCGTTCCGGCGGGCTATCGGCATGTGTTCATGATGTATCCTCTGCTGGTTGACGCCTCGAAGCTGAGCGCCGCCGAGGTGACGCAGTACCTGGAGGCACGCCTGATTGAAACGCGTCCCACATTGCCGTTGCTAAGTCAGCCGGTCTACCGGCGACTGTTTGGCGATATAGAGGACCGCTACCCGGAGGCGAAGAACGTCGCCCACAATGGCTTCTATGTAGGCTGCCATCCGAGCCTGAGCAGTGAGGAGCTCGAGTACATGGCGGATGAGCTGTGCGAGGCGGCCAGGCTACTGGGCCGTGCCGGATAGCGGCGCTCTTAGCGATGAGCGTAAGGCGCAAGGGTCGCCCCAGGCGGGATACGCGCGGCCAGCAGCTCGGCTGGCTGGAGCCAAGCGTTGCCATCCTCCGGAGGGTACGCGGCGAATTCGCCAGCCGCCGCGACACGCTCGATGATTGCTCTGCCGGGCCGGCTCGGGCGGCGCCTTGGCGTTATTGATAAGACATCCGCAGTCGCTTCCTGCCGGCTGCCGCGCCGCTCGGAGACAGCGAGCCCGAGTTGATGCCAGTGGCTTCTCCGCCTACTGAAAGCGGCGCCCGCGCCCTCCAGCGTGAGGCGGGTTTGACGCCCACGCCTGAGCGGAAGCACGCTCCCTGGTGGCGCAGCGCTCTGTGGTTGACGCTGCTTTTCGGAGCGGAGGTAGTCGCGCTCAACGTTCTTGAATTACCGCTCAGTCTCGATTTCACCCACTTCTTTTTCGGTGACCAGGGCGCCAACCTCACGATTCAATACCTGGTGGCGCACGGCTACCGGCCGAATGTCGACTTCGGCTATCACTACGGCTTGCTGCCGGTGCTGCTTGGACGGGTATGGCTTGCTCTGGTTGGAGCCACGCCGGTTGGCTACCAGGCAGCGATGGTTGTGGTTGGCTTGCTGATGGCATGGGCGCTGGCGAGATTGGCCGCGAATCTGCAGGTCGCGCCTGTGGGGCTTCTGTTTTTGTTCTGCGCGATGCCGTTTGCGATAATGTCGAGCTACGGTAACTTCGCCCATGCCCTGGAGGCAGTGCTGTTGTGCAACGCCCTTGCTGAGCAAGCGGCCAGCCGTTACCCTAGCGCGCTTGCCCTGGCCACGGCAGCCTGTTTCGCCAAGCCTGCGATGGGCTATATCTATGGCGCGCTTCTTCTGGTGTTGATCGTGACGGATTGTTGGCGGCGAGGTTCGCCAGTGCGAGCCCTGGCGTTGAGCCTTTTCCCTGCGGCGTTGGTCGGCGTCGGCCTTATGGCGATTCTCTGTCTTGAATACGGCGTTGCCCCGCTGCTCGCTACCATCCTGCCGGTAACAGGCATGCGCGCCTACGGGTCGCTTCATTTCGGCTTCTTCACCGGTCGGGGTCGCAGCATCTGGTACTTCCCTGGGGTCAGGCCGGGCTACTACGTGGGAACGCAGGCTGGGCTTTTTCTGGCGGGGTCCGGGGTTCTTCTTGGTGCCGGGGTTTGGGACTTGGCCGCGAAGGGCTACTTGCCGGCGCGGGACAAAATCGGCCCGCTCGGAGCGAACGCCCCTCGAATCGTAATTGTCTCAGCCGTGATGCAAACCGCGTTCGTGGCCCTGCTTTACGGCGGTGCCGGATCTTGGACGTACTACTCGTGTTTGATTCCTGCGGGTCTGGCGGCCGGAATGAATCGCAACCCGATAGCGCGCAAACTGTCGTGGCTGCTGGTCTTGGTTGCCCTGGTTGGCAACTGGACGACGCTTCGCTCCTCGTGGCAAGCCTGGGGCTCCGAAGTGCGCTCGGTAGCGAGCGACAGCTTGTGGGTGCAGCCCGAGCGGCTGGCCGAGTGGGAACGCGTGCTATCGATGGTGGGGAGCCGGCGCGCTGTTCTCCTGGCCACCAACGGGGGCGCAAGCCTCCTTGGTCCCGGCTTCGTCAAGCCCGAATGGCTTTGGATAGTGCCCGGGCTGACCAGCCCCGGAGACGTCGCCCGTATCGTGGCCAATACCGCAGCGGCTGACTTGGTTGTGGTCGCAGCAATGCCGGAATATATCTATAACCTGCCTCGTTTTCCGGCCATTGAGCGGGCCATCCGTAAGCGCCGGACGATTGCATTCAAGGGACGCTACTTCGAGGTTTGGGAGCGCAGCCGGACCGTTCCAGCGGGACAGAAGCGGTCTGATAAATGACCATAGACCCCGAATGTCATTCTGAGCGGAGTCCGCGCAGCGAAGAATCTGCGCGCAACGGTGGGCCGGCCATGCCGCCGGCGGGCAAATCGCTTCGCGTAGATGCTTCGCTACGCTCAGCATGACAGAAAAAGGGAGACCCCGGCATCGTGGGAGAGAAAACTCGGCAGCACACGGCAAGCCAGCATCAGGAGGAGTCAGAGCCTTTATGAGACCGCTTCTACTGACGACGCTGTTTGCGGTTGCGGTGAACGGGCCTGAGGCTTCGCCTCCGGTCGGTCGAGGAAACGTTCGCGGGGCGCGACGCCGACACCGGGCGGCTGCAGGCGGAACCCGCTGCGCACGCCTCTGCTCGGTGCAGGCGGCCGGCCGAGCCGTTTCGCCTGGTTCTCGCGCGCAAGCCCCGCCAGGGGCGGGTCGCGGCGCCGCCGGCGACAAGCGGCAAGGAGGCTCCAGGGCCGCACTTTTCGCCCCCTTGTCCTTGCCTCCCGTTCCAGGTTTGCCAGCGAGACGGAGGAATGCCCCGTAATTCCATCTCTCTCTCGGTGCTGATGCCCGTCTACAACGAGCAGCACCTGGTCGTCGAATCGCTCAGCCGCCTCATGTTACTCGCGGAATGCGACTTTATCTCCGCGATCGAGGTGATAGTCGTTGACGACGGCTCCAGCGACCGTACTCCGGAGGTGCTGTCCGACTATGCGCGTGCCGTGGGTGAGCCCACTGGCCACCCGGCGTCCTCCCGAATCCACTGGCTGTTCCGTCGCCATTCGCGAAACCTCGGCAAGGGCGCCGCCATCCGAACGGCTATCGCAATGGCTACGGGAGAGGTAAGCGTGATTCAAGACGCCGACCTCGAGTACCATCCGCGCGACCTGGCCGGCATGCTGAGGTTGTTCATCGAACAGGATGCGGACGCGGTCTTTGGATCCCGGTTCGCCAGCGGTGGCGCACGGCGGACCCTGCTCTTCCGTCATCAGCTTGGAAACAAGCTACTCACTCTGCTGTGTAACCTGATTACCAACGTGAATCTCACCGACGTATGGACCGGCTACAAGGCTATCCGCACGGACCTCCTCAAGTCGATTCCGATCGTCAGCGACGACTTCCGACTGGAACCCGAGATCACCATCAAGCTGGCCAAGCGCGAGGCGCGCATTTTCGAGGTGCCGATCAGCTATTTCGGCAGAACCTATGAGGAGGGGAAGAAAATCCGTTGGGTGGATGGGGCGCTGGCGCTGTGGGCGATGGTGCGCTTCGCGGCTAGCGATCAGATCTACCGCGCTGATGAGTACGGGAGCCAGATTCTGGCGCGGCTGTCGCGGGCGCCGCGTTTCAATGCCTGGATGGCGGAAGTAATCAAGCCGTATTGCGGCGAGCGAGTGCTCGAGATCGGCAGTGGGGTGGGAAACCTCACCCGGCGGCTCATGCCGCGCACCAGGTATATCGCAAGCGACGTCAATCCTCTTTACCTCCAAACCTTGAGAAATCTGAGCGTCGATCGTCCTTATATGAAGGCGACCTACTGCGACGTGACCGAGCTGGAGTCGTTTCCCCACATTGACGGCGGATACGATACGGTGATCTGCCTGAACGTCATCGAGCACGTTGGCGACGATCGCGGGGCCCTGGCGAATATCCGCTCGGTTCTGGCGCCGGCGGGACGGGCGATCGTTCTTGTGCCTCAAGGACCGGGCAACATGGGTACCCTGGATGAGGTGCTTGGGCACCGACGGCGCTACACGCGGGAGAGTCTGGCTGCACTGGCGTCGGATTGCGGGTTCACGGTGGCGACGATGTTAGAATTCAACCGGGCCGGGAGCGCCGCGTGGTTTGTAAATGGGAGGATACTTCGGCGCCGAACGTTCGGGCTGGGCCAAATCTGGCTGCTTAACTTGTTGACCCCGCTGTTTCGCCGCGTCGACCGCGTACTTCCGCTTCCGGGGCTCAGCTTGATCGCTGTGATGGAGCGGGGAGCAGATTGAGCGTGAGCGGTTTTTTAAGTTCAATGCGGCTGTGGCTCGCCGCGGTCCCGGGGGTCAAGAGCGTGGGCAAGTACCGCTTGGTGAACCTTGGCTTTTTCACAGGCGGGGACCGCAGCATTCGAGGCTTCTCCGGGGTCAGGCCCGGTTATTACGCGGAGACGCAGGCTGGGCTTCTTGTGGCTGGATTCCCGGTGCGCCCTGTCGCCTGGCCTCTGGGGCTTGGCGACGAGAAGGTAGTTGCCGCATCGGTGCGAGACCGGGTCGATCGCAGCCAACGCCGGCTGCACAGGTCGAGGCCGGTGGAAAAGGCAGGCGGTCGAGCGGTCAGCTTGGCACGTCCGCTGGCGCCGCCGCAAGGCGCGCAACTGTGGGCTCGCGATGATTAAGGTTCTGACAGACTGGGCCGAGATAGGGGCCGCGGTCACCAGCCTTCAAGAGCGGGGTCTGCCGATGCACGAGACCCCGCAAAAGAACTGGGACCATGCCCTGCTCTGTGAGGTCCTCGGCGCGCTCAGCCCCGACGCGAGCATCGTCGATCTCGGATGCGGGGAGGGTTACACGCTCGCCTTACTGCATCAGCTTGGCTTTGTCAAATTATCTGGCGTCGACTTTCGCGTGCCGTGGCGGGCCAGAGCGCGCCTGCTGCTCACGATGTACCGCGAAAGGACGCTCTCCTTGCCATGGCGTGTACGCGCCGGGGATATCGTCGGAACCCCCCTTCGCGACGGAAGCTTTGACGCCGCAATAAGCGTCTCTACCATCGAGCACGGCGTGGACGCGTCAGCGTTTCTGGAGGAGGCGTACCGGCTTCTGAAGGAAGCCGGCCTGCTCTTCGTGACCACGGACTATTGGGAGGAGAAGCTCACGCCGGCAACGACAGGACAGCCTTTTGGGCTGCCATGGCGTGTCTTGTGCCGCGAGGATATCGTCGATTTTGTAGCACGCGCCCTTGCCCTGGGCTTTAGGCCACTCCAGGGACAAGAGGTGCCCCCTTGCCAGGAGAGACCTGTCTACTGGAACGGCGCCCGGTATACATTTGTTGCTATGGCATTTCGCAAAGAGACGAAGCCTTGCGCCCGGCCACAGCCGGCGCGATGACACGCGAGCCGCGATATGGTGAGGCCTGACGTGCAGCCGGAGCGTGGGCGTATAATATGAGCGCGGCAGGCACGCAAGGGATCCCGTTTCGGGTCGGATGGGCCGTGCAACCCAGGTTGAAGCCGACGCGGCTCGCCGAGTGGTTTGTGATCCTGGAGTTTGTCTGTCAGCTTGCGCTGCTGTCCGACTCCCTTTCGGCGCTGCGGCTGTTCTGGCGGACCGCGGTCTTTGCCACCAGTCTGTGCCTGGTCGCGGTAATACGCCGGCCGGTGAGAGCTCATCCGGCAGCCGGCCCCGCGCTCTGGGTGATGGCGATTCTGGCGCTGGGGCTGCTGAACCCGGAGCTCAACAGCTACCTTGGAGCAGCGGCCCAGGGCGCGATGTACCTGGCGATTCTTGGCCCTCTGTTCTGGGCCTCGCGCCTCAGGATCGATCCGGCGGAGGTCAGACGGGTGCTGGTCCTGGAATGGATTTTCCACGCGGCCAGTGCTGCGGTCGGCATCCTTCAGGTCTATTTCCCGGGACGTTTTCAGCCCCATATGTCGGCCGTCATGGCCGCGCCGGGTGAGGAGACGTTGGAGGAACTCACGTACGTCAACGCCTTTGGCCAGAGGGTGTTCCGGCCGATGGGGCTGACTGACGTTCCCGGTGGGGCCGCGTTTGCCGGCCAAAGCGCCGTGCTTCTGGGTCTTTTCTTCTTCGTCAGCGAGGCGAGGGCCGGGATGAGGCTTCTGGCTGCCGCGACTGTGGTCATCGGCTTTACCTGTATCTATCTATCCCAGGAAAGAGTTGCTCTTGCGGTCACGATCATCACCGCGGGCTGGTTTGTCCTGCTCCTGGTGCTTCGCAGCGGGCAAGCTCGCGCGATGCTCGCTAGGCTCAAGCGCCTGCGAGCGCGGGCCGTTGCCGCGGCCGTCCTCGCTTTTGTCCTGGCCGTAGTGGCCTTTAGCTGGGCCGCCGGGGTCGGCGGCGAAGCCGTGAGCAAGCGCTTCTCCACCCTGCTTCCGAGCCAGGCTTCGCAGACCTATCAGCAGAGTAGGGGCGGGTTCCTGCGCTGGACTTTCGAAGAAGGTCTCTGGCGCTACCCGCTGGGCGCGGGCCCGGGACGGTGGGGGATGATGTACTACTACTTCGGCGATCACTCAGCCAAGGCCAGTCCTCCGCTTTGGGCGGAAATTCAGTGGCAGGGATGGCTTTTGGACGGCGGCCTGCCGTTGATGGCCGCCTACCTGGCGGCCCTCTGGGCTGCATTCCGTTTCGCATGGCGCCTCGCCAGGAACCAGTGGTCGGTACCGCTTGCCGCGATGGGAGCGTTCGTGTTTGCGTGGAACGTGGGCGGCTTGGCAGCAACCTTCGATGCGGACGTCTTTAACAGTCAGGGCGGCCTCGAGGTCTGGCTGCTGAATGCGCTGGTTTTTGCGGCTGCGCGTGAGACCTTTGCCGCGCGCGGATCGCCTATGCCGCCAGTACGGACCACTGCTTCATCTCCAGCGGGAAGTTAGTGAAGGCCGGGGGTATCAACTGCGCCGGCCTCGTCGGCAGGCCGCGAATCATCGTTCTTGCGCTGCTGCCGCCCGGCCGCCACGGCTTCGCAACGGGCGCTCACCTGCTCTGGTCGTGTCGCTGCTGACCGCGTGCCTCTCTCGAGAGGCGCCGTCCTCGCCCAACGACGGGAACTCAGGGCGCTGCCGACCCCCCGAGAGTAGGAAGCCGGGATTGTCTGCGCGCCGGCCATACGCGAAAATGACCAGCCAGGGCGATCGCGCAAGAATGACTGTCGACGCTGAGACCTGCGTGGCAGGCGTGACTTCCGGCGAGCAGGCAGGCCTGCCCGGCGCGACGGAGCCGGCCGGCGAACAGATGGACGCCCACCGGGTCAGAGTATCGGTAGTCGTTCCGGTCTACAACGAAGTCAACACGGTTGGCGAGATCATTCGGCGCGTGCTCAGCTCCCCGTTCGAGACGGAGATTATCGTCGTCGACGACGCTTCCAGCGACGGCACCAGGGAATTTCTCAGAAGGCTGGAACACCCCCGGGTACGCTGCTTCTATCAGCCGGTGAATCGCGGCAAGGGCGCAGCGCTGCGCGTCGGCTTTGCCGCCGCCTCCCATCCCTACGTAATCGTTCAGGATGCCGACCTCGAGTACGACCCCCGAGACTATCCCAAGCTGCTCCAGCCGCTGGTGGATGGCCGCGCCGACATGGTCTACGGTTCGCGCTTTCTCGGCGGTCCTCATCGAGTGATGTTTTTCTGGCACTACGTGGGCAACAAGCTGATAACGCTGCTCTCCAACATGGTAACCGACCTTAACCTCTCGGATATGGAGACCGGGATGAAGGCCTTCCGGCGCGACAAGCTGCAAGCGCTTAGCCTGTCTGCGAACCGCTTCACCTTCGAACCGGAGATCACGGTGAAGGCGGCGCGGGCGCGCTGGCGCATTTACGAAGTCCCGGTCTCTTATGCCGGCCGAACCTATCAGGAAGGCAAAAAGATTGGCTGGCGCGACGCTGCCTCGGCAATCGCGGCGATTCTCCGCTATCGTTTCTTCGATCGAACGGCCGCTTGCGATGCCGGCCTCCGGGAACGCGTGGCTGGGAGGGGCGACCCAGACAGGCCGTAGCAACGCGGCCCCTCTCAAGTCATTGGAACGGTTTCGGACAGGTGCTATGGGCGCGCGCCGTGGCCTGCGTGGCCGGCCTGCGGGTCGGGCTTCGGACTGGCGCGCCGGGCGTTGCGCGTACGGAGCAAGCCTCTGTGAATTGCGGGCGGTACCGAGAGCGGCTTGTGCGGTCACGCCGGCCGATTTGACCGACTGTGAGGAGCGACCGTGTTGCGCCTGAGCAGGTCAGGACTCGGCGGTAAATGGTTGAAAAGCCCTAACTGCTGGGCGCTGCTGGCGCTTGGTATTCGCTTGGCTGCCTTCGCCAGCATTTCGGTGATCGGCACGGCGATGGAGCGGGCCGCCGGTATGACGCCGCCTGCCGGGCGCCCCTCATCGGTGCTTCAGCTGCTTTACAGCAGGACCGATTTTATTCGTCTGACCGAGGATGAGACGGCTTACAACGAAATGGCGAAGAACATCGTTGCGGGCAGGGGCTTCGTTACCGACAACGGTTGGTTGGTGGCGAAGCCCGGGCAGCCCACCGCTTACGCCGGGGCCGGCTATCCGCTTTTCGTTGCGCTGTGGTATCGGCTGTTTGGCAGCGGCAACCAGATCGCCTTCTTTGTGGGGCAAATTTTACTGGCAGCGCTGGCGACCTATCCCATCTTCTGGATCACGCGGGAGATTGCCGGTACGCTGGCCGCGCAGATTGCCGCGGCCGCCTATGTTTTTAATCCGCTGTTGATCTGGGTCTCGATCGCGATGATGAGCGAGGCCTTGATGGGGCCTTTAGTGGTCGGCTACCTATGGCTGCTGCACCGGGTCATGGACAGCGCCCGCACGCGCTCTCTGGCCTGGGGTCTGTTGGTTTGTCTTGGGGCTGACGCGGCGGCGCTGGCCGAGACCCGATCGATCTCTTTTTCGCTGGCGCTGGGCGCGTTGCTGGTCCTCTGGTTCGTCGGCGCCGCGACCACGGCGCGCCGCTTGCGGCTTGTCCGCTGCGTGATGTTCGCGGCGGTGTTCGCCTCGGTTTGCGCCCCCTGGGCGGCGCGCAACTATTTTTTATGGCATCGGTGGATTCCGTTCTCCACCAAGTCGGGGATGAGCGCCTATATGTTTAACAACTCTGGCTTGCGAGTGGGGCTGGGGCGGCAGTTGGTCGCTGGCGAGATGCCCGTGGATGCCTACTCGCCGGCGATTCAGGGATTGCCGGATGAATCGTCGCGGGACGCGGCACTGATGGGGCTGTTTTGGCAATTCGTCAGGACGCAGCCGCTAAAGTTTCTGGGGCTGGTAGCTTGTCGTTTCGCCGTGGCCGTGCTTCCCGTGACTTCGACGGAATCCAACTGGCCCACCGCGCTAGCCGCCCTGTGGAGCAAGCTGCCAATCCTGGTTTTGTTGGCGTTGTCGCTTGTCCGTTTTGGCAAGGTGCCGTTGGCGGCCGCGTTGCTGCCGGAAATCCTGGTGGTGGTGTGCTGGTGGCTGGGCCAGTCGCTTGCAGGTCCCGGTCTGCGCTTTCGATCTCCTGCTGACTTCGCTTACTCCATTATCGTTGGAGTACTGGCGGCCGTGCTGCTTTCGCCCGGCAGCGATTTGCGGCGGCAGAGGCTGTCAGCGTGACTTCTCGTTAGCGAGCGCGCCTGGCTTGTGGGTGGTCTCCGTGAAGCCTTACCTGATTGTCAGCGGCGACTTCGTGAAAACCGGGGGCATGGACCGGGCCAACTACGCCCTGGCAAGCTACTTGGCCCGTCACGGCTTCGAAACTCACCTGGTGGCCCATCGGGTTAGTCCGAGCCTCGCCGAGCAGCCGCAGCTTGTCGTACACCGGGTGCCCAAGCCGGCCAATTCGTATACCCTGGCGCAGCCGCTGCTCGACTGGTATGGCCGCTTTTGGGCCAGGCGGATCGCCGCGCGCGGCGGCCGCGTGGTCGTCAACGGCGGCAACTGCCGCTGGTACGACGTTAACTGGACGCAACACGTTAATTCGGCCTGGCAGCCGAAAACGCAGGCCGGCTTGCTGCGCCGGCTCAAATTGCGCCTCGACCAGCAAACGGCGCTGCAGCATGAGCGGAACAGGATCGGCCGCGCCAGACTTGTCATCACGCAATCGGTGCGGACCAGGGAACACGTCGTAAGGCTGTTTGGAGTGGCGGGCGAAAGGGTCCATACCGTCTACTACGGGATCGATTCGGAGCTGTTTCGTCCGTCCAACGCAGGAGAACGCAAGGGCGCTCGGCTAAAGCTGGGCTACGCAGACGGGCGGCCGTTGGTTGGTTTCATTGGCGCTTTGGGCGACAATCGCAAGGGGTTCGACACGGTCTTTAGCGCCTGGCAGAATCTGTGCTCACAGGACCGATGGGATGCTGACCTGCTGGTCCTTGGGGCGGGTGGGGAAGTTCCGATTTGGCAGGCGCGCGCTCGCGCGCAAAGCCTCGAGCATCGCGTCCGGTTTCTCGGGTTTCGCCACGATGCGGCCGAGTTGATGCCGGCATTCGACGCGCTGGTTGCACCGACGCGCTACGAGGGTTACGGTCTTGTGATTCACGAAGCGCTCTGTTGCGGCGTTCCGGCTTTCGTCAGCAGCCGCGCGCCGGCTATCGAGCGCTTTCCGAGCGAACTCCAGGACCTAATCGTGGACGATCCCGATGACGCCGAGGCGCTGGCAAAGCGGCTGCGCCGCTGGCGGGCCGAGATGGACGAGACCCGCGCCCGGGTCATGCGCTTCAATGATTTCTTCCGGTCGCGCACCTGGGACGACATGGCGCGCGAAATGGTCGAGCTTATCGAAACGTGTCGATGACACCGCGCCGTCTCTTTCGAGCGGCGTTGTTGCGGTGCTGAGCCTTGAGAAGAGCTCGGGCGCCTGCTGTCCGGTGTCAGGCTTTGTTGAGACGCTTTTAGCGCGTGGCGATTGCGAGACTGCTTTCGCTCCTGGTCGCCTGAAGCAGGGGCGGTGTGTGTGAAGGTACTGGGGCTCCTCAGTTTTCCGCCTTTCCCGCCGCTTTCCGGCCCGCAGGTGCGCAATTTTCACCTCTGGCCGGCGCTTCAGCGTTGTGGAGTCGAGGTCAGGCTGCTCTGCCTCATCGGGCGGCAGGCGTCCGGAAAGTTTGCAGGACCGCCCGGGGTGGAGACCGAGTTCTGCCGGTACGATCGGGACGGACTGCCGAGGCGCGCGCTTGAGGTGGTGCTACACTCGTACCACCAATGGCCGCGCTCGAAGGCGATGGCCGCTTGCGTGGACGACCTGGTCGCCTCGTGGCGCCCCGACGTGATACATGCCGAGGAGTTGCGGATGGCCTTTTACCTGCCTCGGATGCGAGGGTTGAAGAGCGCAAGTGTAGAGTCTGTAACCTTCCACAACGTTGAGAGCTCTCTGCTTGGGGAGACGGGCTCTTGGCCGTTTCGGTTCGGCAGGCGTCTGGTTTCTGCGCTTCACTCGCGCTCGCTCACGCGGTTCGAACAGCAGGCCGCCTCCTTGGCCGATGTCGCCTTTGCCTACAGCCGTGACGATCTGGACGCCTACCGAAGCATCTACCCGGCGGCGCGATGGGCGCTTACCAGTAACGGCGTCGACGCGCAAGGAATCGTAGCGGCGCCCCAGGTTGCCGAGCGTAACGTGTTGATTGTAGGCAGCCTTTCCTGGGGACCGAACATCCGCGGGCTTTTCTGGTTCCTCGACCACGTGTTGGGCCGCCTGGGTCAGGACGTTTCTGTCACCGTTGCCGGCTCTTCCCCGACGGCCGAGGTGCGCCGGCGGCTTGCCGCATCCGGTGTGCGCCTGTTTGATACTCCTCTCGACCTGGGGCCGCTCTACGCTCGGCATGCGCTTTGCGCAGTGCCGCTGCTTGAGGGCAGCGGTACGCGGGGCAAAATTCTGGAGGCGTGCGCCTACGAACGGGTGGTTGTAACCACCTCGCGGGGAATCCAGGGCCTGGAACTGAAAGATGCGCCGGGCGTAGACGTAGCCGACGACCCGGGTACGTTTGCCGAGCGCCTGCGCTACTGGCTGGATCAGCCAGGGCAAAGAGCTGAGGCTGCACGCGCCACCCGCGAGGTGCTCTTGCGCAGGTACGACTGGTCGGTTGTCGCCAAGCAGTTGGTCGACGCCTGGCAAAGATGCGCATCGCGTTGATCAAAACGGGCGCGCTGGGCGACGTGGTCAGAACGACCAGCCTCTTGCCCGCGCTGCGCCGAGTGGCAGCGGACGATGAGATCGTCTGGATCACGGCGGCCGAGGCGCTGACACTCCTGGAAGGTAACCCCTGGTTAGACCTAGCCGTTGACATCGCCGACCCGCCGCAGGCTGCTTGGAGGCGGCTCAGTTACGACTGGGTGGTGTCCCTCGATGACGAGTTGCCCTCGTGTCAGCTCGCGGCACGGCTTACCTGCAAGCGTTTGTCCGGGGCCTACCAAGCCCCCACTGGCGAACTCGCCTATACGCCGGACGTCGCTGAGTGGTTTGGCATGGGAAGATTGCGTCCGCAAAGCCAGGGCGGCCTTGAGCGCGCCAACCAGCTAAAGCGGGCAAACCATGCAACCTACGGGGAGATTTTGTACCGCGCCTTAGGCTTGCCCATGCCTGTTGCGAGACCTGAGGTGTTCATCACTGATGCCGGTCGGGAGGAGGCTCGCCAATGGCTTCGGAGCGCAGGCCCTGGGCGCGCGCGGCCACTGGTTGGGCTGAATACCGGCGCCGGCGGCCGCTGGCGATTCAAGGCGTGGGGCGTCGAGCAGACGGCTGGGCTGGCGCGCGCGGTGGTGGGGGAGCTGGGGGGCGCGGCAGTGGTGCTGGGAGGAGCGAAGGAGCGGGAGCGAAACCAAGCGATCGTATCGTTAGCTGGGGTCCCAGGCGTCGTGGCTGCGCCCCGCGACCTCGATCTTAAGTCGTTCGCGGGGCTGATTGCGGAGCTGGACGTCCTGGTCTCCAGCGATTCGCTGGCCATGCACCTGGGAGTCGCGGCCGGCCGGCCCGTCATTGCGTTCTTTGGCCCGACCTCGGACCGTGAAATCGACCTGTTCGGCCTGGGCGAGAAGGTCGTTACGCCCCTCGACTGCCGCTGTTGCTACCTCAATGATTGCGACGTTCGACCTCACTGTATGCAATCGATCAGCGTAACGACCCTGCTCGCGGCTGTCAGGCGCTGGCTCGAAGCCGTGCCAAGGGCTGTTGCCGCGCCTTGAGCTGCCTTGCTCGCACAGCGCGCCGGGGGGAAACGCGACTACTGACTCTTGCGCAATGTAGTTACAAAGGTTCGACCCGCTCGGGCGTACCGCTGTCATTCCCGCGCGGTGCTGACCGCACGGCAGCTTGCCCGACCAGCGAGAGCGCAATGCGGGGATGCGCGAGGCGTGTCCCTGCCGCCATGCAATGGCCTGGCGCGCGAGCAATTCCGTGTTCACCTGACGCAGCGCGGGCGAAACGTTACGATTCTCCGCGTGGCAGCCGCACCCGAGAACCACGCGCCAAACGAGCCGGGTCAGGACGACTCCGTACCTGCAATATGCAATTACCAATAACGTTCGGGCTCGCTGAGCGTGGGTCTCGGTTACTAACGGAGGAGCGCGACCGGACGTCGTTCAAGCGCAAAGCATGCGGCGCCTGAGCCCTCGCAAAAGAGTGCGAGCCAAGGAGATGTCAACCGAGACCTCAGGAAAAATGCTGCCGGCTCGGCTGCCAGCGCTGCTTTATCATCGTGTCGGACCGTTGGCCGACCGCAGCGACGCTTCGCTGTCGGCGCTTCCGGGGAAGTTCGAGCGCCAGGTGCGTTGGCTTGTGCGGCGCGGCTACCGCGGCATCTGCCCGTCCGACTGGCATGCTTGGCGGAAGGGAGAAGGATCGCTGCCGGAGAAGCCCGTTGTGCTGACCTTCGACGACGGTTACGCTGATCTGGCCGTCCACGCCCTGCCGGTCCTGGCGCGCCACGGATTCGGCGCGGCAGTGTTCATCGTGACCTCGCAGATTGAAGGGACCAATCTTTGGGACCAGGGCGCCGGTCGAGCCGCCCACAGGCTGATGAGTGCCGCCGAGATTCGCGCCTGGTCCGCGCGCGGAATCGAATTCGGCTCGCACACCCGCACGCATCGAAGCCTCAAGGGACTTCCCGAATCGGAGCTCGAGAGCGAGATCGCCGGCAGCAGACGCGACCTGGAAGCGATCCTCGATCGCCCGGTGCGCTGCTTCGCCTACCCCTACGGGGATTACGACCGGGCTGCGGTTGAGTGGGCCCGACGCGAGTTCGACCTTGCCTTTTCCATCGAGGAAGGCCTAAACACCCGGGCAACCGATCCGTGGTTGATGCTGCGCAGCCAGGTCATTCCCGACGAGACCCGCTTTGATCTCTTCTGGCGGGTCCACTTCGGCTGGAGCCCGCTGCATCACTTGCGCCGCAAGGTCGGCTTGCGCACCCGCCTTCGCGAGGCGATGCGCCTGGTCCTGGTTCGAGGCAGTTGAATTGGCCCGGCTCGGCACCGAGGGAAAGCGAACAATGAAAACAAATGCAGAGGCTGCACTGCCGGGGAAACTGATCCGCTATTTCAAGCATCGGGCCGATCGCTACCTGTAACCCCCTTCCTGGCGCGGCGGGGGCTGCGCCCTGCCGGTTACATTCCGCTCAAACCTCTTTACCTAAACCAGCGCTTTGGCTACGACGAGGAGGACCGTATCAAAGAAGCGATATCGCCGATCGACCCTTACAGCATGAGCATGAGCTCGTTCGAGCGAATGGCCTCTTTATGGCAGCAAGTGCGCTACCTTACACGCTGCCGCCGGACTCTCCGGCCCTGCCCGAGATAGCGTTGCTTCGAGTCGACGGCGACTGGTACGCCTCGACGAAGATATGCCTCGAGCATCTCTACCCGAAGGTGGTTAAGTACGGCGTGGTGGTAATCGACGACTACGGACATTTTGAGGGCTCTCGGCGGGCGGTCGACGAGTTTCTTGCGAGCCTGGATCATCCCGTTATGCTGCATCACATTGACTACACGGCCCGATGCTGGGTGAAACCCGTATGAAACCCGCCGGCCGCGCCACGGTTGACCGGCAACCCGGCCCGGCTCGAAGGCCGGAAGCGCCTCAGGCTTCGTCCGCCAAGCTACCCAACCTCTTTATTGTTGGCGCCCACAAGACGGGCACCACCTCGCTGCATCGCTACCTTGGCGCACATCCGGCGATTTTCATGTGTCCAATAAAGGAGCCGAACCATTTTTGCACCGACTTGCACCGCTTTGCCGAGTTGGGTTTCCCTTTTGCTCTCGATTACAAGGAGGTTTTGCAAGGCAAAGAGCCTCCTTCCGACGGTTCCATCGTCGTAGGCTGGGAAGACTACCTGGCTCTGTTCCGGGAAGTCAGGCAAGAGAAGGTTGTGGGCGAGAGTAGCGTTAACTACCTGTACTCGCGTACCGCGGCTGGGGAGATAAAAAAAAGAATCCCGGGCGCGAAGATCGTAGTTGTGCTCCGGCAGCCCATTGACCGGGCCTATTCGCATTACCTTAACGATCGGAGGGCGCGCCTGCGATGGGGCACATTTCACGAGGAGCTTCGCAGACGATACGAGCATGGAGATTGGCGGTCGTGGGGCGCCAAGTATCCGCTCATCGAATTCGGAATGTACCATGACAAGGTCAAGCGCTACCTCGATCTGTTTCCGCGCGAGCAGGTGAAGATTCTGCTCTATGACGACCTGGTACGAGACCCGGAGGCTTTTCTGCGCGAGCTATTCGTTTTTCTGAATGTCGATCCCGATTTCCGGCCGCCGAACTTGTCCCGCCGCTTCAATGCTTCGGAGCGCCTGCCGCGCTCGCAGCGGCTGGACGCGTTTGTCGACTCTCTGGAGTCGTGGGGCGCCATGCGGCTGTTGAAGGGCTTCTCGGTCAGACGGCGTTTGAGCAGACTGTACTATACCGGACGAATGCCGAAGATGACTGAAGAAGACCGAGAGTTTTTGCGGCAGACCTTTGCGCCGGACGTTGAAAGGCTCGCCAGGCTGATTGACCGAGACCTTTCTGCGTGGCTCAAATAGGCAGGCCGCCGCGTCACAGGGCGGTTCGGCTAATGAGAGACCCGGCTTCGCCGAAGCAGACGCAGCAGCACGCGCAGCTCGGCAGCAAAGGGCGCAAAACCACGGGGGGCCGAGACGAAGGGCAAAACTTTTCATGAGCGAAGTCGCCACTGTGCAAGGACGCTCCGGCGGCGGCCGCGCGGCGCGTTCAATGGCGACATTCGCCGCCGGTCAGGGCTACCTGCTGCTTGGCGCGCTGAGCGGTTTCGTTGCCACGCCGCTGGTGCTCAACTGGCTTGGCGACACGCGGTTCGGCGCCTTTAGGGCGGCGGCGGACTGGCTCGGCTACCTGGAGCTTGTGGAACTGGGGATAAGCGGGGCGCTCCCCGTGCTTTTGGCGCGCGCCTGGGGCGAAGGCGACCGAAACGCATTGCACGCGGCGATGGTGGCGGGAGCGCGCGCCTACGCCGGGATCGCGCTGCTGATGGTCGTGAGCAGTATCGGCCTGGCCGCCGCGGTCTCCACGCTGATCCCCGTCCCGGCGTCTGACAGGTGGGACCTGGCACGCGGGTGCCTGGTGGCGGCACTGTCTTTCGTCACGATGCCTTTTTATCCCTTTCGAGCGCTCACCGAGGCGCAGCAGCGTGGTTACTGGGTGAGCGGGCTGTTCACGGCCCGCGTGCTTCTGATCGCGGCGCTGTCTGTGCTGTTGGCTTGGATGGCATGGGGCATCAGCGGCCAGTTCGCGGCACAGGTGGTGGGAGACCTGGTTCTCTATCTGGCCCTGTTTACGCTTCAGCGGAAAAGCTTTCCTGGATTGCTTACCGAGTCGTTTAAGAGTCGGGCCAGCGCCGAGGTCCGGCGCGAATTGTGGAAGCTTAGCCGGCCCACCCTGGTCATGACGATCTGCGGCCGTATCGGCCTGCTCACCGACAACATCATCATTGCGCGGCTGCTCTCACCGGGGTTGGTGACGGCATTCTACGTGACTCAACGCCTGGTGGTGATCGTGCTTTCCGGACTGCAGGGGGTCGGTGCTTCCAGTTGGGCGGCGCTGGCCGAGTTGCACGCGCAGGGTCGGCGGGAGCTGTTTAACCGCCGGCTCCTTGAATTGACGCGGCTGGTTGCGATTTTGGCCTGTGCCGCGGTGATACCGCTGGTGGCTTATAATCGCGGCTTTGTGACGCGCTGGGTGGGTTCGGGACGTTACGGCGGGGACCTGCTGACGCTGGTGGTTGGCGCCAACGCCCTTTTGCGCTCGGTTTTCACCGTCTGGGGCTTTTCGATCAACGGGACCGGCCATATGGGGCGACTGGCCCCGGCCGTCGTTTACGAGACGGTGATCAACCTGACCGCGAGCATTGTACTGACACGGCTTGCAGGTCTTCCCGGTCCTGTTTTGGGCACGCTAATTGGCCTTCTCACGGTGAGGGCATGGTTCGTGCCCGGCCTGCTGGTGAGGCTTTTTGGGATATCGCTTGGCGAGCTGGCCAGGGCATTAACGCTTCCGGCGGCCGTGGCGGCTCCTTACGCGGCCGCGGTTTGGTGGTTCGCCAGAGCGCACGGTGCCGCAGGCTACTTGGGCATGCTTTCGGAGATGAGCGCGGCGGCTTTGATTTACCTCGGCCTGGCCTGGATGGTGGCGCTCAGTAAAGACGAGCGTGCCGCTTGGCGCTCGCGCGCCGGCCTCCTCCTTCGTTGGCAGCGATCCGCATGAGGGCGGCTGTCGGAAACTGGCGCGGCTTACGGGGTTGTGCGGGATGTTGCCGCCGCTCCGGCAGCCAACAAGGGCAAGGCAGCGGAGCCGGCTATGGCAGATGGACCTGACGGCCTGCGCATCGCGCTTGTGCACGGGTTGCGAGATCGGCTGCGCTCCTGGCC
The DNA here is from genome assembly GCA_021794015.1 of Deltaproteobacteria bacterium. GTDB lineage: Bacteria > Desulfobacterota > Binatia > Binatales > Binataceae > JAJYRQ01. The sequence continues at coordinate 15,476 of JAJYRQ010000013.1, read as the reverse complement.
GGCGTATGAAGATTTGCGCTGGGCAATGCGGGAGGGACTCGGCCGTGCCTGGCGCCGCCGGCGCATCCAGGGCCGAATCCTTGATACGCCGCCCATCCGGACGGCCGCCGGCGGTCCGGTCGAGGTACGCCTGCTCACTTGGCGGCGCGATTGCATCGACGCGATCTGGGCGCTCAAGAGCTTCTACCATTTTGCGCAGGTTGACTACCCGCTTTACATCCACGACGGCGGCCTGCTGCCGGGTCAAGTCAGGCTGCTGGCGCGCCATTTTCCGGCCGCCCGGATCCTCACGCCCACCGACGCCAACCGGCTGGTGGATGCCGAGCTGGAGCGGCGCGGTTTGCAGCGCTGTCTCTCGTGCCGGAGCAAGCATCCGATGATGCGCAAGCTGTTCGATTTTTTCCTGCTTTCCAAGGCGGACTATTTGATTTCGATCGATTCCGACATACTTTTCTTTCGCTGTCCGGAACTGCTGTGCATACCGCCCGGCGGAATCGCGGCCAACCGCTACAACGAAGACGTCTCCTGCTGGTATGCGATGAGCTTAGAAGAGATGGAGTTGACTTTCGGAATCAAAGCCGCGCAGCGGATCAATGCAGGCCTGTCGGTGATCCGCCGGCAATCGGTCGATTTCACGCTGGTCGAGCGTTGGCTTGCATGCCCCAAGCTGTCGCAGGAAATCTGGCTTACCGAGCAGACCTTGCACGCGCTTTGCGCGGGCGTCAACGGGGTCGACTTTCTGCCAAAGACTTATCTGGTTAGCACGGCGCCAGGGCTGCCGCCAGGGACGGTTTGCAGGCACTACCCTGGGGTTTCTCGTCACCTCCTGTACGACGAGGGGATGCCCTGGCTTGTGGCCTCGGGCTTTCTCGAGGCGCTGCGAACGCAGGCACGGCTGAGGCGGCAGCCGCAGTCGAAGCCAAGCGCCTGCGCTGGCCTCGAGACGCGCACCGCGCGGGCGCTCGATCGGGGATCGGAATGAGCCAAGGCTCCGGCAACCCGCGGACCGGCGGAGACACTTGCAATGTTGCGCGAAGCGGAGAAGGGAGCGTGCCCGAAGCCGAAGCATTTAGCAGCTATTGGCGCTGGAAGAAGCTGCTGGAGCGTGGCGCGCCCCATTTTCCGGTTTGCCGTTGGTGGCCGTCGGCCGACATGTGCGAGAGCGAGCGCATCTATTTCGAGAGCGTCAAGAACGCCCCGAGCCTGCTCGACGTTGGCGCGGGCGACCTGAGAATCAAGGCGAAATTCCGCGCCGCGGGGTACCGCGGGGAGTACGATACGGTCGATCTCAGCTCCGAGTACTCCCATACCTATCGCGACCTTGCCGAGGTGTCGCGGCGCTACGCGGCGATTCTCTTACTGGACGTCATTGAACACTTGTCTCTGAGGGAAGGTTTGGCGATGCTTGAGCGCTTGGTGGAACTGCTCGATGATGGCGGTACGCTGGTGGTGGTGACGCCGAACGCGCGTTGCATCCGCAATCCGTTCGCCTTGGATATGACGCACCTTCACTGCTACAACATCAACGATCTATGGGCGTATCTGACTTCTCTCGGCCTTGAAACGCTGGGATGGCGAATCGTGTTCGGGCGGCCGCCGTCAGGGCCGCTTCAGCGCCTCAAGTTCCTGGCGGCTGCCTACGTGACGAGCCGCGTGTTGGGCTGTGACTACGCCGACGGTATCGCCCTGATTGCCCGAAAACCGGCGGCTCAGGAATCGCAGTGATATCCCGGCGGGAGCCCCGACGAAGCCTGGGCCAGTTCATAGCCGGGCGGACTGACGCGAGCGGACGAAATGGTCGCACTGTAGGATGATGACGGCACTGGCGAAAGAGGAAGGGCGGTTGATGAGGTTGCTCCGGCCGATAGCGATGCGTGGTAAGCGCCGCCTGCTTAGCGCATTGTTGCCGCGCCGCGGTGAGCGCCTGGCGCGGGTCTTCGGCTGGCAAGTGCGACTCGATTTGGCTGAGACGATACAGCGCGACATCTACATGGGCACCTTCGAGCCCGTGGAAACCAGGATTGTTAAAGCGCTGTGGCGCCCGGGCATGACCGTGGTCGATGTTGGGGCCAACGTAGGCTACTATACGCTGCTTGCCGCGCGACAGGTGGGCGAGACCGGGCGGGTGCTGGTCTTCGAGCCCAACGGGCGCGCGTATCTGCACCTGGCGCAAACGCTTGTCTTGAACCGCGTTCACTGGGTCGAGACCGCGTGTCTGGGCCTCGGCGACGCGGCCGGACACGCAAGGCTGTACCTTGCGCCCGACAGCCCGATGAATGACCCGACGATGGTTTGCGACCCGGGGCTCGCGGCATCCGAGGAGGCCGGAGTTGACACCCTGGATGCCTGCCTGGAACGCGCCCGCTGCCGGCGCGTGGATCTCCTCAAGCTCGATTGCGAGGGATGGGAACCCAAGGTGATTGCGGGCGCCGCCGAAGCCCTGCACCGCGGGCGGATCAGGGCTGTCCTGTGCGAATTCAACGACTATTGGCTGCGGGCGGCTGGGAGCAGTCCTGGCGACCTTTGGAAGACCTTTGCAAGTCTCGGGTTTCGAGACGCGGACGCGCGCGAGCAGCCCGATTTCGGGCCGAACTGCCTCTTTACCCGCTTGCTGGTGCTGCGATAAGCGCTGCGTACGCCTATACCATTGGGATGTACAGATGAACCTGTCCGTTCTGCTACCGGTTATTAACGAGCGGGACAACCTGCAGGTGCTGATCCCGCGGCTGCACGCCGTGCTGGAGCCCGAGCATCTGGACTACGAAATCCTGGCGATCGACGGCGGCTCGACCGACGGCACCCAAGCCGCGGCGCGCGAGCTGGGAGCCAGAGTGGTTGCGCAGCGCGGTCCCGGATACGGCGGCGCGCTGGCAACGGGGTTTGCCGAGGCCCGCGGCGAGTACGTGGTTACTCTGGACGCTGATCTGTCGCATGACCCGGCGTTCGTGGCCAAGCTTTGGCGCGCCCGCGAGCAGGCGGACATCGTGATCGCCTCTCGGTACGCCCGTGGAGGTATGAGCTATGACTCCTGGGGAAGGCGCCGGCTGAGCAGGCTGCTAAACTGGTTTTTGCGCCGTCTTCTCTCGCTTGAAGCGTGCGACCTGTCAAGTGGCTTTCGACTTTATCGGCGCGCGGCGCTGGAGGGGCTTGGGTTCGAGATTGCAGGGTTTGCGGTGCTGGAGGAAATCCTCGCCCGGGCCAGTTCTTCGGGGTTAGGCATCGCCGAGGTGCCGTTCACGTTTTTCCCGCGCGAAAGCGGCCGCTCGCATGCCCGTCTGCTCAAGTTCGGTTTCGAGCTTTTGCGCTGGGTGCCGGCGTTGTGGCTTTTGCGCAACTCGGCGTCGGCCGCCGACTACGACGAGCGCGCTTTTTACAGCATCATTCCCATGCAGCGTTTCTGGCAGCGCCGCCGTCACAGGCTAATCGTTCTCATGGCTCGCGCGGCGGGCCGCACGCTTGATATCGGATGTGGCTCGAGCGTCATCATCCAGAGCCTGAACAACGCCGTGGGACTGGACGTGAACTGGGCGAAGCTCCGCTTTTTGCGCCGCTACGGGATCCCGCTCATCCGCGGCTCGACCTTCGCGCTTCCGTTTCGTGGCGAGAGCTTCGAGTGCGTGATCAGCTCCGAAGTGATCGAGCACGTCCCGTGCGAGGAGGTGCTGTTTGACGAGATGTGGCGCGTGCTCAAGCCCGGAGGCCTGCTGGTCGTCGGGACGCCTGACTACGGAGGCTGGGCGTGGCCGACAATTGAGAGGCTTTACGGATGGCTGCTTCCCTGGGCCTACCACTGCGAGCACGTAAGCCGCTACACCCGCGAAAGCCTTTCAGCGATTCTCGCGCAGCGCGGCTTCATTCACGAGACAACCAACTATATCCTTCGCGGCGAAATGGTCATGGCCTGGCGCAAGCCGCAAACACCGGTTGCAGGCGCTGGGCTTGCGTCGCGGGCCTGAAACGCGGCTGCAGCGCAGAGAGGCAGCGTGAGCGTGTTAACAAAGGTGATTGGGCGCCTGCCGCGTTCCTGGATCAAGGCAGCTTCGCGGGCGCGCTGGCGCAGCCGTCTCTGGGCGTGGGGATTTGACCTGGTCGCCAACCGGCTACGGGGCCGTGACGGGATCGTGCAACAAGGCGTGGGCAAAGACCTTCGCTTCAACGCCGGCCGCTCTAACGCCGGCTACCTGCTGGGCACCTCGGACCCCGATTTGCAGGTCGCGCTCGCCGTCTGTCTCTCGGAGGGAATGACTTTCCATGACGTGGGTGCCAATGTCGGATTTTTCTCGATGATTGCCGCGCGCGGGTCTGGCGCGCGCGAGGAATCCGGGGCTACGCTGCTCGCGCCCAGGGGAAAGATGGGGATTGCCGCGGGGTAGCGGCCACGCGCGAGCATGACGCAGCGAAGAGTTCGGCAGGAACTGGGCTGTCGTTATGATATGCAGGACTCAATGAGCTGGCGGGCAAGATGCATGCTGTTGCCGAAGAGCTTGCCGCTCGGGTGCGCCTGAGCCTCGGCAGCTCGGCGCACCCCATCTACGAAATGGTAGCGGCGGCGCTCCGCAAGCTCCCGGTCAAGGGCGGCACGCTGGTGGACGTTGGCTGCGGTCGCGGCGCGTTGTGGGAGCATGTGTCGGACCTATTCGGCCGTTACGTGGGAGTCGACGCCGTCCGCTACGACGGCTTTCCGGCCGAGGCCGAGCTTCGCCTTTGCGATCTAAATCATGTGCGCTGGCCGCTGGCGGATGGCGGGGCCGACGCCGTGGTCTCGCTCGAAGCGATCCATTTCCTGGAGAATCCGCGAGCCTTCGTGCGCGAGTTGACACGCCTGGCCAAGCCCGGCGGCTGGGTCGCCGTTACGACACCCAACCAGCTCAATCTGACAAGCAAGCTCTACCTGGTATTCAAGAACCAGTTCCACTGGTTCCAGGAGGCGCCCGGATGCTATCCGGCCCATATCACGGCGCTGCTTGAAGTCGATCTCATCAGGATTTTCACCGAGGCTGGCCTTGGCGGTCTTGCTGTGCATTATACGAACCGCGGAAGGATTCCGTTGACTCCGTGGGATTGGCCGGCAATCTGCCGGGGCAGACTTTTCAGCGACAACTTTATGGTTGTCGGCCGCAAGCCTGAGACGCCGGGTTGAGTGCGCCCAGCGGTCAGGGGACCGCAGCCGACGCAGCACAGCGGTTCTCCGCGCAAGGGCCGGAATCACGCGCAGCGTGAAGTGGGCGATCGTAGTCGGCGAGTACCCGCCGCAGGTCGGCGGCGTGGGCGCCTACTCGCGTCTGCTGGCGCGGGAGTTGGCCGGCGATGGCGAGGTGCATGTCTTCACTTCGCGCAACGCCGCCGGCCGCGCGGCCGATCCTGGCGTGACCATCCACGAGCTGCCTGGAGGCTTCGGCCCCCGCGGTCTTTTGACGCTTGACCGGGCGTTGCGTGCTTTGCGTCCCGACGTTCTGCTGCTCCAGTACGTGCCGCATTCGTGGGGTTTCAAGGCGATGAACCTGCCGTTTTGCCTATGGCTTTTTGCCCGGCACCGGCGCCAGCGCATCTGGGTGATGTTTCACGAAGTGGCCGTTGACTTTGTCTGGAGGCAGCCGTGGCGGCATAATCTTCTGGCTGCGGCAAATTACCTGATGGCGCTTCTGGTGGCGCGTTCTACACGGCAGGTCTTTGTGTCGATTCCCGGCTGGATTGCAACGTTAAAGCCGATGCTTGCGCCTAACACCTCCGTGACGGTGCTACCGGTGCCGAGCAACATCCCGGTTGAGTCGGGGCGAGCCGATACCGCCGCGCTGCGAGAGGGCTATGCTCCGCACGGGGCGCCCATCCTGGGTCATTTCGGCACTTACGGCGGCTATGTCGCCGAGCTGCTGGCCGCGGTGCTGCCGGCGCTCGTGCGCTCGCGTCCCGAGCTGCGGCTGCTTCTGCTGGGCAGCCGCGGAGAGACTTTGCGGGCGCGCTTGCTTGAGATGGCACCCGAGGCCGGCGAGCGCATCCACGCCCCCGGTACGCTCGCGGAGGCCGAGACCTCGCGGCTGCTTGGCCTGTGCGACCTGATGCTGCAGCCGTACCCGGACGGGATAAGCGGCCGGCGCACTTCGGCCATGGCAGCGCTGGCGCATGGCAAGGCAGTAGCGACCACCTCCGGTGAACTGACCGAGCCCTTCTGGGCTGAGAGCGGCGCCGTGGCTATGGCGCCGGCCGACGACCTTGGCGCGCTAAGCCGGCTTGTCCTGACTTTGCTTGATGACGGCGAGCGACGCCAGCGTCTCGGGCGCGCCGCCAAGGAGCTTTACGAGGCACGCTTTGCGCTGCGCCACACGCTGGAGAGGCTGCGCGCGCTGGCCTTGGCTGGGGATGAGCGAGGTGGCTTGGCCAATTGCGGCGAATAGCTGAACGCGCCAGGCAGGGGAGCGGGGGCGAGGAGCAGCGACGCGGCGTAGTAGAAGGGTTTGGCGCTCGGGCTTGCTTCTTAAGCTCGGGAATAGGCGAACGTGCGAGTTGCACTTGTTTGTGACTTCGTCGAAGAGAACTGGCCGAGCATGGAGCTGATTCCCGACGTGCTCGCCCGGACCCTGCCAAAGCTTGCGGGTGAGCGTTGGTCGGTGACTCGGATACAGCCGCCGATGCCGCGCCGCTTAACGCGTGCCGCCGGGTTGCGGCGCAGTCGGCTTGCCTATAATGCGGATCGGCTTGTGGCGCGTTTTTTCGACTACCCGCGCTACCTGCGGGGCATCGGAAAAGACTTCGACCTGTTCCATCTGGTGGATCACAGTTATTCGCACCTGCTGCATGAACTGCCGGCCGGACGGACGGTGGTCACCTGCCACGATCTCGACGCGTTTCGCTGTCTGCTCGCTCCGCAAGAGGAGCGGCGGTCAATAGCCTTTCGGGCGATGGCGCGGCGGGTTCTTTCCGGGTTCAGGCTTGCCGCGCAGGTGGCATGTAACAGTCTTGCGACCAAAGGCCAGGTTCTCCGCCACGGCCTTCACGGGGCCGAGCGGCTGTCGGTTGTTTACCTGCCGGTGCGTTCGGAGTTTCGCCGCGAGCCCAACGCTTCTGATGCGCAAGTGGAGGAGCTTCTCGGTCCGGCGTTGTCTGACGCTCCCGAGCTGCTTCACGTCGGTAGCACGATCCAGCGCAAAAGAGTTGATCTGGTGATCAAAATCTTCGCCGGGGTGCGCGCGGAGTTCCCGCGCGCCCGATTAATACGCGTTGGTCGGCTTGAGCGGGAGCAAAAGCTGCTGGCCGAGAAGCTGGGCGTTTTGGGAGCTTTGGTTTGCCTGCCGCAGGTCGAAACCCCGCTGCTGGCGGCGCTTTATCGCCGAGCGTGGGCGCTGGTGTTGCCATCTCAGGCCGAGGGTTTCGGCTTGCCGGCCGCCGAGGCGCTGGCCTGCGGCACCCCGGTAGTGGCCAGCGATCTGCCGTCAATTAGAGAGGCTGGCGGGGAGGCGGCTATCTATTGCCCGGTGGGCGACGTGGAGAGCTTCGTCGCTGCAACCTGTGAACTTCTGAGGCAACGTCAGCAGCGCGACGCGCTTTGGGCGGAGCGACGCGCCGCGGGCCTTACGCACGCCAGCAAGTTCACCACCGTCGAGCACGCCCGCCGCACGTTGGCCATATACGCGGGCGTGGTCTGCGCCGCCAGGAGCAAAGATTAAGGCTCCCACCCGGGGCCGGCACCGATTGCGACCGGCGCGGGGGCAAGACAGGCTGAGGAGGATGCCAGGGTGAAGGTTCTAATTACCGGCGGGGCCGGGTTCGTCGGATGCAACGCGGCCAGCCGCTTGTTGGCGCGCGGCGCCGAAGTGGTGCTGATCGACGACCTTTCGCGGCCCGGCGCAGAGCGCAACCTGGAATGGCTCAAGTCGCAGGGAGACTTTGAGTTCCACCGACTTGACGTGCGAGACTTTAGCGGGGTGCGAAGCGTCTTTCAGACGCATCGTAACGCCTCTTTGGCTTTGCACCTTGCCGCACAGGTCGCGGTCACCACGTCGATCGCCGACCCCAGGACCGACTTTGAAATCAACGCGCTGGGCACCCTAAACGTCCTGGAAGCGGCGCACCAGGCGGGTCTCGAGGCGCCGCTCATCTACGCTTCGACCAACAAGGTTTACGGCGAGATGCGCGACATCCCGATCGTTGATTCGGGAAGACGCTATGAGTATGCAAACCTCCCTTACGGGATATCCGAGGAGTATCCGCTCGATTTCCACTCGCCCTACGGATGCTCGAAGGGATCTGCCGACCAATACGTTCGCGACTACCACCGCATTTACGGCCTTAATACGGTGGTCTTTCGCCAATCGTGCATCTACGGCCCCCGGCAGTTCGGGATCGAGGATCAGGGATGGGTCGCATGGTTCATGATCGCCGTCGAGACCGGCCGGCGGCTGACGATTTATGGTGACGGCAAGCAGGTGCGGGACCTTCTGCAGGTCGAAGACCTGCTCGACGCTTTCGAGGCGGCAGCGCGCAATATCGAGTCCACCGCGGGCATGGTTTACAACCTCGGGGGCGGCCCGGGCAACGCCGTATCGTTGATCGACGTGCTGGAGTTTCTGGAGCAGCGTATCGGACGGCGCATCGAGCGTGCCGGCGCTCCAGCGCGTGCGGGAGACCAACGCGTCTACGTCAGCGATATCCGGAGAGCGGAACGGGATTTCGGCTGGACGCCGAAGGTGGACTGGCGTACGGGGTTGAAGCTGCTTCATGGCTGGGTGGCTGACAATCGCCGGCTTTTCGCTTGATTAGGGCATGGGCAAACGGCTTAGCGTTCTCCAGGTGGGCAAGTTCTATCCGCCCGAGGTGGGGGGACTTGAGACCCACCTGGAGCTTTTGTGCGCGGGATTGGCCCGCGACGTGGAAGTGAGTGTAGTCGTTGCCAACCGGGGCCGGCGCACGGTGACGGAACAAATGGCGGGTCTGCCGGTTACGCGAGCCGCACCGTGGGCCAATCTTTTCGGCGCGCCGCTCTGTCCCGGCATGATTGGCCAAATCCGCCGCTCCAAAGCCGACATCGTCCATCTTCACTTACCTAACCCTGGCGCCGTGATGGCCTATCTTCTGAGCGGTCGGCAGGGTCTTCTGGTCGCGACCTGGCACAGCGACACGATTCGCCAAAAGAGGCTTGGACGGCTCTTCGCGCCGATCGAGGGTCGCCTGCTTGACCGGTGCGCTGCGCTGATTGCCTCTTCGCCCGCTTATGTTGAAAGCTCGCCGGTTCTTTCGGCACGCCGGGGGCTCTGCCGCGTGATTCCCTATGGCATCGCGCCGGAGCGTTTCGCCGAGCCCAACGAGCCGGCGGTTGCAGAGCTTCGCCGCCGCTACGGGCCGCGCATCGTGCTGGCGGTCGGCCGGATGGTCTACTATAAGGGCTTCCAGCACCTGATCCGCGCCATGACCTCGGTGGAGGCAACGCTTGTCCTGGTAGGCGACGGCCCACTGCGTACGTCGCTTGAGAAACTGGTGGAGGAGTTTGATTTGGAGAAGCGGGTGGTCCTGGCCGGTCGGGCCAGCAATGAGCAACTTGCGGCTCTGTATCACGCCTGCGATGTTTTCGTGCTGCCGTCGGTTGCGCGCAGCGAGGCCTTCGGGATCGTCCAGACCGAAGCGATGGCCTGCGGCAAGCCGGTGATAAACACGCGCGTCAACTCGGGGGTCGGGTTTGTTTCCGTAGACGGGGAAACAGGGATCAGCGTGCCGCCGGCCGACCCGGCAGCACTGGCCGCGGCGATCAACCGGCTGCTCGAGGATGACGCGCTTAGGCGGCGCATGGGTGAGGCGGCCGCATCGCGCGTGCGCGAGCACTTTAGCGCCGTCCGCATGGTGGAGCGCACCCTTGAGCTTTACCGGGAAGTGGCGACGGTGCAGACGGCCGACGGAGGGTGAGACTTCCGAGGCTTGGTCGTCCTCCGCGCTGTGACAGAACAGAGTCCGCAGGAAGCCAGACAGGATCGCGGCCGCCTCCGGGAGCAGGGAGCGGCGGAAATCCTTGGCTTCGCTACGCAAGGAGCCGGCGGCAACGAGGAGCAGAGGCTGCGCGGCCTACTAAGTCGCCTGCCGGCTGAAATTTTTCCCTTTGAGCGTCGTGACAAGCTGGGCTGTTTCTGGGGCATTTTGCAAGGCCTCCGAGGCCGGCGCTACAGGCTGGTGGTAATGGAGGGAAGTGGGGTAGCTGGTGGCTCGGCGTTGCTGCTCGGCCGATGGCTTTATGGTTCCCGTTACGTGGTCAGCAGCGGGGACGCGATCGCGCCGTTTTTGAGGGCCAGGTGGCCCCTGGCCGCTCCCATCTTCGAGTTTTACGAGCGGTTGCTTTACCGCAATTGCAGTGGTTTCATCGGTTGGACCCCGTACCTGGCGGGTCGGGCGCTGACCATGGGAGCGCGGCGAGCCGTAACCGCGGCCGGATGGGCTGAATATCGTTACACGCCGCAGCGTCTGGCGCAGAGCCGCGCCACGATCCGAAGCGAACTGGGCATTCCGCCCGATGCCATCGTCTTTGGCATGGTCGGTTCGCTGAATTGGTCTCGCCGCGTGAGTTACTGCTATGGCCTGGAGCTGGTCCGGGCGGCGCTCGAAGCGGCCGCACCGCAGGCCAGGGTGCTGGTGGTGGGAGACGGCGACGGTCGCGCGCGCTTGCGCGACTTGGCCGGAGAACAACTGGGCCGGACGATTTTTCTTCCGGGCAGGGTCGAGTACTCTCGCGTCCCGGATTACTTGGCAGCGATGGATGTGGGCAGCCTGCCGCAGAGCGTTGACGGGGTGGGCTCTTTCCGTTACACGACAAAAGTCAGCGAATACTTTTCGCTGCGCCTGCCCTACGTGACCAACCGGATTCCTGCCGGTTACGATCTCGACTACGGCGGACTATGGAGGCTGCCTGGAGATTCACCGTGGGACGCGCGCTTCGTGGCGAGCTTGGCTGGTCTTATGAGGGAATTGACGCGCGAGGCTGTCGAAAAGAAGCGCGCCGCGATTCCTGCTTGCTTGCCGGAGTTCTGCCGCAATCGCCAAATCGACCGCGTGACCCAATTTCTTCAGGATATCCTCGGCGACGAGCCTGTCGCCGGTTGAGACGCGCACTTTTCCGCCTCCGCGGGCAGCTCCGACGCGTCTTAGACCCCTGCCAGACCCACCCCGAAACACGATAAGATCGGGCCTGTCGCTGCTCGGCGGCAGTGGGCAGGCTGCTCACTGGCGAGACCTGCCCGGCGTTTCGACGAATGCAGCCTCGCGCTGCTTTTACACGAGCGCATTCGGCTGGCAGCTTCGACCCGGAGGGAGAACGGGTCCGGTGACCCGGGCGGTCTTCAAAACCGGCCTGGCGGGCTTCACGCCTGCCGGAAGGTTCGACTCCTTCCCCCCTCCGCCATCAATTGCCGCGAATTTGCTGGGTTTTTCCGGCTACTGCCACCAGACTGCCAACCGGCGCGGCTCAGGTAGGCGCTGAGCCCGGCCAGCGCCGGGCCAACCTCGCTCTCGGCGCCGATGGCATAGCGGCTGTACATCCGCTCCGTCCAGCCGCCAAGCTTCATCGCAACGCCGCGCGCCATTCCGGCCCGCTCAAAATTGCGCGCAGCCGAGCGGCGCAGATCGTGGAACAGCAAGCCGGGCCGCCCGGCGGCCTGGCAGGCGCGTTGCCAGTTTTCGCCCAGGCTCGTCAGCAAGCCGCGGTCGCCGCCCGGCTTGAACAGGGGATCGCCCGCCTTGTGATACAAGCGTCCCCCAACCGCCTTCGGCTCGCCGAAGCAGAAGACCCAAGGCGTGATGATGCCGGCCCGCTTAAGCCGCTCGCACAGCGCCACGCGCCGCTCGATCACTTGCTCAAGCTGCGGGTAGCCGGCGTAGGGTACGGGGCGCGAGCGGCCGGTTTTGGTTGCGCGGAAGTGAACCACGCGCTCCGAAAGCTCAACATCGGCCCACTGGAGCCCCAGCAGTTCCATCTGGCGCGCGCCGCACAAGAAGGCGAAGTCGGCAGCATCGCGGAAATCGGGTTCGAGCCGCGCTCGCAGGCGGCTCCACTCCTGCGCATCGACGAAACCGGCGCGCACGTGCAGGTTCTTGATGCGCGGAAACACCGGAACCGAGCGCACCAGGCCGCGCTCCCGCGCCACCCGAAAAGCACGGGCGGCCACCGACAACTCGAAGTGAACCGTATCGGGCGCAACCTGTTCGCGGCGCCGGGCCGCGTAATCGGCGAGCTTGGCGTAATCAACCTGCTCGGCACGGTAGCCCGCCAGTTCTCGGCAGAGCGCCGCGCCGGCCCGCTGGATGCGCTTCACCGCCTTAAGCCCGCGAAGCTTCGCGTCGTTAACCAGCAGCTCAATTATCTGCTCGAAGGTCGCCGTGCCGGGCAGACGGCCTGCGCTCGCCTCGTAAACCTTGTGGGCAAGGAGCCGCTGCGCTTCGGGCCGGCTCTTGGTTTGCGTGGTCTCGTAGCGCCATTTTTCATCGACCCGGTACTTGATTTGCCAGTAGCGCGAGCCGGCGCGCTTGAACACCGAGCCCCCCGCGGCCTTGAGCCGTACCTTCCGCAATTCCTCACGGTCCGCATTGATGCGGCGGGCGGCTTGGCCGGTGGCGATGATACAGTCGTTGGTGGAGAGCGCAGCCTTTGCCTCGGCCTGGCGCGAAGCTGGAATCTCGGCGAGCAGACGCGCCTCAGGATTGAAAACCGGTCTTGAATGGGCGGCGGGCGATGCGGCCTGGCGTGCTTCAGCATCCGGCGCTTGCGCCGGCTGGGAGCTTTTTGGGATAGTAGACATGCTCACTGCTTAACCTCGACGCTTAGCCCCGCCGGCGGTTCGCGTCAAGGGAGCACGGCCGCAACAGCCGTTTCGAGCCGGCCAAAGCTCAACGCGCGCCTGGACCGCCCAGGCGCGCGTTTCTTTTTTGCTTGCGCTCTTAGCTGCCCGCCGGCGCTAGGCCGGCCCGAATGACGCGCCGGCGCGGCGGCCCGAGCAAGGGCAAGCCGTCAGTCAGGTTTGGAGTCCTTGCTGGCGCTGGCTTCATCGATTCGCTCGGCCAGAGCCCTGGCAAGATAAGCTGCGCAACGCGGGCAGAGCAGCACCACGCGCCGGCCGTCGCCCATGGTTATCTCGAACCGCGCACCGCGGTTGCAGTCATGGCAACGGCCGCTGCCCGGCTCAACCCGCCCAACCTTCATCGTCGCTCCGCCCGATTCGCGATCGCGCGCTCCGCTAGCTTTGTGCGCTTGGTCGGCTTTCTGGCCGCGCGGCTCATCGGCGGCCATGACCACGTGCCTTAGCCGCCCAAGGCAATCGAGCGCCCAAAAGCGAACCCGCCTGCCCGTTCCAGTTTCAAGCGCGCGAAGCTCTTCGCTTAGCTCCTGTACCATTGCCCAAACCCTCCTCTTTGGCCTGCGTTTTCGCTCCCCTCATCATCGGGGAGCGTATTGCTCTTGGTTGGTGCAACGCTCCTAGGCCGGCTCGCCTTGGCCTTGGGCGTTCGGAAGGAACCTGCCATCAGCCGCTCGCCGGGCCATGCGCGCTCGCGCACGGCCGCCGGCAGCGTAACGTTCGGCCTCTTCCTGGATCAGCGCCTCAACTTCTGCATGCGACAAGAAGCGCCCGCCGGCGCTACGCAAGGCGCTAGCCGCGCGCGCCAGACCGCCCGGCCTGCCCGGCTTAGGCAGCGCAACTGTGGCAGGTTCGCGGCCGTAATCAAGCAGGCAAGTTATCTTGCCGGCCGTCGGATGAGCTTCCCTTACGATCCGCATCAGGGCGTCCATCGCCGCGTCGATACGCTGGCAGGGAAACGGCCAATGCTCGTCGGGAGCGCAAGGGCCAATGCGCGCACGGCCGCGCGCCACGTCGGTTTCTGCTTGTGCGCTGGCCTCTTCGGTCACGCTAGCGATTATCGCCTGGGACCAAAATCGAGGCAACACGGCCGCCCTTTGAAGCGCGGCCGTGCCCGGCGCTGGCGACCAGGCGTCCCGCTGGAGCCGCAACGCCACCTAAGCGATTCGGCGAGCGGTCATGCGCTCGCCATGTGCTGGCAGGCAAGCGCAAGCTGCATCCGTACCGGATTCGGCCGCCCGCTTATCTGCTTAGCAGCGCCCGCTCCGTTGTCGCGGGCTGCGTCGCTACGTGCAGATGTTTCGTCTTTGGTCAAGTGAAGTAGGAGCGGAAGGCGCGCCCGCCCGCGCAGCGCTCGGCCAAAGCCTCGGCTTTGGCCTTCGCGCAGCAAGGCGAGCGGCGCGCGGCAAGGAATTAGGCGAACACGTAGCGAAACTTGAGCGGCTTGCGGTCGATTCTGAACAGCGCAGGGCGCAGCTTTCCCCTTGCCCTTCAGCCACGGTTAGAAGGGCAAAGGAAAAGGTAATTATCCCCTTGACGGCTGTTCATTGATAGGCGGCAGCTTTCGGATGCGACTCATGGCCGTTACTTCCCAACTTCGATGTCTCGCTCCGTGGCGCGTACTTCACCAGAATCCAGCGCCCGTCAGCCAGCTTCTTGAACGTTTTCGGATAGCGCCGGAGGAACGAATTGACCGTGTTTTCAGGCTTATCGGATTTGGTCATAAATCCCAGTTTGGCGATCTCCGTGATCAGCGAACGAACCTTTAGGCCGTTGCGATTCTGTTCGATTTCAAGCGCCTTTTCAGAGAGCGCGTGAACCGAAGTCGCAGACTTTTTTCGTCCGGGTCGTCCGCCTAGCGCGTGTTTTTCGCCGTATGATCCAGGAAATTCTTTTTCAAGCGTCTGGATCAGGAAATCGAGCTTGTCGCGTTCAGCCCTGTATTTTTGCAGCATTTTTTCGATTTTGTTCATGACGTAAATTCCTTTCTGCCGTTAGCGCTGGAATTCTGTCGAAAATTCTGGTACCTCCGCTCTCCCCTTGACCTCTGCCCGCATGGTAAAGAATAGACGGAGGCGGCAGGGATCGGACCTGCGCACCGTGGCTGGACACGGTGTCCTCGGATTTTGAGTCCGGAACATTGCCACTCTGTCACGCCTCCGCTTAGGCGGGAGCCGGGCCCAAGGGAACCGGTCGGGCTGAACGGCAGAAAAGCCCTTCGGGCTCCGGCTCTGCTTGTGCCCGCCCCGCACCTACATATATACGGCGCTGACGCCTGCGGAACTCTTTTTGGAAGAAATTTGACGCGCCGCCGACTCGCCCAGGTGGAACGACCTTTAAGCTACGGCGACGGGTTCATCGGGAAGGCAAGCAGACCATGTTGCCGTTAGCTCGCCCCGCTCGGTCTCGCTAATTCCGGCCTGTCACGTCTCCGCCACACTACCCGTTGCGCTGACAGCCCTCAAAGGGATAGTTGCCAAGGGGGAAGCTGCTCTATGCAGAGCGGAAACGGCCGGCCGGCCGCAGGCTGAGGTGGACCCGATCTCTGCGACAGCGATCGGGGGATCTTAAGGTGGAAAATCCTGCCCGGGATTACGCCTCAGCTCTTTCTCCTTAACCCTTCTTTATCACAGTTTTTCCGGCCGCCCTTCACCC
>JAJYRQ010000046.1 GCA_021794015.1 Deltaproteobacteria bacterium | reverse complement strand
GCTGACATCTCCTGCCTCCTGCTGCCCGCTACTCACCGGGCTTGTTACGGGGCAGGTTCCACCTTAGCCAACTGTCTAAATTTTGGGGTCCACCTCAGACCTCCGTGACCCTTCGTTTCCCGGCGATATCGCTGTATTCGACGCAGGAGTGGGCGAAGATACGAGCGCGGCCGCTTGTCCATTGTACGTACTGCGCGTCGGTCAGCACGACCTTGGCGCCAAAGGCAAATTGGTCGTCGACCTGGGCGAGGACGGCGCGTCCCTGCGACGGATTTCTGGTGGCGTCTGGACAAAGGCCCAATTTGGGCGGGTCCAGGCCGACCGTGAATTCTTCAACCGCCTGAACGTCGAACACAGGCGTACGGCCGGGAGACGGCGAGCGGGCGTTGTTGCGTCACGCGAAGTGGCGCTCGATGTAAGCCAGCGCCTCTTCCAGGCTGGGCAGAATCTTGGTGCAAAATTTGACCATCCAGGGGGAGCATTCGGCAAAGCTGAACGGCGCGAAGTTTATCACGAATTTTCCCAGGTCGTGGCTGGCGTAGAAAACCTCCATAGCGGTGCCGATGGACGGCTTGGCGTAGTTGACCAGGAGCAGGTCGGCGTCGCGGACATCCTGGAGATCGAATTCGACGATTTCGTTGGCGGAATCGATCTCGCGGTCGCGAAAGCTGCGTCGTAGCGGGTCGAGTAGGACGAACCGTCCGGCAAGCCGCTGCCTGGCGCGGGCGCGCCAGTCTTCGGCGCCGGCTGAGTCGGCATCCATTATGGGGCCGCACAGGTAAATCTTTTTGGCGCCTTGCTCCATGCTAGTACGATAGTCCGGCTGTTTTGCGGAGCAAGAGCGGAAGCCTCAGGCTCCGGAGCCCGGCAGCCGGCCGGGGCGGTTGCGGCCAGGCCACGGTTGAGGGCTGGGAGTTGCAGCTTTGCTGCTTTCGTCGAGGGGCGCGACGCGCCATCCGGCCCGTAGTCACGGCTTGGTGCGGGTATTATTGTTGTTAGGGGCGGGGCTCCGCCCTCCTGGCGGGCCACGTCGGCGGCTTTTGTGGGTTGGGCCGCTTTGGGCCGGAGGGAGCGCGATGCGGCATTTGCTGGCGGATATAACGATTGGCCGGGCGGGGACGCCGGGAGAACAGGCCGCCGCGGTGTCTCACGGAAGTCAGGCGCTTCGCGGCGAGGGCCTCACCAAGCGCTTTGGCAAGCGAGCCGTCGTTGACGGAATCGACGTGGCGGTCCGCCGCGGCGAAGCGGTGGGCCTGCTGGGGCCCAACGGCGCGGGCAAGACGACCATGTTTTACATGCTGGTGGGGCTGCTTAGGCCGGACCACGGGCGCGTCTTTCTCGGCGACGGCGAAATAACCGGGCTGCCGCTTTACCAGCGCGCGCGGCGCGGGATCAGCTACCTGCCGCAGGAGCCCTCGGTGTTTCGCAAGCTCACGGTGCGCCAGAACCTGCTGGCGGTGCTGGAAACGCTCCCGCTGGACCCGGACTCGCGCGAGCAGCGGCTGGCCGAGCTGCTCGACGAGTTGGGGATCGCCGCGCTTGCCGATGCCAAGGCGGGCGTGCTTTCCGGCGGCGAGCGGCGCAAGGTCGAGATCACCCGGGCGCTAGTGCTCGAGCCGCAGTTTCTTTGCCTGGACGAGCCGTTTGCCGGGATCGACCCGATCACGGTGCAGGAAATCCGGCGGATTATCGCCTATCTCAAGGCGCGCGGGCTGGGGTTGCTGATTTCAGACCACAACGTTGGCGCGACGCTGTCGATAATCGACCGTGCCTATGTTATGTACGGGGGCAAGCTGCTGTTTGAGGGTACGCCGGCCGAGATCGTGGAGAGCGAGGTCGTAAGACAGGCCTTTCTCGGCCAGGAGTTCAAGCTGAGCTGAGCGGGCAGGGCCCGGGCGGTAGCCTGCCGGGGCAGCGTCGACGCGGCAGGCCAACGATGTTAGGCTTCTGTTGATATGAGCGTTTTGGTTCCCATCGTTGTCGAGCAGACGGGGCGCGGCGAGCGGGCGTACGATATCTACTCGCGCCTGCTCAAGGATCGGATCGTCTTTGTGGGCGGAGAGATTAGCGACGATGTCGCCAATCTGGTGACCGCCCAGCTTTTGTTCCTGGAGTCCGAGGACCCGGAGCGGGAGATCAGTCTTTACATCAATTCGCCCGGTGGCTCGGTGACCGCCGGGCTGGCGATGTACGACACGATGCAGTTTGTAAAGCCGCCGGTCTCCACGCTCTGTGTCGGCCAGGCGGCGAGCATGGCGGCCGTGCTGCTGGCCGCAGGCGCCAAGGGCCGGCGCTACGCCCTGCCGCACGCCCGCATCATGATTCACCAGGTGTGGGGGGCTTTCCAGGGCCCCGCGGCGGATATCGACATCCACGCGCGCGAGGCGCTTCGGCTGCGCGAGGTGTTGAACGAAATTCTCGTGCGCCACACCGGCCAGACGCTCAAAACCGTCGAGAAGGATACCGACCGAGACACCTTTATGACTTCGGGGCAGGCGGTCGAGTACGGCCTGGTCGACGAGGTCATCACCGACCGTCCGGGTCGGCCGCGCTAAGCCGGTTGCCGCGCCGGCGCGGGTGAGCCGGTCTTGCTGCCGAGCCGGCTCAGCGCTGGGCGGCGCCCGCCAAGCGCAGCACTTCCTGTTCCAGAACGCCAAGCGAGACGCAACGCACCGTTTTGGCCGCCGAAAAGCCGCGGTAGACTCCGGTGAAGTCGGCCTCTGCGCGGACCCGGGTTGATGTCTTCCCCTGAGCCGCGAGGTTCACGCGCAGGCTTACGCGTCCGTCCTGGAGCGAGTCGAACATGTCGAGCGGACCCAGCTTGCAGTAGGCCCACTTGCGCCACGTGATGCTGTCGACGTGGTCGCGGGCGGCGGCCAGCGTGCCGCTTGCCTGGTTGGCGCTTTTCAGCTCAAGCAGTCCGGCGCGGCCGGTTGACAGGTCGCTTTTGAGCGTCTCGAAGACTTGGCTTTCGGCGCGCTGAACGACCGCGGTACGCGCAATCGAGAGCGGCTCCTGGGCGTAGAGGAGGCCCTGAGCGAGCAGCGTGGCTCCCAGGGCGAGTATCGCGGCGGTTGCGTAGGATTTCATCTTAGGCTTTCTCCGGGCGGGCCTGGCCGCCCCGACGCGCCGGCGCGCTGGCTACGCGTCGGCCAGGGCGCGCATGGTTGCGGTGAACTCGTCGAGCGCCGCGGGTCCTCCGACGACGGGAAAGATGACCGGAATGCTCACCCCGGCCTGCCGAAAGCGCGCCACCAAATCACGGCAAGCGGAGGCCGGGCCGAAGGCAGCCATTTGACGCACCGATCGGTCGGACAGCGCGCCGGGGGCTTCCTCCCGCCGGCCTTCGCGCCACAGGCGGCGCACCTCGGCAAATTCTTCGGCCATCCCGTGGCGCTCGAACATCCGGGCGTAGCTGTCGACGAAGGCGTAGGTGGCAAGCTCGCGTTTGAACTGGTCGAGCGCGCGGCGTTCGTCGTCGGTCACGCACATGCGCGTGTAGACGGCAACGGCAAGTTCCTGCGGGTTGCGTCCGGCGGCGCGCGCCGCGGCCCGGACCTCGCCAACCATCTCGGACACCGCCTCGGGCGCGGAGTAGTTGAGCAGGACGCCGTCGGCGATCTCGCCCGCCAGGCGCAGCATCGGGGGGTTCAGCGCGGCCAGGAAAATGCGCGGCGGGCGCGGCGCGGCAAGCCGCGGGCCGAACCTGAACTCGCAGCGGTAAACCTTGCCCGCAAACTTGCACCGCCCCTGGGTGAACAGCTCGCGCATTATGGCCACGCACTCGCGCATCGCGGTCAACGGCCGGCTGTAGGCGGCGCCGTGCCAGCGCTCGACGATGACCGGGCCTGAGACGCCGAGCCCTGCCACGGCGCGGCCGCCGGAAAGCTCGTTAAGCGTCAAAAACGCCATCGCCATCGCCGCCGGCGTCCTTATCTGGATCGGGAGCACGCCGGTGACCAGGTCGACGCGGTTGGTGTTCTGGGCGCATCCCGCCAGCGTCACCAAGGCGTCGGGACCATTCACCTCCGCCAGCCAGAGCGAGCTGAAGCCGAGTTCCTCGGCCTCGCGCGCGATGCGCAAGCAAGCCCCGAGGTTTGCCGGGGCGATAGACATTTGAAGGCCTCTGCCATGCGTTTGGGCCATCGGTCACCTGTATCGGTCATTTCCGTTGAAATCCGGGCATTGGCAGCGCCAGCCGGAGATCGCGCGACGCAAAGCCGGCGCTGTTTTTTTAGCCATAGCAGTATGCGCAAGCGGGCGAAAGAGTCCGCCACGCCTTTTCGGCGGCGGCGGCGGGCTCGGTCTGCCGGATGCGGCGCTTTGAAGGGGCGGGGCGGTTGCGGGTTGTCTCAGGCGAGCGGCCTCGTTCAACTGATGGCGGGAGAGGCGAGCGTGCCGCGGATGTGGTAAGGACCCGATTCGGGCGGATGTGGCAAGAGACCAAGCGCAATCCCAAGCAGGCCACGCCCGGCAGGGCCTACCGACAGGCGAAAGGTCAGATCAAGGCCGGTGCGCGGCCAGTCGGGGGCAAGCCGCAGCGTGCCAAACCCGTCAAGCGCAAGCCCCGGCCCTGCAGCTTCGATCCGCTCGACGGTTAGAGTCCCACTCTTCAGCCGAGCCACCAATTCGGCCCGCTCCAGGGCAAGCGGCGCAAGACCGTTGGTCAGGCGCAGCGAAAGCCCGCGCGCCACCAGCCGCGTCCGGCCGCGGGCTACGCCGAACAGGCCCGCCGGAGTCGCCAGGAGGGAGCCGTCCGCGAAAAGCCGGCCGTTTAGCCCAACCCCGGAATGGAGTAGCGGCTGGCACTGCGCGAGGTCCAGATTCGTGGCGTCAAAGTCGACCGCCCAGCCGCTCGGCAATTCCACCGCCCGAACGTAGAGGCGGCCCGCGAAAAGAACCGCGCGCAGCTTAAGCCCGGGACGCCCCCCAAAAAGCGAACCCAGCGCCGGCGCCAGCGTCGCCTCAGGCACCTGCACAACGATGGGGCCGGGGCCGGCGGCCTCGGTCCTAAGCCGCACCCCGCTTAGCCGCACCCCCAGCGGGAGAGCAAACTGCTGCGCCTGGTAGTCGACGGAAACGCCCAGCGGCCCGGCCACGGCCCGCAGCAAGGCGCGATAAGGAAAATCGCGGACAAAAAAGAAGCCAAAAACCGCAAGCCCAAAAAGCCCGTAGCCCAGCGCCCACGGCCCGATCAGGCCAAAGGCACGCAAGGCCCGGCCGCCCAAGTGCTTAGCCCTTGCTCGCCACTGCGCTGCAGGTGAGATCAACGTCATAGGCATAGGGATCGTCGGCGCGCGCTGCCATATGGAGGCTGGGAAACGCCAGCGGCAGGCTGAGCCGGTTGAGCGCGTAAAGGAGGTCCACGACCTGGACCAGGCTTACCCGGGTAAGTTTCAGGGTCACGCTGTACTGGATGAGCGCGCCCGACAGCGAACGGTTCGAGGGCGTGATCGAAGCTATTCGCTCGTGGCCCACGCTGGAGGAAGCCGCCCGCTCGACCAGGGCCGGAAGCGAGAACGACGCGCCGGAAGCGCGGATTCTCCGGTTTGCCGCCTTAAGCTGGCGATCCAGGCTTTGGACGGTTCGCGCCATCGCCTCGACCTCGAGCAGCTCCGCCTTGCGGGCGGCCACCGTCTGGCCGCTCCCGTCGATCAGGTCCTGGAGAGGCTGGTAGACAAAGACGTAGGCGCAAAGCGCGGCAAGCAGGAGCCCGGCCATGCGCACCAGCAGCCTTTCGCGCGGCTCAAGGCGCCGGTAGGCACGCACCGCGGCCTGGCGCAGCCGCTCCAGGCCGGCCGCATCAGCCAGCCGGCCAAGAAGCCTGAGCAGCAGGGAAAGCCGCGCCTGCAATTCTGCCCCAAGCCGCATCGTCAACGACGCTCCGGGTTCTCGTTCACGCTGGCTGTAAGCCGGAAATCGACCGTCCCGGGCCGCGTCCCGGCGGTAGCATGGGTTACGTTGATGTCGTAGAAGTAGCCGGTCTTGGCCAGCGCCGTCTTGGCGGTGTCGAGCACCGCGGTATAGCTGGCGGCGCTGCCCACCAGGCTGAGCCGGTTTTCCTGGAGGGTGAGGTCGTGAACCTCAATTTGCAGGCCGGGGGGCAGACCTTGTGAAAGGGCCAGGATGACGTCCAGCGCCGAAGGGCCGTTGAGGTTTTCTCCAAAAAGCTTAAGCCGGCGGCGAAGCTCCGCGATCCGTTGGCGCAGCGCGGCCCTGGCCGCCGCAGCGCTCTCGGGCCTGCCGGCCAGCACCGGCGCCGCGGCCGCCACCACCGCACGGTCCAGCGCGTGAAGACGCGTCAGGCTTGCGTAGATGCTGAGTCCGACGTGAAGGCCGAGCAGCAGCGCCGCGCCGGCGCCCAGGGCAAGGGCCGGGTAAAGCGCGGGAGTCGTCGCCGGCCGACCGCGCCAGGCGAACTCGCCTGCCCGAAAGTCGAGAATCTCGTGGTTGTGGTCTCCCGCTGCCTGGAGCAGCATCGCCAGGCATCCGGCGAAAGCGACCGTCTTGGGCGCCAGCCCTTCGGGCAGGTCAAAGCAGCCCAGTTCGGCCACCGTGCGTACCGGCGCGCCGAGTTCTTCGGCGATGCGCTCGACGACCTCGGCGCGGCAGGCTTCGGGGCCGCCCAGCACCACCTCCGAAGCCTCGCGTTCGGCGCCGTGGGCGAGCAGTGTCTGGCGGGCCAGCGCCAGCACCGCGCCGGCGCTGTCCAGAGAGTTGTACCCGCCGTTTTCGGCCGCCTCGTTTGCGCTGCGCAGCGCCTGGGGAACGCGCCCCGGATCGAGCAGCACGAGCGAGGTCTGGCCGCGGTCGAGCTCGATCACCAGCCGATTGCCCGGCCCCGCCAGGGCCTGGCTTACGACCTGCGCCAGGGCAAGCGCGCTTAGCGTGACGACCGCGGGTTCCAACCCGGCCGAGGCGAGCAGGTCCAGGTAGGCGCGCAGCTCCTGTTTGCGTACGCAAGCGGCCAGGACCTGCGCGTTATCGCCCTGATGCGCCAGCCGGGTAAAGCCCACCGCCAGTTCTTCGACAGGCAGCGGCAGGTGGTCCTCGAGCGCGAACGGTACGACCTTCTCCAGCCGGCCACGGCCCGAAAAAGGGAACGTGAGTAGGCGCTTGGCTACCATATGGGCCGGCAGGGAGGCGATGACGAAGTCGGGCTTGTCCGCCTGCCCCGCCAGGCGCCCCAGCGCCGGTCCCAGGTCGGCTTCGTCGGGCTGGCGGGCGTCCTGGTAGAGGTCGATCCAACGCAGCGTGCGCCAAGTGCGTTGTGCCAGGGCGGCTCGCACTTCGTCGGCGCCCAGTTCAACTGCCAGTATGCGCTGTCCCATCCTTGCTCGCCGCGTTCCCGCTACGGTTCGTTCCAGTTCGACAGCATAGCAGTCCCGTCGCCCATGCGGCGCAGGACGACGGTGATGAATTTGCGGCTGCCGGCATAGGTGGCCGAGGCGGAAATCGAAAAGTAATTGCTCTGGGTGGTTATCAGGCGGCTGAGCGTCTGGTCGGCGCCCACGCCGGGCAGGTTCAATACGTCGGTCACTTTCTGGAACGGGCGCACGGCCCTGGCCGCGACAATCTCTTTGACCATCGAGGGATTGTCGGCGAGCGCCGGCGTGAGAGCGGCCAGAACCTCGGGCGGCGCGGTGTTGACGTTGACCTGACGTTCGGGCGCGGCGGTCAGGTAGCGGCTAAGCAGCGCGAAGGTGGCGGTGTCGACGCCGCGCACCATGCGCAGGTCGCCGATCGTCGGAATCGGACCGTTGCGCGGCGCGTAAGGCGGCTTGAGCCCCAGGTAGTAGTCGGCTTCGGCGCCGCCCTGAGTGGTCACGCTGTCCGGGTCGAGCCAGTCGATAATCGCCGGGATCAGGTCCGGCGAGACCCCGATGAAGGCGAACAGCCGCGTCAGGATGCCCAGCACCAGCGGGTCGGGAGCGCCGCTGCGGGGGTCGATGAGAAGGTTGATGTCGAGCTTGCGCGCCTCGTCAACGATCCGAAACGCCGCGACCCCGCCGCCCAGCGGGACGGCGGGAAACGCCATCGCCCACAAGTCGTTCAGGCTGTCGTAGGGCGCCTGGTTGAGTGCGAGTTTTTGCGCGTCCTGGCCCAGTACGGCGGCGCCCATTTCGACCGCCGAGCGGGCCAGGTAGTGCGCCCGAAGCTCGTTGCTCTGGGTTGCCGCCGAGCGGTAGCTTAGGCTTGCCGCTTCGGTCAGGTCCATCACCAAGAGCGTAAGCAGCGTGATGCTGACCAGCGTGGCCAGCAACGCCACGCCGCGCTCGGTTCGAGCCCTGCCGGCTACCATCGCGCCATCGCCATCGGGAGCGTCACCAGGGTCGAGAAAAGGCGCGGCCGGGCGCCACCTTCATCCAGCAGCAGGTCGAGCGCCACAGCCTGGGGCAGGGCCAGGCCCGGCGGCATGCTGCGCGAGTCCCAGCTCTCGCTCCAGGTTCTGCCGTTGAAGTAACGCAGGTGAAAGCTCAGCACGTTGGAGGCGAGCAGCACCTTGTCCTGGGGATTGTAGTTGCCCGTCACCAACGCGCTCTGCTGGCTTCTATAGAGAAGGTGCCATGCGCGATGGCGCCTGTTAGGAACCAGGTTGTAGGAGACGATCTCCTCGGAACCGAAGCCTCCGAGCACCAGCCGGTGCGCAGGGTTGAGCGTGGAGAAGGTCACGCTGTCGACCGGGGTGAAATTTTCCATGCCGGCGCTGCCGATGAACAGAACGTGGCTTGCGATAAGCGGCGTCTGCACGCTGGCTCTGAGTTCGTTGGTTAGCTGCCACAGGATGGCGCGGGCGGCCCGGTCGTCGGCAAGCCGGCGTTCAGCGTGCGTCTTGCTCATCGCGACGGCATGAAAAGCGCCGGCAAGCATCGTCATTACGATGCCCAGAATTGCTATGGCGACCATGAGTTCAAGCAGGCTGAAGCCGGCGCCGGCCCCGCCGGCCGCCACCGTGCGCCGCGCCGGCAGGGCGCGGCCCGTGCCGGCAAAGTTCGGCTGCCGC
Organism: Deltaproteobacteria bacterium; assembly: GCA_021794015.1. Classification (GTDB taxonomy): domain Bacteria; phylum Desulfobacterota; class Binatia; order Binatales; family Binataceae; genus JAJYRQ01. The sequence continues at coordinate 13,877 of JAJYRQ010000046.1, read as the reverse complement.
CAATCCTCGCCGGCCAAGCGGCGTCGGCAGACCAAGCGGCTGGCGCTGTGAGGCAAGACCGTGGTCATTCGCCTATCAGCTCGGCTCGGCAGAGACCGCGCACATCGAAGGGCCGGCATTACAGCGCACCGGCGGCCGGCCCGCTCATTGCGTGCCGAAAGCGGCGGCGCTGCCCGGAATCGGAAGCGGCGCGGGGGCCGGGTTGCGCAAGACCTCGACCGCGTCCAGACTCCAGCGCAGACCGGGACCGTAGCGAACCCGTACCGTAACCTGGCGCATGTTGGGCAGCACGGGCCAGGGAACAACGTCGCGCTCCCATCGATAGTTGGGGAAGTGGCCGTTAAACAACCCCTGAAAATCGCCGCTGGTGTGCCCCAGAGGAGGAAACCGCTCCAGTTCGGCCTGGCTCATCAGCCCCTCAGCGAGCATCGCCGCCCGCGTCATCTGGCGGGTCTTGATGACTGCCTGCAGGTTGTGATGATGCAGCGTCAGCAATGCCGTCAGGCAAAGGCCAAGTACCGCCAGCGCAATCATCACCTCGAGCAGGGTAAAGCCGCAGGGCTTGGCGGCGCGAAAGCCCGCGCTCCGGCGATGGCTGCCGCACAGCCGGCGAGATGGCCCGCCCGGGCAATAGCTCACTGTGCCAGCGCCAGCGCCCGCGCCGCCGGCAGGTCGGCTCCGAAGATCGACGCGCCGGTGGCAAACGGGCTTAAACAGAGGGTCAGCGTGCTACCCGACTGGTTGGCCAGGTGAACAACCGTGGCGTCGGTGTATCCCTCGGGGTAAAAGAGCGTGCTAATCGCCCCGCGGCGCGCGGTTCCCACGCCGGCCACTGAAACGTCGCGGATGCGGAGATCGGGCGGCAGGCGCTTGCCGGAGCTGCCGGGGCCCGAGCAGGGCCGGAAAACCGGCGCCCGCGCGTACGGATCAAGGCAGCTTGTGAAATAGCCGTCGCGGTCCAGGTCGAAGGTCAGGCGCAGCACCAGCTTCTCGGTCTGCGCCCGCACCGCCATATAGTCCGCCAGGGCGGCGAGCGCGCGGGCCTGAGACTTAAGCCGCGCCTGGGCGACCCCGCCGAAATAGGGTAATGCCAGCGTCATGATGAGCCCCATAAGGAGCAGCACCACGGCGATCTCAAGCAGCGTGAAGCCGGAAGCGTGGCCCGGCTTCTCAGCGCGCCGGGCTCGCCCCGCGCCGGGCAATGCTTGCGCCATCGTCACGACTGGCTTCCGTCGATGTCCGCGTTTTTGCCGGTTCCGCCCTCGACGCCGTCGGCCCCAAAGGACTTGAGCGTGTAGCGGCTTCCTTCGCTCTGGTAGAAGTAGGGATGGCCCCACGGGTCCGGGGGTACGCTTTCAATGTAGCCGCCCTCCTCGTAATTGGCCGGGGGCGGACCGTCGGAAGGCCGGGAGACCAGGGCCTTGAGTCCCTGCTCGGTGGTCGGATAGAAGCCGTTGTCGAGGTAAAAGCGGTCAAGCGCGGTTTTTAGCTCGGCGATGTCCGCCTGGGCCTTGGTTCGCCGTGCCCGGTCGGCTGCGCCGCGCAGGCTTTGCACGACGATGGTGGCCAGCAGCCCCAGGATCAGGATGACCACCATGATTTCGATCAGGGTGAAGCCTTGCGGCGTGTGAACTCTGCTTCGAAAGCGCATACTTGGGCCTCCCCTGGCGGGGGATCAGCGCACCAACTGGTTGAGCTGGAATATCGGCATCAGCACCGCCAGTATCATGAACAGGATGACACCGGCCATCACCAGCGTCATCACCGGTTCGAGCACGGTAGTGAGCTGGCTGAGCGAGGCGGCCACCTCGCGCTCGTAGGCATCGGCGAGCCGCTCGAGCATCGGCTCGAGTTCCCCCGAGCGTTCGCCGACGCGGACCATTTCCACGAACAGGGGCGGGAAGCGGCCGCTTGCCGCCAGGGTCTGGCTCATGGCCTGGCCTTCGCGGACATTTTGCCGAGCCTGGATTACCGCCTCTCGCATCAGGCCGTTGGCGACAACGCGCGCGCTGGTTTCAAGGGCGGTCACCAGTTGCACGCCGCTGGAGAGAAGCGTGGCCAGGGTGCGCGCCAGGCGCGCGCAGTTTATCCGCACCAGGATGGGGCCCAGATAAGGCGCGCGCAAAAGCAGCGCGTCGTAGCGCCTTCGCCCCGGCGTCGTGGCGAGCGCCGCCGCCAGGCCGGCCCCCGAAAGTGAAACCGCCAGCCCAAGCGCCAGCCAGTGAGCGGCAAGAAAGTCGGAAAAACCGATGAGCGCCAAGGTCGCCAGCGGCAGCGCCGCCTGGCTCTGCTTGAAAACCAGGGTGACTTGGGGAACTACGTAGGTCACCAGGAAGGCCATTATGGCGGCGGCCACGCACATCATGATTACCGGGTAGGTGAGCGCGCTGCGCACCCGGGTGACAAACTCCGACTGCCGCTCGGCGTAATCGGCCAGCCGCTCGAGCACGGTCTCCAACGCGCCGGCGGCTTCTCCGGCCCGCACCATCCCGACGTAGAGCTCGGAGAAAAGGCCCGGGTGCGCAGCCAGCGCGTCGGCCAGCGAAGAACCTTCGCGCACGCGCTCGCGCACCTGGGAAAGCGCCTTTTTCAGCCATGGCCGCCGACTTTGCAGCGCCAGCGTTTCCAGCGTATCAACCAACTGCACGCCCGCGCCGAGCAGGGCGCCAAGCTGGCGGGTGAACAGGCTCAGTTCAGCCGCGGGCAGGCGCCGGCCGCGCTGCCAAAGCGGCAGCCGCATCAGGGCGGAGGGCGCGCCGCTCTCCTCGGACAGGTCGGTGGGAAAAACGCCCAGGTCGCGCAGCCTCGTGCGCGCCGCGCGAACGCTGTCGGCGTCCACCACTCCGGCCACAGACCGGCCGTTGGCGGCGAATCCTCGGTAGGCAAAAACCGGCATCGTGGGTCGGCGGTCAGGCCCGCGGACCTAAGCGATTTCCTCCTGGGTCACGCGCAGGAGTTCCTCGATCGTGGTTTGTCCCGCCAGCACCCGTGCGGCGCCGTCGTCGCGCAAAAGCTTCATGCCCTGCGCCGTGCATGCCTGGCGAATCCCCGCAGCGTCGGCACGTGCCATGACCAGCCTGCGGACCTCATCGGTCATAAGCATCAACTCCAAAATGGCGGTCCGGCCCCGGTAGCCGGTGGCGCGGCATGCCCGGCAGGGCGACTTGGGCGCGCGGTAAAGCGGCCCGTTGAGCTGCTCGGGTCTCAGCCCCGCCCTGGCCAGTTCCTCCCGGCTTGGCGTGTAGGGTTCGCGGCAGTCGCGGCACAGCACGCGCACCAGCCGCTGCGCGATCAGCGCCAGCACGGAAGACGAGACCAAAAACGGCTCGATCCCCATCTCGACCAACCGGGTGAGCGCTCCGAAGGAGTCGTTGGTATGCAGCGTGGAGAAGACCAGGTGGCCGGTGAGCGCCGCCTGGATGGCGATCTCGGCAGTCTCCTGGTCGCGGATCTCGCCGACCATTATCACGTCGGGGTCCTGGCGCAGAATCGAGCGCAGGCCGCTGGCGAAAGTCAGGTCGATCTTGTGATTGACCTGCATCTGGCCGATTCCGCGAAGCTGGTATTCGACCGGGTCCTCGATCGTGATGATGTTGCGCTCGGGCGCGTTGATTCGGTTAAGACAGGAGTAAAGGGTGGTGGTCTTGCCCGAACCCGTGGGGCCGGTCAGCAGAATAATGCCGTGGCTCTGGCGGACGAGCCGCTCCATCCGCGTAAGATTGCCCTCGGTGAAACCCAGCTTGTCCAGGCTGAGATCGACCAGCGCCTGGGCGGGATCGAGCAGCCGCAGCACGATCCGCTCGCCGAAGGAGGTGGGAATCGTAGAGACGCGCACGTCGATGTCCCGGCCGGCGATCCTGAAGCGGATGCGGCCGTCCTGGGGCAGCCGCTTCTCGGCGATGTTGAGGCCGGCCATCACCTTGATGCGGGAACTAAGCGCCGGCTGGAAACGGCGCGGGATCGAGACCACGTCGTAGAGCATCCCGTCAACTCGAAAGCGCACCACCACATCGCTTTCGAACGGCTCAACGTGGATGTCGCTGGCCCGGTCCTTGACCGCCTGCGAGAGCAGGCTGTTGACCAGCCTGATGATCGGGGCGGCGTCCTCCGTTTCAAGCAGGTCGCGCGGTTCCTGCGCCAGCTCGCTGGCGACTTGGTCGAGTCGGTGTTCCTCCAGGTTAAGCATCACGTCCTGGGCCGAGGCGGCCGAGGCGTGGTCGTAAGCGCGGTTTGTCGCCTCGGCGATGACTTCGGCCGGCGCCACCACCGGGGTTATCGCCGTGCCGAAAAGCATCCGCAAGTCGTCCAGCGCCTCATAGTTGGCCGGCTCGGCAACCGCCACGGTGACCGACGTACCGTCCGCAAAAAGCGGTAGGATGCGGTTTTTTTTCGCGTAGTTGATCGGCACCCTGGCCAGGAGGCGAGGGTCGACGCTTTGATCGTCGATCTGCATTTGCACCCTGAGCCCGTATTCCTGCGCCCGGATGCGGGTCAGCCGGTGGGGCTCGAGCGCCCCCATCTCGACCAGCACCTGGCCCAGGTCCTGGCCCGGCTTCTTGTGCAGCCGGGCCTTGTCCAGGTCCTGGGGCGACACCCATGATCGATCCAGCAGGATCGACTCGATATTTTTGCGGGCCGTAGCCATTGCTTACGCCGCTGCGGCTCTACGCCTTCGCCTGCTGCGCCGCCCCGGAAGAGCTACTCCTCCTATGCAAGAGGCGGACCGCCATGCCGGACCGTCGCTGGCAAGCATAGCACGAATTGCCGAGCTTTTCTAAGGAGCGTGCTTTTTAGGGTTATACAGCCTTGAGACAACTGCTGTGCCCGCTACGCGTCATGAAACCCCGTGTCGGCCTAAAAGCGGTTAATCGGACCGCTGCCGGTGGCGCCGGAGAGTCCCACGCCAAAGCCGGAACCTCGCTTGGCCGGCATCGTGTGGGTCGTTTCGGACCAGGACACCAGCTTTCCGTTGGCGAATTTCAAGTCAAGAAAGCGCCCCTGGTCGCCTTCCTTGGGCGAAGTGTAGAAAAGCGTTGCCGCCAGATCGTTGGTGTTGGGAGTTATTGCGTAGCTCCACAGCTCGCTGGTCGGTCCGAGGTCGGTCACGATGTCCGGGGTGCCCCATTGCCTGCTGATGCTTGGCTCGCGGTCGCCGACCTTGAGGGACTGGCGCATTCTGCTTGCTCGGTAATAGGTGCTGGTGTCGTAAACGAGGCCGCACGCAGGGCCTAACAGTGCGGCCAGAAGGATCGCCCGCCTAAGGTGCAACGCTGCCATTCGGGCAGATTGTGCGCGCCGGCCCGTACCGGCGTCAACCGCTCACTGGGCGCCTTCTCCGGGTTGTCGGCCAGCCGGCAAAACCGGATAGCGCATCTTGCGGCTCCCGCCCGTCGCAGCCGCCTTGGGCATCGCGCCGTGATTTTGTGCTATAAGGCTTGGCAGCCGGCAGGAGGGGCTGCCACCGTGCGCAAACTCAAGATTGTCAAAGGCGGGGAGCGGCGCTCGGCGCTGGTTTACGGGATGCGTCTTTTTCGTCCCGAACAGGTGCTGGCGGTCAACGATGCGAGCGTTAAGTTGAACGACGGCCGCCCGGGGCGAATCACGATGCACCTAATCGAGGGCACGCGGGCCCAGATAAGGCGGCAGTTGCTCGAAAGCGTGGACGCCTTCTTCGAGCTTACCGCTCAGGAATGAAGCGGGGAGAGAAACGCGATGGAGCTTAAGTTCGTCCGGTTCGAAAAGCGCGGCCGCGTGGCGTACGTCACGCTCAACCGGCCCGAGGTGCTTAACGCCCTTCATCCGCCTTGCCACCTCGAGCTGGAAAAGGTGTGGGACGAGTTCGTCGCCGACCGCCAGCTTTGGGTGGCCATTGTGACTGGGGCCGGCGAGCGCGCCTTTTCCGCCGGCAACGACCTGAAATACGCCGCCGAGCATCCCGGCGAGCCGCCGCCCAGGAACAAGGGCGGGTTTGCAGGTTTGACGGCCCGCTTCGATATCAATAAGCCGCTCATTGCGGCGGTTAACGGCTTCGCACTCGGCGGAGGCCTTGAAATCGCGCTGGCCTGCGACGTCATCGTGGCGGCCGACCATGCCCGGTTCGGACTGCCTGAGCCGCGGGTGGGCCTGATGGCCGGGGCCGGCGGCGTCCATCGGCTCCCGCGCCATCTCCCGCTCAAGGTCGCCATGGGCATGATGCTCACCGCGCGACAGATAACGGCCCCGGAGGCGCTGCGCTGGGGGCTGGTCAACGAGGTGGTGCCGGCGGGCGAGTTGATGGCTGCGGCGGAGCGCTGGGCACGGGAAATAATCGAGTGCGCGCCGCTCTCGATTCAGGCTACCAAAGAGGCCGCCATGGGTGGCCTGGCGATGCCTGTCGAGGAGGCAATGCGCTACCCCTTTGCGGCCGTCAAGCGGCTGTGGAGTTCCAAGGATGCGGTCGAGGGACCGCGTGCCTTCGCTGAAAAGCGCAAGCCCGACTGGAGTGGCGAGTAGCAGGGCTGCCCGGTCTCTCCCCTGGCTTGAGCTTAGCAGCCGAGGAACCGCTTGATTGCGCTTAGCGCCTGCGGCTCGAGCAAGGTGGGAGCGTGGCCAACTCCAGGCACTTCGGCCACTTCAAGGCCCGGTTGCTCGCGCCGCATGCGCCTTAGCGCGCTCTCTGACAGAATGTCGGTCTCAGCGCCGCGGACCACCAGAAGGGGTGCCCGGATGCGGCCGTAAGAACCCCAGAGATCGACCGGCTGGGCGGGAATCGCACCGGCTACCGGCCTGCGGACAGCCGGGTCCATCTTCCAGGTCAAGTTGCCGTCGCCCGTTGGCTTTACGGCCGTGGCGGCCCACTGCGCCAGCAGATCTCTCGGCCATTGCCGGCACGGCGGGTAGGTCTCGAGGTAGTATTTCACGACCGCTTCGAGACCGGCGAATTTCGCCGGGGCGTTCCCGACATAGGCTGCGATCCGGGCCAGGCCACGGGGGTCTATCTCGGGGCCGATGTCGTTCAGCACGATGCGTTCGACGCGTTCGGGTTTTTCGCCCGCAAAGAGCATCGAGATAAGGCCGCCCATCGAGGTGCCAATCAGGCTCACCCGCGCCAAGCCGAGTCGGTCCAGGATTGCTGCAAGGTCTTTAACGTAAACCGGAAGCGTGTAGTCGAAAGGCGACCCCCACTGGCTGTCCCCACGGCCGCGAACGTCAAGCGAAATCACGTGGTAGCGCCCGGACAGGTGAGGCGCCAACGCATCAAAGTGATGCGCGTTCCCCGTAAGGCCGTGTATGCATAACACACCGGGACCAGCCTCGTTGCCAAAGTCGAGGAGGTGCAAGTTGAGACCGTTTGCGGCAACGAACCTGCTGTTCGGATTCATCGTCTTGGTCCGCCTTGTCTTTTAAAAGGTCGCCTTAATTCTTGCTTCGAGCTCGGGACGGCGCAACCCGCCCGGCGGCCATTTTTCGCCTGACAACCTGTCAGCCGGAGCTTTGATGGCCCGGCCATTGCGTACCGCCAGTAGGGGAGGAGAGACAAGCGATGCGTTCAAGCTCTGCAGAGTCGGCGGTGGTCGAGCCCGAGTTGGATATGACCCGACTGCCGCGGCGGGTGCCGGTCGAGCGGCCGCGCTGGTTGGTTGTAAAGCTACGCTCCCTGGTGGCACGCACGGTCGTGTTCAGTGCGCCTCGGCGCGCCGTTGATCGCGAGGCGCAGCAGTACCGTTCGCTCGACGTTTGAGCAACCCGCGCGCTGGTTCGGTTCTTTCCGTCCGTTAGGACCTTTGTCCAACGTCAAAGAATTGGCGGGCGTAGGGCCGTTTCGCGACCACGGGATGGCGCACTCGGCTGAGCCCCCGCTTGTCGCTGGCGGTCGATGCAGTTGGCGCTTGCGGGATCGCCTTCGTTAGCTGACGCCCACCAGCATTCGTCCGATCTCTGCGAAGTCCAAAAACGAGCCTTCCTTAAGTTCCAACTCGGGACATTCAGGGCGCTGCCTGGCCCGCCCAAGCGACACAAAGCCGCATTTAAAGCGGCACATCGGTTGCTGTTCGGCTTGCGCGAAGGTGTCGAGGGCGTTGCGACGGCGCACGGCCGAGGCGCGAGGCTTCAGAGAAGGCGCGTCACCGGCGCCAGAGGTGAACGCCGGCCAGCTCGAGGCCGCCAAGACGAGCGGACCGTAAACCTGAGCAACGCCCGACGCACCGGACGACAGGAAACTCAAAGGGGGGGCTCAGATGAAAAGCAGACTTTACCGGCTTATGGCTACAGGGCTGCGCGGCCAGTCGATGACCGAGTACGCGCTCATCCTCTCGGCGATCGCGGTGGTTGCCTTCGGTACCTACCAGCTCATGGGCAAGGACATAAGCAGCCTTCTTAACACGATCATCGGTTATCTGACGCCGGCGCCGAGCGGCGGCTAACAATTCACGGTTGCGGCCGGCGCACGAGCGCCGCGCCTGAGTGTGCCGATAGCCGCCTGGCGCCGGCCGCAGAGCAGCCTGGTGCGGGGAGCGCTGGCTGGCGCTTCTGACGGATGGCGCAGCCGGGCCGCTTGCGGGCGAAGCGCGAACCGCTGCCGGGGCAAATCGGCGCGCGGCGACCGCGGCAGCTCGCTGGAAGAAGAGGCGGCCAAGGGCGCGGCCAAGGCGCCGCTGACGCCATAAAGAACCGGCCGAGGCCGCGGTTTCAGGAGGGAGCGCTAAATAGGCGATGGGTTGGCTCTTGTGGTGACGCTGAAAGGAAACAGCGCCGGCCCTCCCGGAGGCCTGGCCGTGAGCGTGGTTGGCTGGCAGGAGAGTTCGCGCGCGGGCGTCGTCGCGGCGCTGGGACTTATCAGCGATCCGCCGCTTAAGATTGCCAGCGGGGCGCCGGAAACGTTCAACGCAAAGGCGGGCGCCGCCGAGGTGCTGATGGTCATTTTCGACGGCCCGGAAAACGCGCTGCTCGGCTACCTTAAGGGAGGCGCCGGCGCGGCGGCCGGCGCCACGCTGTTCGCGCTCTTGGCGGAGCGTTCGCCGGCGCTGATGCGCCGCGTTTTTCGCGCCGGAGCGGACGAGGTCCTCTTTCTGCCGCTGGAGCCGGGCGACACCGCCCGGGCGCTGCTTAAGGTGGCGGAGGCGCGCCGGCGCCGGGAACGGGAGGGCAGCGGTTCGGTCTTTTCGCTGGCTAGCATCGTGGGCGGCGTCGGGGTCAGTACGCTCTGCGTGGCCGCGGCCTTCGTGCTCAACTACGATTTCGGCAAGCGGGTTGCGCTGGTCGATCTCGACCTTCAGGAGGGCGGGCTCGGCGTGTTCCTGGCGCCGCAAGGCGATCGCACCATCCTGCCGCTTGCGCGGCTCGACAAAAAACTCAACTCGATCGAGCTCGAGGCGGCCCTTACCAAGCACGCCTCGGGCGTCTACCTGCTGGCCGCCCCCCAGCGAATTGAAGACAGCGAGATGATTTCCGACCTGACGGTGGCGGCGGTGCTGGACCTGATGCGCCAGCTCTTCGATTTCGTCCTGGTGGACTGCGGCGGCCATATCGACGAGAACGCGGTGACCGCCTGGGAGCGGTCGGACGAGGTTATCTACGTGATGGACCAGTCGCTGGGCGCGGCGCGCTCGGCGGCGCGCTTCCTGGAACTGTTCGCACGCCTGGGAATCAGCGGCCTGGAGCCGCGCTGCGTGCTCAACCGGGTCGAGGCGCGCCAGCCGATCGACGAGGCCAGGCTGGAGGCGGCGCTGGGCCGCCCGCTGTTCGGCGCAATTCCGCTGGACCGGCGCACTGCCGAGCGGCTTCAGCTTTATCAGCATGCAGGCTGGGAGTCAGCCGGTCACGGGCCGCTCAAACGGTCGGTAACCGATTTGGTGCGCCGGCTGGCAGCCGGCGAAAGTCTCAACGGCCAGCGGCGCGGATTAATAACCCGGCTGTTCGGCGCGATGGGCGCCGGGGCATAGGAGGTCGCCAAGCGTGGGGCTCTCCAGTCGCATTTCGCGCCCTGGTGGCGAACGCGGGGCGGCAGCGCCGGCCGGTGTCCTGGGGGGCAGTCTTGCGTTCGGCCGGCGCGGCGGATTTGTCGAAGCCTCGCGCCGTCTCAAGCTGCAGGTCCATAACCGCCTGTTCGAGACGGTCGATTTCGCCAAGCTGAGCGCCCTTGACCCGGAGCGGATCGTCGCGCATCTCACCGAGGTGATCGACGAGACGCTCAAGGACGAAGGCAAGCTCATCACCGAGGCCGACCGGGGCGCTCTGGTCGAGGAGATCAAGAACGAACTACTCGGCCTGGGCCCGCTTGAGCCGCTCCTGCACGACGATTCCATCACCGACATCCTGGTCAACGGGCCCGGCTGCGTCTACGTGGAAAAAGGCGGCAAGCTTTTGCGCACCGACGTGCGTTTCCACGACGACCAGCACCTGATGGTGGTAATCGATCGGATCGTTTCGCAGGTCGGCCGGCGCATCGACGAGGCCTCGCCGATGGTGGATGCCCGGATGGGCGACGGCTCGCGGGTCAACGCCGTGATCCCGCCGCTGGCGCTTGACGGTCCCTGCCTGTCGATTCGCCGCTTCGGTGGCCGCCGCTACACCATGGCCGATCTGCTGGGCTGGGGCAGCTTAAGCGCCGAGATGGCCGATTTTCTGCGGGCCGCGGTGCGCGCCCGGCTAAGCGTCCTTATCTGCGGCGGCACCGGCTCCGGCAAGACCACGATGCTCAATTGCCTGTCAGCCTACGTCCCGGACGACGAGCGGATCGTCACCGTCGAGGACTCGGCCGAGTTGGCCCTGCAGCAGCCGCACGTGGTGCGCCTGGAGAGCCGGCCGCCCAACCTGGAGGGCCGCGGAGAGGTGACGCAGCGCGACCTGGTGCGCAATTGCCTGCGGATGCGTCCCGACCGGATCATCGTGGGCGAGGTGCGCGGCGCCGAGGTCTTCGACATGCTCCAGGCGATGTCCACCGGCCACGAGGGCTCGATCGCGACGATTCACGCCAACAATCCGCGCGAGTCGCTGAGCCGGCTGGAGATGATGATGCTGTTGTCGGGCTTCTCGTTTGCGCAGCGCGCGATGCGCCAGCAGATCGCGGCGGCGATCGACCTGGTCGTGCACGTCAGCCGGCTCTCGGACGGCTCGCGCCGGGTGCTGCGCCTATCCGAGGTTGCCGGCATGGAGGGAGAAACCATCATGATGCAGGACCTGTTCGAGTTTGTCCGGGCCAGGAACGGCAGCGCGGCGGAAATCACCGGGGTCTTTCACCCCACCGGGGTGCAGAGCGTGCACGCCGCGCGCCTGGCGCTGGCCGGGTACGCCTCGGCCCGCAGCGCGGCGCGAGGCCCCGGGGCCGGCGCTTGAACGCCCCGGCCCTGGCGGCCTCGGCGGCGCTGCTGCTGGCACTGACCGCGGCGCTGGCGCTGTGGGCCGGCTGGCAAGCTCGCCGCGCGGCGGTCGCCGGCCGGCTGCTCAGCCGGATGATGGTTATCGCGGCCGCTTCGCCTGCTGAGCGGGTGCACAGGACGGCGGCTCGCGGCCCGGCCCGCTTTGGGCGCGCCAGCATCCTTGGCGAAAAGCTCCGGCATAGCCTGGAAGAGCGGATGCTGCAGGCCAGGGTCAGGCTGTCGCCGGCCGCCGCGCTGGGCATTACGGCGGCAATGTTTGCCTGCGGCGCGCTCGGGGCGGCACTGACCGTCGGTCCCGGCCTTTGGTCGGTGGGCGCCGGTGCGTGCTGCACCCTGTTGCCGCTGGGCTATGTAAATCTTCGCCGCCGCCGCCGGCTGGTGGCCTTCGCCGCTCAGCTCCCCTATGCGCTGGACGTCATAAAGGCGGCGCTGCAGGCGGGCCATCCCTGGGCGCGGGCCGTGCAGACGGTGGCGGCCGAGTTCGCGCCTCCGCTTGGCGCCGAATTCGCAACCGTGGTGCATCAAACTCAGGTCGGCATGCCCGTGCCCGAGGCGCTTCGCGAGCTGGTCCACCGGGTGCCGGCCGAAGAGGTCCGGCTGTTGGCAGTCGCGGTCCGGGTCAACAGCGAGGTGGGAAGCAGCCTGGCGTCCATCATGGGCCACTTGGCCGAGCTGGTGCGCAGCCGCCAGCGTTTCGCCGCGCAGGTAAGAGCGCTCACCGCCCAGGCGAGATTCAGCGCCGGGGTCGTCGCGCTGTTGCCGGTTCTGGTGCTCGCGGCGCTCAGCCTGCTCGAGCCGGGCTACGCGGCCCTTCTGTTCAGCGATCCGACGGGTTTGCAGGTGCTCAAGGCGGCGCTGGCGCTGGACCTGCTGGCGCTGCTGGTCATCGCTCGGATTATTTCGGTGAGGTTTTGAGCGTGAGCCCGTTGGGATGGGCGGTTTTGGTCTTTGCGCTGGTGGCGGCGGGCGTTGCGCTCTTGGTTCTGGCGACGACCAGCCGAAAGCGCGAGGCCGCCGCGCGCCTGGCCGAGGTTACGGCCCAACTGCGCGCCGCAGGACCGAGCGCGGCCGGCAGCGGGCGCGGCCGTCCCCTCTCCTGGCGTGGCACCTTCAGGTGGATGCTCGACCGTCTGCCGCGCCGCCCGCCGGCCTCCGCCGGCGGTGTGAGGATCGGCCAGCTTCTGCAACGGGCGGGCTTCGCCGGCTCGGACCACTTCAGGTTGTTTCAGTTGGCGCGGCTGTGCGTCGGCCTGAGCGCAGCCGCGGCAAGCACCGTGCTGGCCGGGCTGGCAACGGGTTCGGCTGCCAGCAGCCTGGTGTTTGGACTGGGCGGCGGCTTGGCGGCAGCCGCCTTGCCCGGACGCTGGCTCAGGAAACGGGGCGCCCAACGCCAGCGCACAATCGAGCGCGAGCTCGCCGAAGTTCTTGACCTGCTGGTGGTCTGTTTCGAGGCGGGCCTCGGCGTCGGCGAAGGGATCAAGGTGGTGGGCCAGGAAATGGCCACTCAGAACCAGGCGCTGGGCCAGGAGCTTGCCATCGTGACGGCTGAGTTGAAAACCGGCGTTCAGCTCGGCGAGGCGCTGCGCACCATGGCTGAGCGTTGCGGCGTCGACGAGCTGCGAACGCTGGCCGCAACCCTGGCGCAAAGCGACGAGCTCGGCGCCCAGGTCGGGCCCACGCTGCGGGCGATCGCCGAGGCGCTGCGCGCGCAGCGGCGCTCCCGCGCCGAAGAGGCGGCCCAGCGGATGCCGGTAAAAATACTGTTCCCGCTGGCCCTGTTTGTCCTGCCGGCGATGCTCCTGCTGGTGGCGGGGCCGGCCGCAATCCAGGCGCTGCGCGCCTTAAGACCGTAGCTGTGTGTTCTGATAAGCCGGCACTGGTTCTTCGCCGGCCTCCCCCGGAGCTGTTGCCATAGCGCCGGCAGCCTCCAATTGCGGCCGGACGCGGGTGCGTCAATGACCCTGGGGCGTGGACTAAGGCGGACCCGATCTTTGCGACAGTAAACGGCAGCCTTTAACAACGCGGTGCCCTAAGCGGAGTCGAAGGGATGGCGGCCGCGGGGTTCTTGGCCGGCGCTCGCGATAACAACCTGTGCTTTGTGAATGCAGTGGCTGGACAGCACAGTCGCGCACCGGAGATCGGCGCTTTCGCAGGTGAACTTCCGCCTCACCCTACTAACTACTGCGCTACATAGTTACACAGGTTCCGACTGGTCGCGGGTCCCTCTGTCATTCCTGCGCGGTGCGCGTTCTTCTTTCCCTCTCCCCTTGGGGGGAGAGGGAAGGGTGAGGGGGGCCGCTGGCGCCACCTCGAGCCTCTGGATACGTCCCCCCTCTTCCTTCGACTGCGCTTGCGCGGTGCGTCCCCCCCTCTCCTTGAGCCTCTCCCCCGGTGGGGAGAGGAATCAGGGGTACGAACCGGCAGGATAGGTAACAGAAAATACCGGCAGGATAGGTAACAGATTCAATGCCATGGCAGGAGGTGGCGGGTATGCCATGGCAGGAGGTCTGTACCGTGGAT
>JAJYRQ010000045.1 GCA_021794015.1 Deltaproteobacteria bacterium | reverse complement strand
GGTCTTGCAGCAAACCGCCGACCAGCAGAATCTTGCCGGCGTTAACGCCCGCGCCAATTACCGTAGCAGTGTACCAATAGCGCCCGCTGTTCATCTGCGGCCCGAGCTGAAACGTGTTGCTCAGGGGATCGTAAATCTCAGTCCCATTTCGCGGGTATTCGTTGCCGCTTGGAACGTGCATGGTCAGGAGCGAGACCTCTCCTGCAACCAGAATTTTCCCCTGGTTCGGACCGAAACGGATCACCGTAGCGGTCGGGTAAACATATTCATAGGCCGCCCCCGGCCCCGGTGAAAAGCTGTTGCTTGTCGGGTCGTAAAGACTGCTCGGGGCGGGCCCAACGAGCAAAATCCATCCCGCCTTGGGTCCCGAGGGGATTGGGATCGCCGCATGGTTAGCGATATCGCCGGGCAACTCGGGACCGGCAGCGAACGTATTGGTGGCCGGGTCGTAAAGCTCGCTCGAAGAAAGCGGCCCGCTCTTGTCATTAAACCCGCCCGCAACCAATATTTTGCCGGCGTTTGGCCCGATGGGAATGACGGTGGCTGTCGTTCCGTCCCGCCCGCTGTTCATCACCGGGCGCCGAGCCACGAACCGGTTGGACCGCGGGTCGTACAGCTCGGCAACATAGGGGCCAGCCTTGCCCCTTTCGCGTTCGTCGGAGATCAGGAGAATCTGGCCCCAAGTCGAGCGCTTGAACCCGGCCCATGCCGCAAGGTGTCCTGCGGCTGCCAGTGCGACAACGATGCCGGTTGTCGCCGCCCACAGCCGCGTCTTAGGGCGGCCCGAGGGGGTCATAGCGAATCTCCGCGATCCTCAGCCTCGTAATCGCAGCCTTCATGCTCAGCGCCGGGTCGAATTCCCGGGCTCGGCCACGGTAGAGCGAGCTTGCCAACCGGGCGCACGAATCGCGCAGCTTGATCCATTGGAGCTGCGACTCCCGCGCGGCCTTCCTGTACTCTTCGACATAGGCTCTGTCCCGAGCCCACCATTCTTTGGCCCGAGGGTCCCGTAAGGCCTCCCGCCAAGCCTCGGTCCGGTCGCTCAGATTGCCCGCAAGCTCGCGACTAAGCCGGGCCCGGAGCCGATCGTACGAGCTGGCAGTGGCGGGCGCCAGGTTGCGTGCTCTGACTGTGTTCGCCACGAGTTTCAGAAAGTCTTCGCGCACGAAGGCTGCCTGGGCTGCTCCCGCGATGTCCCGCAGGCTGGCGTCGATGAAGCCCTGATACTGGCGCTGCATATCGTCCAACTGATAGGCCTTGAAGTCGGCAACCGCGCGATCCAGGCCTGGGCGGTCGGCGCGGCTCAATTTGCTCCTGGTTTCGGCAATCGCCCGACTCATCGCTGCTTCCTCAGCGACTTGCTCCACAGCACCGCAGATTTCCATGTCGCGCGTGCTCAAGGCCAACTTCCGGCAGAAGTCCACCCGCGCACATGATTGACGCCGCCGCCCGCACCTGCTTATTGCCTTTTTGAGGGTCGCAGCTTCTTGTTCGTTGAATGCTGCGTTGAGCCCTTGCTGCTGCCAAGCCTTGAGCGCCGCGGCAGCCTTTTTCAGGTCGCGAGGCGCGCCTTCACCATTGACGTACGCCAGGGCCACGAAACGCCAAGACTTGTGGGCTTCGAAGCACTTGAGCGCCTTGGCATAGTCCGGCTTCCCGTCGACTCCGAAGTAGTCCGGAAGGCAACGGAACTGCTCCAGGAAGCAATGGACGAGTTCTCCGTAATCGCGCGGATCGGAACAGCTCGGCTTTATAGCATCCGCCGCCGCGGCCAGTGGCGTGCGAAGCGCGATCGTGCTCACAAGAGCCGCGAGCGCGACGAATCGAATCCTTGGATTGAAAAGCAATCTCGCTCCCCAAGAAGTGGCAATCGCGCCGATGCCGGTGCGCCCTCATTCTCGCCGAAAAGGGGCGCCTGTCAATCCGCCCGGGCAACAACCATCATCGGCGCAAGAAGAGCGCTTTCTCGGCGTGCCGCCTGTTTGCCAGGCCGCGAATGGAGTTGCCATGCGCGTAGTAGAACCTCTCGAACTGCCGCGCCGCCCCCGAGTAATCTCCCTCGTTGAGCAAGCGCAGGAGCGTCGAGCTGCGCAAAGCGCCGTCCCCAATGTTGAAGCTGAGGCTGACCAGCGCGTCGAACTGATTTTCGTTGAGTGGGACGCGAACGTCGCTGTTGACATCGTCTTCAAACGTCCGCACATCTTGTCGCAGGGGTTGCTCTGCCCGCGCTCTGCTGATCACGCCCCACCGCTTCCGGTCGTCGTGGGTCACCGGGCCAGGATGCAGTTCATGCCCGAATCCGATCGTCGCGTTAGGCGGGTCGGCGCTATCGTTGCACGGCCCAGCACAGAAGCCCTCGATCTTCTCCATCAGCGCGATGAAACCATGGCTCACGCGCATGCGATGCGGCCCGCTATACCTGAACAAAGCCCGGGCTGTTTTGTCACCGGGCTCGATGAGGCCGCCTCGGGCAAGCCCGTGGCGACGCTGGAAGTCGTCGATCGCTCTCAGCGTCTCGCTGTTCATCCTGCCCCCGGCCTCAAGCCAACGGTCGCTCCGGTGGTCCTGGACCAGGTGTATGTTGAGCTGCCCCTGCACCGTCCTGACGTCCGCCTCGTGGTTGGCGGCGCCTTTTTTCGAATCCCCTACGGAATGGCGAATCTGCTGATTCACGGTCGCAGCCCCTCTTGTTCGGGCCCGATATTTCACCCGGCCGCCTCCTCAGCCGTGGCAGAAAAGCGGCTGCGCTGTCAGGGTGAAACTCTTCACCGTCGAAGGAGCGGCCAGCGTAGCAGCGGCAGCAGGCGATTTGCCGCCGAGGCTGCGATCCGCCGTCTGATAGAAGAGACCGCACGACCCGCACATGGCGCCCGCGACGACGAGGACGCGGTTGGGGGCTCCGTTGGTAATCGACCGGGTTGAGGCCGGACGGATATGGCTTGAGGGCATGGACGGCAGCGAATTGGGCCGACCTCACTACCGCCCGAGCCTCGCGGCAAATCGCGATCTGAAGGCGGTCGTCTCAGCGCTTCGGATCGCGTGTCGGGCGGGATAGCGCGATAAGCCGCCGGCGCCGTGCGGGTTGGCAGGACCTCGTCGTGGCCGCGCAGCTTTAGCGCGGGCAGACGGACCCAAGCAGCTACCTAAGCGGTGCTGCCGGCAACTGGAGCGCCACCGCGTAGCCCGGCGCGCCGCGCATGGGCGGACCCGGAATAAACCTGTTCGTCGCCGGATCGTAAAGTTGGGCCGAGGAGACAAGAACAGCCCTGCAGCCGTATTCGTCGCATAGACGACCCGATCCACCGGCAATCAGAATCTTGCCCGCATTGGGCCCCGAGGCAACCGTTAGCGCGAAGTGCTGACTGCGCGCTGAAAGCATCGGCGGGCCGGGCTCGAATCTGTTGGTCGCAGGGTCGTACAGCTCGGTCGAGGAGAGCAGATGCCGGTCGTCCTGCTGGCCGCCGGCAATCAGAATCTTGCCCGTGTTGGATCCCGAAGTAATGACGCTGGCGGTGTGGGAGAAGCGCGCGGTCTTCATGGTTGCCGTGGCGCGGGGCGGGGCGAAAGTGTTGCTCGCCGGGTCGTAAAGCTCGCTCGAAGCGAGCGCAGGAGACTCTAGCTCTTTGTCGTCACGCACCCCTCCCACCAGCAGGATCTTGCCAGCGTTAACGCCCGCGCCAATTACCGTGGCAGTGTACCAATAGCGCCCGCTGTTCATCCCCGGCCCGCGCTGAAAGCTGTTGGTCAGCGGATCGTAAAGCTCGGTCTCGTTTCGCGAGTAGTCGGTCGCCCTTGGGTCGTCCCTGGTCGGCCCCGAGACCCCTCCGGCAACCAGCATTTTCCCCTGGTTCGGACCGAAACGGATCACCGTAGCGGTCGGGTAAACATATTCATAGGCCGCCCCCGGCCCCGGTGAAAAGCTGTTGCTTGTCGGGTCGTAAAGACTGCTCGAGGCGAACTCGACGAACAAAATCCATCCCGCCTTGGGTCCCGAGGGGATTGGGATCGCCGCATGGTTAGCGATATCGCCGGGCAGCTCGGGACCGGCAGCGAACGTATTGGTGGCCGGGTCGTAAAGCTCGCTCGAAGAAAGCGGCCCGCTCTTGTCATTAAACCCGCCCGCAACCAATATTTTGCCGGCGTTTGGCCCGATGGGGATGACGGTCGCTGTCGCCCCGATCCGCCCCGTCTTCATCACCGGGCGCCGAGCCACGAACCGGTTCGATAGCGGGTCGTACAACTCGGCAACATAGGGGCCGGCATCGCCCGCTTCGTGTTCGTCGCAAATCACCAGGATCTGGCCCCAAGTCGGCCCGCTCGACCCTACAGCATGGGCTGCCCGCGCAATGGACCCTTGCGCCCCTACGGCCATAGCGGCCAAGAGGCAAGCCCACATCAACCACGCCGCCCTCATTCTTCTGCCTTATGGCTTCACTCTACGCGGTCCGCGACAGCATCTCACCCGGAGGAGGCGCCAGGCCATTGCATGGGGGCAGGAGGTTCCTCCTCTGGCCCTTGAGGCCGCCCCCTCTTTGGCAGGGAGGAGGAAGCCGTGCGGCCGGCGCCCCGCGCGGGAATGACAAAAGCAGGCGCCACCGAGCGGAACGCCTGTAACTGTGTTGTGCAGGACCCAGTAATTCTTGGGAGTCGGGCTCGGCTGTCGGCGGGACCTAACGCCTGAGCCGTCAGAGGTCCTGCCGGTCAAAACTCGGCTTCCTCCTCGAGGTAGCCGGCCTCGGGCGAGTAGCTCTCGAAGCGGGTGAACTGGCTTAAGTAGGTGAGCTTGGCGATATCGGTTGGCCCGTTGCGCTGCTTGGCGATGATAATCTCGGCCACCCCGGGCTCCTTGCTCTCCTTGCCCTTATACATTTCGTCGCGGTAGATAAAGGCGATAACGTCGGCATCCTGCTCAATAGCGCCCGACTCACGCAGGTCGGCGAGCAGCGGCCGGCGGTCGGGCCGGCTTTCAACCTGGCGATTGAGCTGGGAGAGCGCGAGCACGGGAACCTTGAGCTCCTTGGCCAGGCCCTTGAGCGAGCGCGATATTTCGGCGATCTCCTTTTCTCGGTATTCGGCCGGCCGCGACGACCGCATGAGCTGCAGGTAGTCCACGATCACCAGGCCGAGTTTGGCGTCTGAATTCGCCCGCTCGCGGAAAAGCCGCCGGCACTTGGCCTTGAGCGTAATGGCCGACAAGTCGGAACTGTCGTCGATGTAAATCGGCGCCTCGGAGAGCCGAGCCGCGGCCTGGGCCAGCCGGGGGAAGTCGCGTTCGCTGAGAAAGCCCGCCCGCGCCTTGGCGCCGTCCACCCTGGCTTCCGAGCAAAGCATCCGCAGGACCAGTTGCTCCTTGGACATCTCGAGCGAAAAGAAGGCTACGGCAAGCCGCGGACGCGCCTCGATCGCCGCATAGGCCGCGACGTTGAGCGCCAGGGCCGTTTTACCCATGCCGGGCCGGGCCGCAAAGATCACCAGGTCCGAAGGCTGAAGACCCGCGGTGATGCGGTCGAGATCGATGAACCCGGTCGGGACGCCGGTCACCAGCTCGCGCCGCTCGTAGAGCTGTTCGATTAACTTCAGGGAGTCGCGGCTAAGGACATGCATCGTGTGGAAGGCGGGTTTGATGCGCCGCTCGGAAATTTCGAAGATGCGATGCTCGGCCTCGTCCAGGAACTCATCGACCTCATCCGTTCCTTCGTAGGCGCGGCTGGCGATCTCGGTGGCTACCGCGGAGAGGCTGCGCAGCACCGACTTCTCGCGGACGATACGCGCGTAGTGGGCCACGTTGGCGGCGCTCGGGACGAAGGCCGCCAGTTCGGCAATGTAGGCGGGACCTCCCACCGCCTCCAGCACCCCCTTGCCGCGCAAGGCCTCGGTCAGCGTGATGGCATCGACCGGCTGGCCGCGCTCGCCCAGCGTTATCATGGCGCGGAAGATTTCCTGGTGCGATTCGCGGTAGAAGGCCTCCGGGGCAAGGATTTCCAGCGCCTGGTTGAGCGCGTCGTTTTCCAACAGAACAGCGCCCAGGACCGACTGCTCGGCCTCGATATTTTGCGGCGGAATACGCCTGAGGATGTCTTCCGTGCCCACCGCCGTAACAACTCCCCCTCTGCCGCAGAGGCCCCGACGCCTAAGTATCGGCGTTGACGCGCGCTTTCACAAGGCCCGCGCCCTGCGCCGGCCGGGCCACTGCGCTACCGGCGCCGGCGCCGCCGGCTGCCAACGCCGGCAAGCCAGGGGCCCGCGCCAACTCCGAACAGAAAGCCGCTCACATGCGCCCACCAGGCGACCCCGCCGCTGGCCAGCGCTTCGCCGCCGGCCGCGGCCGCTAACAGCAGTTGCAGCGCAAACCACAACAGCAGGTAGAAAAGCGCCGGAACCTCCAGAAAATAAAAGGGCGGAACCCAGGTACGAATCCGGCCCCGCGGATAGAAAACAAAGTAGCTCCCCAAAACCCCCGCGATCGCGCCGCTCGCCCCCACCACCGCAACCCTGGAAAAAGGCGCCGTCGCCACCGTCGCCAGCCCGGAAACCACGCCCGCCAGCAAGTAAAAAACCCCGTAGCGCACGACACCAAAACGCTGCTCCACCGCCGGACCAAAAATTAAAAGATAAAGCATGTTGCCCGCCACGTGAAGCGCGTCCGCATGCACGAAGAGCGAGCTGACCAGGGTGAGCGGCGGCCAGACGCCGCCGCTCCCGGCGGCGGCGGCCAAGGTTGCCCACCCGACGACGCTCAGCCGGCGAGGCACCAGCGCCAAATCGCGGGCCAGCGCAAAACCCCGGCGCTCCGCCACTGTCACCAGGCAAAACACCAGCAAATTGATTGCGATCAGCGCCGTGTTGGCCGGTGCTGCCCGTCGCCGGGCCACGTTATCGCCAACCGGAATCATCGCGCGGCCCCAAAGCGGCCCACCGCCTCTCTTGCCCGCTGCCAGCCGGCCGCCTTGCACCCCGCACAAAATCCGCGGCACCCCGGCTTGAGCGGCTCCCACCGTTGTGAGAAAAAATGGCAGAGGCCACGCGACGGCGCGAAAGCCGCCCTTACAGCGTCGCCCGGCCGCCACCACAAAACCGGGGCCCGTACAGTCTGCGGCTGGCAGGCGAGCCGCCATCGAGCCGGCGCACCCGACCGGACCCCCCGCAAACCCGGAGGAAACCTATGAAGCTGACCACCCAAAGCGTTGTGGTGCAAACCAACGGCGACTCGATGCCCTGCCATCTGGCCAGACCCGCCACCGGCGAGCACCCCGGCCTTATCGTCGTCATGGAAGCATTTGGGCTCAACCAGCACATCAAGAAGATCACCGAGCGCTTCGCTGCCGAAGGCTTTGTCGCGCTGGCACCCGATCTTTACTTCCGACAACCCAACAACGTGGTGCCCTACGACGACCTGGGGCGTGCGCTGCAGCTTCGCGCCACGCTGCGCGACGAGCAGACGGTTGGCGACATGGCCGCGGCGGCATGCTACCTGCTTGCGCTGGCGGGCGTAAAGCCGGCCCTGGGGGTGGTTGGCTTCTGTATGGGAGGCCGCATCGCCTTTCTCACCGCGTGTCGCAACCCAGCGGTCAAGGCGGCGGTGCCGTTTTACGGCGGCGGCATGACCAGGTCCGACCCGAGCGGATCGGCCAAGGCCCCGGTTGAGTACGTGCAGACGCTGAGGGCGCCGGTGCTCGCCTTTTTTGGCGCTCTGGACAGACACATTCCCGCCGCCGAGGTCGAAGAGTTCCGCCAGGCCCTCTCCCGCGCGAGCAAACCGGCGCAGGTCGTGGTCTATCCCGATGCCGACCACGGCTTCATGTGCGACGAACGCGCCTCGCATCACCCGGTTCGCGCCAAGCAGTCCTGGGACAAGACGATAGCATTCCTCAGCCAAAACCTCGGCGCTTGAGAGCGGCCGGACCGCCAAGCGCCCGCCTTGGGCGTCGCCCGCGCGGCGCACAAGCGGCGCCTAGGGCGGCGCGAGGACCGGCCCTGTGGCTTGCACCGGTCAGTCGATCCTGACGAGCTTGGACTTGATGGCGTAGCGCACCATCGCGGCGGTCGAACGAACCCCGAGCTTGTGCTTTAAGTTGTCGCGGTGGATTTGCGCGGTTTTGGGGCTGATGCCGAGCCGGGAGGCTATCTCCTTGCTGGTAGCTCCCTCGGCGATGAGCTTCAACACTTGGCGTTCGCGGCCGGTCAGCGGCGTGCGCTGCGACCCGAGGCGAGGCGACAGACCTTCAAGCCGCTCCAGCACCAGCGGGGCGATTGCCGGGCTGACGTAGCGCTTGCCTCCGTAAACGGCGCGCACCGCGGTCAGCAGTTCTCCCGCGCTGTCGCTCTTGAGCAGGTAGCCTGCGGCGCGGGCCTCCAGCAGAGCCTCGAATATGTATTCCCGGTCATCGTACTGGGTCAGCACGATCACCTTGGTGTGCGGCACCTCCCGGCCAAGGCGCCGGGCGGCGGCGAGGCCTCCGATGCCCGGCATTCCGAGATCGAGCAGCACGATGTCGGGTTGCGTCCGCCGGGCCTGCGCCAGTGCTTCTTCGCCCGAACCGGCCTCGCTCACCACGTCGCACTCCGGCTCGAGCAGGGCGCGCAACGCCGCCCGCACCAACTGGTGATCGTCCGCCAAGAGGAGACGGATTTTGCGCGCCGCGCCGGTCATAGCGGCTCCGGCAGCTCGGCAACCAGCCGGGTGGCTCCGCGACGCGACGCGATGCGCAGGCTGCCGCCCAAAAGCTCGACCCGCTGCGCCATGACGGACAGTCCGCCCGTGTCGGTGCGGCGGGCGCGGCCGATGCCGCGGCCGTTGTCGCTCACCGTAAGCCGCAGCAAGCCGCTCTGCCGCTCGATACGAACCTCGACCCGGCTGGCGCCGGAGTGGCGGGCGACGTTGGCGAGCGCCTCCCTGACGACCTGGTAGCAGCCTTGCTCGACCGCGCGCGAAAGACGCCGGCGCCCGGCGTCCCACGCCAGGCGCGCGCGCACCCCGGTTTGCGCAAGCCGGCCCAGCTCGGCTTTCAGCGCAGTCTTGAGGTCCTGGCTGCCGAGCGTTGCCGGCCTGAGCCCGCGCAACCGCCGCCGCATCGTCGCTTCCAGTTCAGCCAGCACCGGCGCGGCGCGCTCGGCGCCGGCGTTAAGCGCGAGCCTGACCGCGGCCAGAATCTGGGCGTGGTCGTCGTGGAGATCGCGGGCGATGCGCTTGCGCTCCTCCTGGACGGCACCCAGCATGCGAAGCCCAAGCTGGCGCACCAGCGCGTGCAGGCGGCCGTTTTCCTCCTCCAATCGCCAGCCCTTAAGCAAGGGGGCAAGGCGTTTGAGAAAAGTCTCCACCCGGGCGCACGCCGCGCCCTCAAGCGCGCCCGTGCTGGCCAGCGCCAGCACGCCGCCCTCAAAGGGAAGACAAACGTAGCCGGCGTAGCCGGCGAAGATGCGGTCTTCGTAATAGCGTTGGCCGCCGGCCGCGGTCCGCTCGCATACCACGCCGACTCCGGCGCCCAAAGCGTCTGCCAGCGCGCTGCGCGCCCCCTTGGGAATGGCCGCCGGCGCCGCGATGCCGGCCGAGGTGGCAACCACCGTGAGCTTGGCGCCTTCTTCAGCCTGCCGGGCAACCAGCCAGGCCGGGAAAAGACCCAGCCGCGCCGCCAGCGTCGCCAGCCCGCCCAGCCGACCGTCGGCGCGCAGGCGCTTTGCCGCCGCCAGCGCCCTTTCCAGTTCGTCCTCGAGGTCGAAGGCTTCGCCCACCCTGGCGCGCTCGCGAGCTAGCCGCTCGCCCAGGCGGCCGGCGCGCCTGCGCCAGAACTCGCGCGAGGCCAGGTGCTGCTCGGCCGCAAGCCAGAAAAGCGCGGCTTCGACCAGAAGCCGCAAAAGCGCGTCGACCCCGGCGCGCTCCAGGCCTGCTCCGACCACCAGCAGCACGCCCGCGTGCGCCGACGCCTCAGACATTGCCGTCATCCCGACGCCGGCCAGTGCGAGCGCGCCTTCAGGGCAAACGCCCAAGAGCCTGGTCTCGGTTGCGCTTAGGGTAAAAACGGCGGGCGCACTTTGCCCGGCAGCCTCGCCCCAGCGGTCGAACAGGGCGAACAGCGGCTTTCCAGCGAGATCGGCGCGTAGCGCCGCGGGCACCGCGCTTAGGCCTTCGCTGCCGGCGGCACGCCAGAAAACGACGCAGGCACGCGCCCCGGCGGCTTGCCGCCCCAGCACGGCAAGCGTCGCAAGGCCGGAGCCGGAGGAAAAGCTGCGCCGGCGCGGGTCACGGCGCGCGGCAGCCTCGATCGGCTCGGCGCTGCCTGCCTCCATAGCTCCCCCCCTCTCCGCCCGGGCGCGGTCGCTCCAAAATCAGTGAGACGCCGTCTCGTGCCCGCCCGCCAGCGCTTCTCCGAGCTTCTCCATTTCGCTTCCGAAGCGCGTCCAGTCGCCCGCCCGAAGCGCCGTCAGCGCCGCGGCGTAAAGACGGCGCGCCTCGGCCACTCCCACCGCGCTCCCGCTGGCCGGCGCGGCGGCGCCGGGCCGCAGTTGCGCCTTGGCCGTCTGGGCCACCGTCGCACCGGAGGGTGCCGGCGTCGCGAACAGCGCCGCCAGCGCATGGTCCAGGTCGTCGGCCATCACGATCCGATCGTTGTAGGAGGCGATGACCCGCTCCAACTCCGGTAGCTGGCCGTTTTCCGCGCGGATGTACAGCGGCTCGACGTAAAGCAGCGAGTCTTCCACCGGGATAACCAGCAGGTTTCCGAGAATCACCTTGGAGCCCATCTGGTTCCAAAGCGAATACTGCTGCGAAATTTCGGGGTTCTGGTTGATGCGCGCCTGGATTTGGTACGGTCCGTAAAACAATCGGTCCTTGGAAAAGGCGTACTCGAGCAGGTGGCCGTAGTCGGCGCCGTCGCAGCGCGCGGCCAGCCATGAGATCATGTTGTCGCGCACCGTGTCGCGGCTCTGCGGCACCATCGGTAGCATCAGGATGTATTCCGCCTGCGACTCGCCCGGCAGCCGCATGATGACATAGTAGGGGCGCATGACAACCGTCTCGCCCGCATAGTTCTCGCGGGGGAAACCCCACAAGTCCTCGCGGTTGTAAAAGACGACCGGGTCGGTCATGTGGTAAACCCGGTAAATGTCCGCCTGCACCAGGAACAGGTCCTCGGGGTAGCGGATGTGCTGGCGCAGTGCCGCAGGCATCGCAGCAAGCGGCCGAAACATCTGCGGGAAAATCCGCTCCCAGGTTTCGATCACCGGGTCATGCGGGTCGGCAACATAGAAGGTCACCGTACCGTCGTAGGCGTCCACCGCCGCCTTAACGGAATTGCGGATATAGTTGATCCCGTCGGGGTTGCGTTGCGAGTAGGGATAATGGGCGCTCGTGGTATAGCAATCGACCAGCCACACCAGCCGCCCATCCGCCAGCACCAGGTAGGGTCGCTGGTCCTGCACCAGGAAGGGAGCCAGCCGCGCCAGCCGCTGGGTGATGTTGCGGCGCAGCATGATCCGGCTGCCCGCCACGATGTTGTCGGTGACCAGCAGGTTCAGGTCACGATAGAAAAAACCAAACAACAGCCGGCGCCACAGCCCGCTCACCGGCACGCCGCCCTTGCCCTGGTAAAAGGAATAGACGTTGTTGGACCCAAGCGGATAGTCAAACTCGGACGTCGCCGCTTTGACGACCACGTAGTTGTCCGGCTGCAGCCCGAAGTAGATGGCCGGAGTGTTCACCTTGAGACCCACGCCCGAGGACGGCGGTATGTCCTTGAGAAAAAAAACCGGCAGTCCTTCCGTGTCCTTGGCGTTCACCGGACTCATCACCAAGCCGGTACCGTGGGTAAACTTGAGATGGCGGTTCACCCAGGTTTGCGCGTTCTCCGGTAGCAGGGAAACGTTCAACTCCCGGGCCGACAGCATCACCTGCGTATAGCGCCCGTCGATCCAGTAGCGATCGATGTCAACCTGGCGAAAATCGTAGTAAAGCCGGATTTCCTGAAGCTGGCGATAGGTCGCCAGCAGCGGACGCGGGTCCCAGAGCCGGATGTTGGCCACCGTGGCCGCGTCCTGGCTTAGCGAGGCGCGGGTCAGCCTGCCCCTTCCGGCGAACGGCTTTACATCGACGGTATCGATCCGGTAGGCCTGCCGAGTCATCTCGATGTTGCGCGTCAGGTACGGACGTTCCTTGCGCAGCTCGTCGGGTTTCACCCAGACGCTCTCGATCACCGGCTGAAGAAAGTTAAGCGCGATGGCCGGAACGAACAACACCGCCGCCGCCCAAAGCGGCAGCCTAAAACCACCCCGCCCAACGTTGGCCAGGGAAATCGCGCAGGCCAACAGCCCCAGCACGACCAGCAGCCACAACCCCGGCTCCCACAAAAGGTGGTCAACGTAGCGCAAACCGAAGACCACCCCGTTGGTGTGCAGCAAAAGCCCGAAGCGGGCCAGCCAGTAGCTGAAAGCGCGCTGAAGGAAAAAAAGCGCCAACAGCACCGACAGATGACCCACCGCGGCCGGCGACACCTCAGGCGGGCTTACCCTGAGATCGATTGCTCCCCGCGCCCAATAGATCAGCCCGCTGGTGAGCGCGGCAAAGAACAGCATCATCAACCAAAGATCGCGCAGCTCTTCCAGCAGCGGAAGCCGAAACAGGTAAAACCCGATGTCTCTTCCGAAGGCCGGGTCCGCCCGGTGGAACGGCACTCCGTACCACCCCTTCAGGTAGGTCGTCCACGAAGAAGCCTCGCCCTGCGCCAGGAAAAAGGCCAGCGCCGCCGAAGCCACCGCCGTCAACAGCCGCCAAGGCACCCGAGCGCCGAGCGCCCGCAATAGCTCCGGCAGGTCTACCTCGGCCGCCCCGTCGGCCCGCCGAACCACGCGCAGCCGCTCGCGCTCGGGACTAAGCCAAAGCGCGATTAGCCCGTTGACCAGAAAAAACGCGAACGACAGCACCCAGACCGCGAGAAAAATAGCAACCCCAGCCCCCAACGCCGTGACAAAAACCCGCCGGTAGCCCAAGACCCCAAACCACAGCCAGTCGACCAACAGCCGGTCGCCCAACGCGAGAACCGACAGAACCACCACAAAGGCGGCTGCCAGCCCGAAAAGGACAAGTCTGCGGCGCATCAGGGAATCCGCTCAGCGGCCCCGAGCAACGTTGGCAACGTGCTCACGAACCACCTCCGCCGGACAAAGCCAGATAAAAAGCTTGCAGCTCATGAGCAACACCAGCACCCAGTCGAGTTCGCCGACAATCGGAATCAGGTCAAGCTCCAATGCCGGCGGCGTAAACAGCAGCAACAACCCCAGAAACGGAACCGCCTTGGCTACCAACGAAACCCGCGGATCCTGCATCAGCCGGTAAAAGACCCGCACGAACTGCGGCAGGTAGAAAAGAAGCCCGCGCACCCTAAGCGGGTTCAGAAGCCGCATCCTTAGCAGGGATCGAAACACAGCGCCGCGCCTCTAGCCTCTTATATACTCCCCTGCAACGCCGATCCCAAGCCAGGAGCCGGCTCCGGCCGGGCAAAAGGCCGTGCCGGCGCCGGCCTCTTGCGCGCCGCCGTCCACCCATCCCCAAGCCTCTACTCGTTCACATGCGGCTGCGGCCGCAGGCGCCAGCGCCCCACTACCAACGCCACGCCCAGCAGGAGCACCGCCAGTCCGGTCCAGAAAACGCCGCTATGCACCTTGCCGATAAGCGGCCACAATTCATCGCCAAGAAGGTAGCCCACGCCAACCGCGAGCGAACACCAACCAATCGCACCCAAAACGTTCCATCCCAGAAAACGCGTAAACCGCATCCCGGCCGCCCCGGCCATCGGCCCTATCATGAAGCGCAGTCCGGTTATGAACCGCGCCATGAACACCGCCTTGCTCCCATGCCGGTCGAAGAAGGCGCGCAGATGAAAATAACGCTGGTGCACGAATGCAAACCGGCCGCTGAGCCGCTCCAATAGCCTTTGGCCACCCGTCCGACCCAGCAAAAAACCGAAAGAATCCCCGGCAACCGCGCTGATTATCGCCACCGCCAGCAGGCGCTTGGGCTCGAGCACCTGCCGCGCGGCCATAAAGCCGGCGCCTATCAGGATCGTCTCCTCGGGCAGCGGTACGCCCAGGTTACCGAGGAAGACACAGACGAAGACGCCCAGGTATCCCCAGGTGGCAAGCCAATCGGTCAGCTCCAAGGGGCCAGGCAGAAAATGATGCATCGAAAATATGCCTTCCCGTCACGCTGTACTTGCCAGCCGTGCCAAAACGCTGCCAAATGCTACTACTTTTGCCATAGCCCTGCAAAGCAACCGAGCCCGCCCTCGAGCTCCAGCAGCGCATGACGGGCCTCTAAGCACGCTTGCTCCTGCCTTCTACTTTACCAGCCGCGGCTCGGCTCTGTCGCAAGCCCAGTGCGACGATGCGCGGGGCGAAGGCATCCGGCCGGGCCGCAGCCGCGCCAAGTCGTTGCCAGCCGCGCTTTCTTGGGGAGCGGGACACCATCTGTGCAGGAGACGCGAGTCAGGCCGGATGACCCGTTGCGACGTCCTTTGCCCGCCATCGGGCATCCGGCGCGTCCGCTGCGCCAACTCCTGCGCTGCCCGGAAAGCCCCGCTTGCGCTGCGATCCGCTGAGTGTTAGGGCTTGCGGGAGTCGGGCATCAAAGGCTAAGCCTTCAACCCAAAGGCCGGAAGAGGATGAGGAATCAAGCGGTGCAAGCGACGGTCGATTCGAGCGAATTCTTCTTCCCGGGTTCGCGGCTTAGCGTCCTTTTGATCCATGGCTTTAGCAGCACGCCGTACGAGATGCGCTTCGTCGGCGAGCGAATCAAGGAGGCCGGATTCCGGGTGCTGGCCCCGCGCCTTGCGGGCCATGACGGCCCGAGCACGGTGCTGCGTGCGCCGGCGAACGATGACTGGTATGCCAGCGCGGTGCGCGCTCTTGAACAGATCGAGGCATGGGGCGACCCGGTGCTGCTGGTTGGGGAGTCGCTGGGCGCAGCCATCGCCGTGCGCCTGGCGGCCGAAAAGCCTGAAGCTGTAGCCGGGGTGGCGCTGCTGGCTTCGGCCTTTTTCCTGAGCCCGTTGCTAAACCTGAGCGTTGGGCTGTTCGGGCTATTGCCACCCTTTTTTCACGCGCTTTCGCTGCCGACGGCCCGGCCCGACGTGCGCGACAGCCAGGCACGCGCGATTCAACCCCGCAGCACGTGGGTCTCGGTGGGTGCTGTGCTGGAAGTCGGTCGCGCGTGCAGGTTCGCCCGCAACGTCCTGGGCCGCCTGAGCCAGCCGATACTCGCAATTCACGGCCGACTGGATCACACCACCCCGTTCGAGAAGAACGTGAATTTCCTGGGCCGTTCGCTGGCTGTCAGCCAGCTTCGAGTCGTGGCCCTGGAAAAGAGCTTCCACGTGGTCGCCGTCGACCTTGAAAAAGACCGGGTGAGCGCCGAACTCTTACGCTTCGCCATAGAGGTTTGCGCCAGCCGTGTCAGAGCGGCCGGTTAACCGTCCGCGCCGAGACCGTAAAACCCGCCCCGCCAAGCCGCGCAGGCGATCTCCCAAAGGGTAGAGCCAGACAGCGCGTGCTACGCACCGCCCGGCGGATAACATGGCCGATTGGACCCTCCCCATTTCAGACAATGGCAGCGCCGGTCGCCCGGTCGAACAAATGGACCCTTTGCAGGTCAGGGCGAACTAACACCTCGTCGCCGGCGTGCAACGCGACCTCGCGCCCTGCCCGCACGACCAAGCTGTGCCCGGCGGCGCTGACGAACAGGTGCTGCTCGGGGCCCAGCGCTTCGATCCAGTCCACTCTCGCCTTGAACCCGGCGCCAGGCGCCGTTTGCATCGACGCCGCGTCGTCCACCGCCAGGTCCTCGGGACGCAAGCCAAGGGTGACCTCGCGGCCGCCTTCGTCGGAGAGCCGCGCCGCCGGCAAACCGCTTAGGGCGAAACTAAGGCCGGCGCTGCAGAAAGTGACGCGGCCGCCGCCCTCGTCCGCGAGCATGCCGTCGATGAAATTCATCGGGGGCGCGCCGATGAACTGGGCAACAAACCGGTTGACCGGCCGCTCGTAGATTTCGCGCGCCGCGCCGACCTGCTGGAGCCGGCCGGCGTTCATCACCGCCACGCGGTCGGCCATGCTCATCGCCTCGACCTGGTCGTGGGTGACGTAGATAAACGTGGCTCCCAGGCGGCGGTGAAGGCGCACGATTTCGACCCGAGTCTGCGCGCGCAGCTTGGCGTCGAGGTTGGAGAGCGGCTCGTCCATCAGAAAGACCGCCGGCTCGCGCACGATCGCCCGGCCCAGCGCCACACGCTGGCGTTCGCCGCCGGAGAGCTCGGCCGGCCGGCGATCGAGCTTGGCGGCCAGGCCGAGCAGGTCGGCCGTCTCCCGCATGCGCTGCTCGATGGCGGCGCGCGCCAGGCCGCGCAGGCGCAGGCCAAAGGCGATGTTCTCGCGCACGGTCATGTGCGGGTAGAGCGCGTAACTCTGAAAAACCATCGCGATGTTGCGGTCTTTCGGTTCGACCTCGGTGACTCGGCGTTGGCCGATGTAGACCTCGCCGGCGCTGGCGGCCTCGAGGCCGGCGATGATACGAAGCGTGGTTGTCTTGCCGCATCCCGACGGTCCCAGCAGCACCATGAACTCGCCATCGGCCACCTCGAGGGTCAGGCCGTCGACCACGAGGTTGCGGCCGATCCGTTTGCTCAACTGGCAGAGCCTGACGCCAGCCATGAGGCTTAAGCCCGGCTGCTCCGGATTGCGCAAGAAGACGCGTTGCCTGTTACACGCGGGAGACCCATTGTCAAATCCGGCCCTGCGGGAAGCGACGAATTTCGCCTTCGCTTGCG
The DNA here is from genome assembly GCA_021794015.1 of Deltaproteobacteria bacterium. Lineage (GTDB taxonomy): Bacteria > Desulfobacterota > Binatia > Binatales > Binataceae > JAJYRQ01. The sequence continues at coordinate 6,488 of JAJYRQ010000045.1, read as the reverse complement.
CCGCCGCAGCCTTCGATGCGCCGGCGGCCGGGGCGGCGGATGCTGTGGGGCGCCTTTGCTATGATTGAGGGAAATGCTATCACCGCCGCCGTGGCTTTGCGTCACGCCGGTGTCGGAGACAGTTTCGATGTGCAGCAGCCAGGTATCGGTGGCGCGCCGAGAGGCGGCGCTTTTGGTTGTTGATCTCCAACACGATTTCCTGCCCGGCGGGTCTCTGGCCGTCACCGAAGGGGACGCCATCGTGGCGCCGATCGCAAAGCTTATGAACCGGGACCTCTTCGGCGTGGTGGCGGCCACCCAGGACTGGCATCCGCGCGACCACGCCTCGTTTGCCAGCAACCATCCGGGGCGCCGGCCGCTGGAAACGGTGGAACTGTTTGGCTACCGCCAGATGCTCTGGCCGGAGCATTGCGTGGCGGGTAGCGCCGGCGCCGCGCTTCATCCGGGACTTCCCTGGGAGCGGGTCGCTCTGGTGATACGCAAAGGGATGGAGCGGGAGTACGACTCCTACAGCGCCTTCCGCAGCAACCTCGGGCCGGACGGAACGCGCAAAACCACCGGCCTGGCCGGCTACCTGCGCGAGCGCGCAGTCAGCGGCGTTTTCCTTTGCGGCCTGGCACGCGATTACTGTGTCAGATGGAGCGCCGAGGACGCCGCCCAAGCCGGCTTTCGCGCCTTCGTGTTGTGGGACCTCACGCGCCCGGTCGATCCCGGCTCCGACTCGGCGGTACGCGACGCGCTTGCGCAAGCCGGTGTCGCGGTCGTCTTCTCGGAGCAACTGCGCGCCGCTTCCTGAGCGGCATCCCGCCCGTTCGGCCTAACGCGCGAAGCAAGAGTCCTTGCCTGCCGCAGGCAGCGCAAACCGTTTGCGTTGTTCGCAAAACGCGCTGCGCGCCGAGCCGCGCCGCCGGCGACTTGACGCAGCCGCATGCACTGCGATGTAATCGCCGTGACGCTGCTGCCGGGCTCAGATCGAGGCGGCCGCTCCAAAGCACGATGATACCGAGAAAACCGGTCACGGCCGCCGGCGCCAAGGCGGCTCCTTCGCTCGCGCCAAGCAAGCGCGCCGCGCTCATCCTTTGCCTGCTGATCGGCGCTTGCGGCCAGTACAGCGCCAGCTACCGCGGCTTCGAGGCCGGACAGTTTCAGGCGCTGTCCTACGCCGTTGAGCAAAACGCCTGCACCGGCGGATGCCGCCTGCGCGCCGAGGCAGCTCGGGGCATCGTTCTTACCGGCCGCAACCAGGAGCCCGCCCAGGCTTACGAAGACCTGCGCGCAACTGTCACCAGCCCTGACTTTGCCTTGGCAATCCCGCCCAACCAGCAGCAGCGGGTGCTCAACACTTACTGCCTTGCGAGCTACAACCTCTGGCATGTTCAGGGCAGCAAGCCCGGCTCGGCTGCTTCGGCCCAGCAAGCCGAAGCCGATTGCGCGAAAGCCGATGCAGCAACCGCCGGGCGCATTCAGCAGAGGCTCCTCGACGGCTACCGCAAGCAAATCAACGCGCTCGTCGGGCGCGGGGCCGCCGAGCCGGCGCTTAGGCTTATCGCGGAATATTCGCAGCTACCGGGTCACGACCCGCAGCAGGTAAGCGCGTGGGAAGCCCAGATAGGCAAGTCTGGCGCCTTCGGAGCGCCGGCTTCCGCCGCGCCAGGCCCTGCCGCGCCGACACCGACGACGCAGCTCGCACCTGCGGCGTCACCGCGCTGGTACCTTATCAGCAGCGGCGCCGACGCAGACGGCGCCGATCTCGGCGAGCCGCGACCGCTCGTTCTCGGCGTGTTCGGCCGGCGCGGCGATTGCCTGCGCGCCGCACAAGGTACCGGCAAAGCCGCCACGCCGTCGGGCAACACCGAGGCGGGCGGCGCGCAAACCGCTGAGCGGCCGGCAGAGCGCGACGGCGGCTTGTTGCGATGCGTTTCGAGCGACGAACGGGTCTGGAAAACGCGCCCGATGAGCAGCATGTGGCTTCTCCTGTTACCCAAGATGCGCTGGGACCCGGTGACTTTGTCAGCCGCCTGCCGGCCCCACGATTCGGCGGGGGTCGCCAAATCATGGGGCATCTACCAGGATGCCCGGGCGTGCGAGCGGGCGAAAAAAAGCCTCGCCTCGCTGACCGGCCTCGAATGTGGCGTCTGTCTGCCCGCCGGCTACGCCGCCCCGGCGCGCTAGCCGCAACCGCCTGGGCAACTCCAGTTCCTTCTCCTCTCCTCGGCGCCTGGGCCGCGGCCAAGGCATCGTTGGGCCCGGCCTAGGATTCGGTGTTAACTGTTGACGTCTTGGAGATTTCCGACGCCGGCGACAATTTTTATGACTGGTTTGTCGGGCAGCCGCGGCATCGCTAGACTGTCTTGAGTGCCCGCCGGACGAGGCGCCGCCGGCACCAAGCGGGTTGGTCAAGCGGTTCCCGTACGGACCGAGACAGCCGAGAGGCTCCAGGAGCCTTTACGGCACCGCTCGCGGGCAACTTTCCGCTGTTGGTCGGCCGGCCGCCTCGGGCCGGGCGCGGCCAAAGCTTCTTGAATAATGATGTTCGAGCGCAGGTACGCGGCGCGACTCCGCCTGGTCCGGCATCCGGCCGCCCCCGGCTTGACCGGCGACGACGCGGCGGCGTCCGGCCGACAGCAGCCGGCCGCCGCAACTGAAAGATCCGCGCCGACGCTACGCCGAAGCCAGCGCTTTCGAAGGCTTGCCAAGCGCGCCCTGTGTCTTGCCACATATGCCGCCGTTCTGATGCGCGAGGGGGTTAGCTGGTCGGTGCCGGCAACGTTCATCACCGCGCTGCCGGTCTCGCAGGACCAGGTTGTGGTGCGTTTCACCTCCTTTCCGGAACTCAGCATGGACGATCCGACGACGCTTAACCGCGAGCTTGGCAAGGTGGAATTTCCGACCACCCTGCTCTACGGAGCGACCTCGACGCTGGCGTTGGCGCTGGAGCCGGAGCAGGAGTTCAGCTTTGTTTCCGAGAACACGGCGGCGGGGCGCCTGAGCCGCAGCGCAAGCGGCTTTGCCGACACGCTTTTCTTCGCCCGCTACACCCTGGTGGATATCGACTGGCCGCGTAACACGCTGCGCCTGGCGCCGCTGGCGGGAGCCTACTTGCCGACCGGCTACTACAACAAGTCTGACTTCCTCGGGCGTTTGCCAAGCTACATGCAAAGCGGCTCCGGCTCGGTCGATCCGTTTTTCGGTTTGACGGCCGCCTGGTACAACCCGCTCTACGGCTTTAGCTGGGACGCGACCTACCGCTACAATCCGCCCGCCTCCTCCGGCTTTAGACTCGGCGACGAGGCGCGCACCGACGGCTCGCTTGAGTGGCGGGTTTGGCCCTGGACGCTGCCCGCGACGTACGTCCCGAACGAGCTGTGGGGCGAGCTCGAGACCAACCTCATCTGGGACAGCCGCAGCCAAGTCGGCCAAGCGAGCGATCTTTCCACCGGCGGGCTTACCTGGGTTTGGTGGATAGGGCTCCAATACCCGACGATTTACTGGGAACTCGGCGCGGAAGTCGGCGTGCCGGTAGTGCAGAACCTTTACGGGCATGGCCGGTTGGGCAAGACAATCCTCTTCGTAATCTTTTACGAGTACTACGTGGCGACCCCGTCGTGGCGCTGAACCGGAGAGAGACCGCGCCGGCCCTCAGCCGGGCGCAGCGCCGAGCTAAGGCCCTTGGCGCGTTCATGCTGGCGCTAATGCTCGTTGCCGGCGGCGCAGCCTGCGCCAGCAACGCGGACGGCAATGCCGGCACGTTGGCGGCTGCCGCTTCGCCTGCGTCGGGAACGGGAAACGGCGCGGCCGCGGCTAACGACCACCGCAGCTTTGCCCGGGTAACGGCAACGGTACTGGGGATTTACTCGCCGCGCGGCGTGTTCAACCTTTCGGCGCGCCTGCTTAAGCTTGAAGGTCTTGAGCGCTACAAGTTCGACATTCCGGACTCCCTGATGGTGCTGGAGTTCAAACCCGGGGTTGTCCCCGAGCCGGCACAAATCAGGGATGTCATGGTCAAGGGCGGCTACCAGCCGGGGCCGTTCAAGATCGAGCATCTGCCGGTGAGCGAAGCGGAGAAGAACGGCGTGGGCTGGATGGAACCGCCAAAAATCACCTCCGATTCGGCCTTTGTGCGCTGGCTGCAGATGAATTTCTGGGCCGGCCCGTAATTTTGCCCGGGCGCGCGTTTCCCGGCCCTGTTCCGGCTGTTAGTCTGCTGGCTTAGTCAGGCGTGAGGGCGCAACGCCTCAAGCCTAACCTTTCGAGGAGAGAAGTCGCGATGATGGGGAAACCTGCTGTCGGCCATGCAAGCAAACGCGCCATGCTGGCGCTCGCCGCGGTTTTGATCTGCGCCGGCCTGTTCTCGGGCTCCGCGCAAGCACTCGCCAAGAACGAGGGCACGATCCTGCTCACCGTCTTTTTGCGCCACGACCAGTCAAAGACCCTCGACCAAATCCAGGCCGAGCTGCGCCGTAACGGCTTCTACCAGAAGTTTCCGCCCAAGGGCATCGAGGTCGTTTCCTGGTACGTCATGATGGGGATCGGGCAGGTGGTCACGCTGCGGGTTCCGGCCGACCGGCTGCGCGAAGTCAATCTGTCGCTCGAGCACAGCGCCTGGGGCGCCTTTCGGACGGAATTTTTCGCGACCTACGACTTCAAGCCGGTCTGGGAAGCGGAGCGCGCCAAGGCCGAACGCGCCAAACCCTGAAGGCGCCCCCGCAAGCCCGCGCGGAGCCGGCGGCGCGGGGAAAACGCACACCAAAGCCGCGTCTACGACGCCAGCGGAAAGCCCAGCGTCAGCCCGCCGTCGAGCACAATGGTCTGCGCCGTCAGACAGCTCGCCGCCGGCGCGCAGATAAAGCATACGACCGCCGCGATTTCTTCCAGTGTCGGCAGCCGTTTTAGCGCCGAACGGGCCGCAGCGCGCGCGTTAAACTCGTCGTAAGGTATGCCGACGTGCTCCGCGTACATCCGGGACGAATCCGAATCGAAGAACCCGGGGTTGACCCCGTTGACCGTGATCCCGCGCGGGCCGAGCTCGAAAGCAAAGTCGCGCACCATGCTTTCCAGGGCGGCCTTGGCGCCCCCGAGCACGCCGTGGCCGGGCAGGTTCCGGATCGCGTCGATCCCGGAAATCATCACCACGCGTCCGCCTGCAGCCATGAACTTGCTTGTCTCCTGGACGGCGGCGACGAAGGCCCCCACGCTCAGCTTGAACGTCCGCTCCAGGTTATGCGGCCTGGATTCGAGCAACGGGCGAAAGGCGGTCGCCGCCGCGTTGGCGATCAGGATATCCAGGCTGCCGAGTTGGCGGGCCGTCTCCGCAACCATCGCGCGCACTTGTCCTTCGTCTTCGAGATCGGCGCGTACCAGCATCGAGCCCGGCGAGAGCGCGCGCACCTCGGCCAGCGTGCGTTCGGCGCTGGCCTCGTCGCGCCGGTAATTCATCGCGACTGCGGCGCCCATTTTGGCCAGTCCGAGCGCGATTGCACGGCCTAGGCCGCGCGTGCCGCCGGTTACCAGCGCAACTTTTCCCTCAAGCGAAGACATCTCCCGCCCGCGCGCTCGCTCCATTAGTGGGAAGCCCTCGCCCTTGGTAGGTACACCAGCCGCCGGCCTTGCACAAGCACCCGGCGCGTATCCGCCCTGTGTGCGCCAGGCAGTAGCGGCAGCCGCGTAAACGCTCGCTCCGGATTCAAGGGGGGAGGACCCTCACCCGCGCCTTCGGCGCGACCCTTCGACAGGCTCAGGGCAGGCTCTCTCCCGGGGGTCGGGAGAGGTCGACGGCGGCGGGTTGACTGGGCCGGCTTGTTTAGGCTTAGCTGAGGGAGGAGCCGTGGGGCTGTAGCTCAGTTTGGGAGAGCGCCTGAATGGCATTCAGGAGGTCGGCGGTTCGATCCCGCTCAGCTCCACCAATAAAACCAAGGCTTTTTCGGCTCACGAACATAGCGCATAAGGCGGGTTGTCCGCATTTGTCAAGAGAAGCCGAGGGTGATTCTAGCCCCAGCTTCCAGCCGTACCGCGAGCCTGAACGCCTGTGCTACCGTAAGCGTTCGAATGGAACTTCCAATCATATTGTTACCCGGAGAGGACGGCTACCCGGTCGCAGAGTGCCCCGTGATTCCAGGTTGTATCAGTCAGGGCAGGACTCGTGAGGAGGCGTTGCGGAACATCCGAGAAGCGATCGAACTCTGTCTGGAAAACCGAGCGAGCCACCCCGGCCTTTGTCTATGCGGTTGAAGAAGATTATTGACGCCTGCGTAAGCAATGTCCTATACTACCGGCCGGTGGAGGTGGAAGATGCGGCCGGTGGGGGATGCGAAGCAGTTGGAGCGGCGTCGGCAACGGGCAATCGCGCTGCTGAAAGAAGGGTGCGCGCCGGTCGAGGTGGCGCGGCTGGTCGGGGTCGACCGGCGCAGCGTGCGGCGCTGGCATGCGGCATATCGCAAGCAGGGGGCGGAGGGATTGGCGGCGCGACCGGTGCCGGGTCGCCCCTCGAA
>JAJYRQ010000044.1 GCA_021794015.1 Deltaproteobacteria bacterium | reverse complement strand
AAAGGGGGGGGCGCGCCCCGTTTTTGCCTTCCCGGGGGGGGGGGCTTTTTTTTTCCCCCCCCCCCTGGGGGGGGGGGGGGGGGGGGGGGGGGGCCGCTGGCGCCACCTCGAGCCTCTGGGTGCGCCCCCGCTCTTCCTTCGACTGCGCTTGCGCGGCGCGTCCCCCTCTCCTTGATCCTCTCCCCCGACGGGGGAGAGGAATCAGGAAAAGGGGGTGCGTGCCCCACCTCTGTCATTCCCGCGTGGTGCGCGTTCTTGTTTCCCTCTCCCCTTGGGGGGAGAGGGGAGGGTGAGGGGGGCCGCTGGCGCCACCCCGAGCCTCTGGGTGCGCGCCCCCCTCTGTCATTCCCGCGCAGCGCTCGCCGCAGGCCAGCCCTGCTCGTGCTGGAGGCAGCCTCACAGGTGACCGTCGACCGCGGACGTCATTCTGAGCGGAGTCTGCGGAGCGAAGAATCTGCGCGCGGCGACCTGCCTGCCGCGTCGGCGCAGGCAGGTGGGGTCAACACGCCGCTGGAGGACAAATCGCTTCGCGTAGACCCTTCGCTTCGCTCAGGGTGACAGGGGGAAGGGAGCGCGGGGGTGATAGAAAAAAGGAGCGCAACGCCACGCCGGTCGGCACACGAGGCAGCCGGCACGCGAGCCGGCCTCCGCGCAGTGGCCGCGCGCGGGGGTGACAAGCAGGAGCCGGACGCCAAGCCGCAGCATTCTCCACGCGGCAGGTGCCGTCCTTGGCGTGCCTTCGGCTTCGCTCGGGGCGGGCTCTGAGGACCGCCGAAGGACCCTCTGCGTGCGGGAATGACAAAGATGGCGCGCAGCGGGCAGGATCGTGTAACTATATTGTGCAGGTATCAATAATTCCCTTTCGCGCTCCTACGGCGTGTACAGGTCCGTGCCGCTCACCGGGACCCCGCCGAGGTTCTGGCCGCCCGCGACCAGCACCTTGCCGTTGGGCAAGAGCGTAGCGGTAGCCCACGCGCGCTCGGTGGCCAGCGAGCCGGTGGTAGCGGTGAAGGTCTTGCTGACGGGATTGTAAAGTTCGGCGCTGCTCAGCGGGGTACCCGCGAAAGCCGCTACTCCGCCTGCGATCAGCACCTGACCGTCAGGAAGCAGCGTCGCGGTAGCCCCAAAGCGCGCGGTGGCCGGCGAGCTGGTGGCGTCGAACGTGTTGGTCGAAGGATTGTAAAGTTCCGCGCTGCTCGTGGGGTTGCCCTGACCGCCAGTCCCGTTGTTCAGACCCCCAGCGATGAGCACCTGGCCGCTGGGCAGCAGGGTCGCGGTGGCATCCTCGCGCACGGTGGTCATAGTGGGATCGCCCGAGGTGGCGAAAGAGTCCACCGGCGTCGGCGCAGCCTGGAGTATGGCGCTGTTGATCGTCGCCAGCGGCGCCAGCGGATACGCCGTACTGCCGCCGGTCGCGACATCGGCCAGGCCGTTGGTGGTGAGAATGTTGCCGCTCCCGCCAAAGGCAAACGCCGCGGTCACCTCTTGAAGCTCATTCAGCCCCGACAGCGCATCCTGAAAGTCGCTGATCCCGGCCAGCGCCGGCAGGTTCCCGCTGCAATAGCTGACCGTCGCGCCGCTCGGCCCCTTCCCATCGAACACTCCATCGGAAATGTCGGAGGCCAGGGCGGTCACCAGCCCGCCCGGCGCCGCCGGACACCGGTGCTGGTCTTGATTAATGATTGCGCCGAGGATTAGACCGAGATTGGCGGCGTCGGTGCCGGCGTTGGAGTGTTATTCGGCCCGCAGGCGCCCGCTACGACCGCCATGCCGAAGAGCAGCGCCGCTAAAGCCGGCTAATCGCGTCGTCGGCTTCTTTCGTTGAAATGACGTCCTCGTCTCCCCTCCTCTGGGCCTTAAATGGCATCTCGGTGATCAAGCGCGGACCGCTCCGAGAACGCCGCTTCCCCAAGCTGTCCTAAAGCTTTCTTTGATTCAGTAACAGGCCGTTACGCCCATTACAAAGGGTCGTAACGAGTAGCAATGCGCGCTACCCTGACCGAGGAGTAGGGGCGCTTGACATTAATGACGAGATTCAGTTACGTTTGCGTGCACCCGGCCAAACCGTAGGCAAAACGGGCGAAATCGTTAACGTGGCAGCGGCAGACGGAAGTCGAGAACAGCGCTTCGGGTATGCCCGCAACGGGCGTTACGGGCATCGCCGAGCGAAACGCCGCCGGGTGCGGCTCCTTTAGACGCAAAACTGGGGAGTTGAAGCCGCCGACAGAACATTACCGTGGCGCAGCAGCCGAATCTCCCGCAATACCGGGCGGTGTGTCTCCCATCTTGCGGCCAAGCACCGGCCGCCAGCGTGGGTCAGGGCCGGGCCATGCGACAACGTCAGGCTTGCTAAAGTGCCTCAAACCGCGCAATCAGGAGCAACAACGCAGCGCGCAACGCCCCGGGGCCGCCCTGCGGCTGTTGTTTGCCGCGGCAAGCGCGTGGCTTTGCATGGCGCCACTGGCCGCCGCGCGGCCAGCCACCGGGCAGAGTGCGGCTTCGGCGACGACCCCGACGCTCTACAGCGAAGAGCAGGCAAACAGGGGCGAGACGGTCTTCGCAGAGGCATGCGCCCGGTGTCACGGCGCGGATTTGCAGGGGATATCGGGGCCGCCCCTTTCCGGGCCGATTTTTCGCCAGAGCGCGCAATTCAGCAAGCTCACGGTAAGCCAGCTCTTCGAGTTCGTCTCGCGGCAGATGCCTTATGACACGCCGGGCAGTCTTAATCGGAGGCAGTACTTGGACGTGATGGCATTTATCCTGGGGAAAAACGGCTTTCCCGCCGGCAGGAGTTCCCTCACCGAGGAGAAGTTGGCGACGCTCAAGCTGATGCTCTTTCCTGCGGCAGCCGCAACTGCCACCGGCGGCGGTAAACAGTGAAGACGGTCATCTCAGACCCGCAACTGCGCCTCTTGCGCAATCACAGGGAGGATAGAGCGATGAAACGAAAACGATGGCGTCTCGGGATGCTGATCGGGGCCGCCGGCGCGATTGCTCTGGGACTTGCGCTGGCTGGCTCGAAGGCGGCGGCCAATTCGGCAAAGAGCGCCGCCGAACCCAAGGATACCGTCGTCCAGGGCTCCGACCCGATTCGGGCCGAGCAGGTCTCGGTCGGCGACAACCAGCTGCTAAACGCGGCCGCCGATCGGAACAACTGGCTGCTCGACGGAATGAATTACTCCAACCAGCGCTTTTCGCCGCTCGACATGATTTTCGCCGGCAACGTGGCAAGCCTGCACCCGGTAGCGATCGTTCAGACCGGAATGACGGCGAGCTTCGAGACCACCCCGGTGGTGGTCAACGGCGTGATGTTCCTGACCACGCCGATGGTCAACAACGAGCAGAAAATCATGGCTCTTAACGCCGCCACCGGCGAGTCGATCTGGACCTACACCCATCACGACGGGCTGACGAAATTCTGCTGCGGGCCGGTCAACCGGGGCGTCGCCACCGCCTACGGCAACGTCTATGTGGCCACGCTGGACGCCAAGCTCCTGGCACTCGACGCGACCAGCGGCAAGCTGGTCTGGAGCCGCACCGTGGCCCGCGCGGCGCTCGGCTACTCCGAAACCATGGCGCCGCAGGTCTACAAGGACATGGTCATCGTCGGCAGCTCGGGCGGCGAGTGGCCGCTGCGCGGCTTCGTGGCCGCCTACAACGCCAAGTCGGGCAAGGAGATGTGGCGTTGGTGGACCACCAAGCCCACCCCCGAGGCCTGGGAGGGCAATTCCTGGAAGATTGGCGGCGGAGCCGTGTGGACCACACCCGCAATCGACCCGAAACAGGACCTCGTGATCTTCGCCGTAGGCAACCCCAACCCGGACCTGTGGGGCGACAGTCGCAAGGGCAACAACCTCTACACCGACTCGATCGTGGCGCTTCACGCGCGCACGGGGAAGCTGGCCTGGTACTACCAGGAAGTTCCCCACGACGTCTGGGACTACGACGCCGTGAGCAACGTAGTCCTGTTCGACGTGCGCGCGCCCGACGGCTCGAGCATCCCGGCCGCCGGCGAGGCCGGCAAGACGGCTTGGTTCTACATCGTGGACCGGCGCAACGGCCGCCTCATTCAAAAGTCCGAGGCCTTCAACATGCAGCGCAATATGTTCGCCCCGCCTACCGAGAAGGGGGTCGACAGCCTGCCAGGCGCCAATGGCGGCTCCGAGTGGTCGCCGCCGGCGTATTCTCCGCTCACGCGGATGGCCTACATCCTGGGCATGGACCAGCTCATGACCTTCAAGAAGCACTACTCCGACATCCAGCCGGGCGGTCCCTTGAAGCTGGGCAGCGCCTTTTACAACACGCGGCGCGAGCCGGGCATCCAGGACGGCACCTTCACCGCGATTGCCACCGACACCGGCAAAATTGCCTGGCAGTACAAGGCGCCGCAGCCGATGATCGGCGGGGCGCTGGCCACCGGCGGCAACCTGGTCTTTGTTGGCGAGGGCAACGGCTACCTCGACTGTTTCCAGGCCGACACCGGCAAGATGCTGTGGCGCTACTACCTGGGCGCGGGAGTGAACGCACCGCCTGTCACCTACGCGGTAAACGGCAAGCAGTACGTGGCCGTGGGCGCGGGCGGCAACTTCCAGTTGGGCTATCCTTACGGGGACGTGGTCGCAATTTTCTCGACCTCAACTCCGTAGGATCAACAGGCGCCGACACGCCTGGCATCGCGTAAGCCGGGCGTGTCGGCTCGCTTGCGGGCAACGGGCTCTGCGGCCCGTTGCCCTTTTCATTCTTGCCCCGCCGCCGGCAAAGCCGGCCGCCGAACCGGTGGGCGCGCTGCTGCGCGCCTGCCGGCACAAGCAAGCTGCGCGGTCTCTCTAGCGGGCGCGCACGGACGAGCCTGCTCGAGGGGGAGCCGCCGGCCTCTGCCGCTCGTTCACCAGCTCGCGCAGGCTTTCAAGTTCGCGCCGTATCTCGCCAAGCAGAGAGCGCAGAGCAGGTCCCGCGGCGTCGTGTGACGCCCTCGGCTCGGCGGCTTCGTGCTGGCGCGGCAAAGCTTCCTTGAGCCGATTGCGGGCGCCCGCAATCGTGAAACCCTGGGTATAGAGCAGGCTTTTTATGCGCTTGAGGGTTTCGAGGTCCTGGGGCCGGTAAAAGCGATGGCGGGAGGACGTATGGCCGGGCCTGAGCTCGGGGAATTGCGTCTCCCAAAAACGAAGCACATAGGTCTCGACGCCCAGCAGCTTGGCAGCCTCGCCGATCTTAAGCGGCCGGCCTTCTTGCTGCTCGGCCTTCACCGGCGAGCCCTTTGTCCGCGGGGGCTGCGCCGCCGCCCGCTGCCGCGAGGTTTGAGAGCGCCTGCCACGGGTCATACTAGAGGAGTTTTAGCACCGTTTTGGACCTTGTGCTTGAGGACCGGGCTGGGCTTGAAAACCAGCGCCGTGCGCGCCTGGATGACCATCGCGCGGCCGGTTTGCGGATTGCGGCCCCGCCGCTCCCGCGTACGTCCGACCACGAAGCTGCCAAAGCCGGATACTTTGACCGTCTGGCCGCGGCACAGGGTCTGCTTGATGACTGCGAACAAGGCCTCAAGGGCCGTCTCGGCCGTCCGCCTGGAGCAGCCAAGTTCCTCGCAGACCATGTTTGCCAGGGCGGCTTTGGTTAGCGTAGGCGGCGTGGCGTGCCCCCCATCATCCGCGTCGCGCCGAGCTTGCGGCTAGCCGCGCAATTGGGCGCCCAGCCGGGAGAGCACCCGGGCGGTCAACTCGGCGTGCATGCGGTTAACTTCCTCGTCGGTCAGGCTGCGCTCCCGGCTGCGGTAAACGCAACTCAGCGTGACGCTCTTGCGGCCCTCTGCAACCTGGACACCTTCGTAGACGTCGGTCACCTCGGCGCGTTCGAGCGCTTCGGGCCCGGCGGCGCGAAACTCGCTAACGATTTCGCCGGCCGGTGTTTCCCGGCTCACCACCAGGGCGACGTCCCTGCGCACCGCCGGGAAGCGCGGCGGCGGCTCGACCCTGGCGCTCGACACAAGACCGTAGGCCAGCAGTAACGCCAGGTCAAGCTCGAAAACGACCGCCGGCTGATCAAGCTCGAGCCGCAAAGCCTCCTCCGGGTGGAGTTCGCCGAGCAGCCCCACGATCCGGTTTTCTCGCGTGATGAACGCCGATCGCCGGGGGTGCAGGAACGGGACCGCGACCGCAAGCGCCGGTTCGCCTGTCGCCGATCCGCCGGCGCCGGTGGGCGAGAATCCTCTGCCGGGGGCGACGAATTGCAGTCCGGCGCCGAGGCCGAACGCCTGGATTAGCGTCTCGCACACTCCCTTAAGGGTCGCAAACGAGGCGCTGCGTTGGTCGCCGCCCGGCCCTTCAAAAGCGAACGGCCCGTAGCTGATCGCAGCCACCCGCGCGCCTTCTGCAGGGCCGTCGTGCCCGCGGAAAAAGACCTTGCCGACTTCGAAAGCGTGAAAAGCGCCGGCTTGGCGGTTGAGGTTGAAGCGCAGCACCCGCACCAGGCCCGGCACCAGGCTCTCGCGCAACTCGGCCAACTCGGCGGACAGCGGGTTCTCGACCCCAACCGGCCCGCACGGCGCGCTCTCGCTGAGAAAGCCCCGGCCCGGATAGCGGCGGTTGTCGTCGGCTGCAACCAGGGCAAGCGTCCTCACCTCGGTAAGCCCGCATCCCACAAGCACCTCGCGCATGGCGCGCATCATGGCGCGCCGACGCTCGGGCCGCTTGCTGGCGAAGCTGCGCGCCGGCAGCCGGGGCGCCACTTCGGCAAAGCCGCTAAGCCGCGCCACTTCCTCGACCAGGTCGGGGACCGCGGCCAGGTCGGCGCGGTACGAGGGCACGGTCACCCGCAGCGTTGCGCGGCCGGCCGGGGCAAGCCGCGCGCCGATTGCCCTTAGCCGGCGTCTGACAACCGCGGCTTTAAGCTGGGCGCCCAGCATCGCGCCAACCGCCCGCATCTCGAGCGCAATCTCGCGCGGCGCCGGCGCCGAGACCTCGGCGTCAACCACGGGCCCCAGCACACGGGCGCCCGCCCAGCCCTTGAGCAGCGCTGCCGCCCGTCTAAGCGCCGTCACTTGCCCTTGGCGATCGACGCCGTACTCGAACCTGCGGCTTGCCTCGCTGCGAAGCCCGAGCCGGCGCGAGGCCCGGGTCACCGCCTGAGGATCGAAGTAGGCGCTTTCCAGGACGATGGCGGAGGTCGTGGCCGTGACGGCCGAGCCGAGACCGCCCATGACGCCTGCGATGCCCAGCACCTCCTTGGGATCGGCGATGACCAACTGCGCGGGCTCCAGGCTGCGGCTGATATTGTCCAGCGTGAGGACCCGGCGATGGGTCTCTCCGGCGGTGCGCACGATTATTCTGCGCTCCGCGATACGGTCCAGGTCAAAGGCGTGAAGCGGCTGTCCCTGCTCGAGCATCACGTAGTTGGTAACGTCGACCACATTGTTGACCGGCCGCATCCCGCACAACCGAAGCCGAGTGCGGGCTTTGGCCGGCGCCCGGGCCACCTGCAGGCCGCTCATCGCCAGCGCCGCGTAACGCGGGCAGAGCGCCGGGGCGTCGATTTCGACCGATAGCGGAGCCGGGGCGCCCGTCCCGGCGGATGCCAGCTCGGTAAAGGTGCCGCGCGGCGGACGCTTTAGTCGTCCCCGGCCGTCAAATAGCGCGGCCACCTCGCGCGCAATGCCAAGAATCGACAGGCAGTCGCCGCGGTTCGGAGTCACCGCAACGTCCAGCACGGTGTCCGGCAGGCCGAGCAGCGCCGCCACCTCTTGCCCCGGCGCCGCGCCGGCGTCCAGCTCGACGATCCCGGCATGGTCGTCGGACAGTCCCAGCTCGCGCTCCGAGCAGAGCATCCCCTGCGACTGAACGCCGCGGATCACCGCCGCTTCCAGCGGCTTGACCGCGCCGGGGTTTTCCTTTGCCGGCGCGCCGTCTTGGGCGCCGGCGGCCAGCCGCGCCCCTACCCTGGCAAAGGCCGACACCATTCCCGCCCTGACGTTGGGAGCGCCGCACACGACAACGAAGCTGCCCTCTGCGCCGGCGTCAACCTCGCACACGCTCAGCCGGTCGGCGTTGGGATGGCGCTCGACCTTGGTTACGCGGCCGGCAATCACACCGGAAAACGCCGGTTCGACCCGCAAAAGCGCCTCGACCTCCAGGCCGGCCAGGGTAAGCCGCTCGGCCACCTCGGCCGGCGGGGCCTCGACACTGACCAACTCGTTTAGCCAGCCAAGAGGGACTCTCATACGCGCTCGAGGCCGGCGGCAGGGAACTGCCCGAGGAAGCGCGCGTCGTTCTCGAAGAAGAGCCGCAAATCGTCAACCCCGAGCTTGAGCAGCGCGATGCGCTCCACGCCCATGCCGAAGGCGAAGCCCTGCCAGCGCGCCGGGTCGTAGCCGACGGCGCGAAAGACGTTGTGATGGATCATCCCGGCGCCCAGAATCTCGGTCCAGCCGCTTTGCTTGCACACGCGGCATCCCGCGCCCGCGCACAACAGGCAGCTTATGTCCACCTCGACGCTCGGCTCGGTGAACGGAAAGAAGCTTGCGCGAAATCTAAGGTTCGTGCGCGGCCCAAAAAAGGCCCGCAAAAACTCCCCGAGCACGCCCTTCAGATCGGCTAGCGTCACCGCCCCGACTCGATCGACCATGAAGCCTTCGATCTGACCGAACATCGGCGAGGCCCGCACGCTCAACTCGTCGCGCCGATAGCAATTGCCCGGGCAGACCACCGCCAGCGGCGGCTGCCGGCTTTCCATCACGCGCACCTGCCCATTCGAGGTATGGGTGCGCAACAGAAGCCCGCCACCGAGAAAAAAGGTGTCCTGCATCTCGCGCGCCGGATGGTCGGGCGGGAAGTTCAGCGCGCTGAAATTGTGGAAGTCATCCTCGATGTCCTGGGTCTCGGCCACCTCGAAACCCATCGACTCGAAAATGTCGAGCGCCTGCTCCAGGACAACGGTCAGCGGATGAAACCGCCCGCGCCGGATGCCAAGCCCGGGAAGCGTCGGGTCGATGGGCGGCTCGGCGACGGCGCGCCTTAGCGCCTCCTGCTGGAGGCGGATTTTCAGTTCGGCGAGGCGCGCCTCGATTTGCTGCTTGATCTCGTTGAGTAGCCGGCCGGCGTCGCGGCGCTCTTCGGGTGCCAAGCCGCCTAGCTGGCGCATCAGGAGCGTCAACTCCCCCGAGCGTCCGAGCGTGCGCACGCGCACCTCTTCGATCTCGCCGGCGGTTGCCCGCTCGCTCAGCCGAGCCATCGCCGCCCGGCGGATTTCCTCGAGTCTTGTTTTCAAGCGCAAGCCTGGAAGCGAAGGTTGCCGGCCCGGCGCCGCCGGCTCGTTTAGGGGCGGGCCGGCGCCGGGCGCACAGGGCTAGGCCGGCGCGGCCTCGGCCGCCTGAGCGTCGGGCCTGGCCTCAAGGCCGGCGCGCGCCAGCCGGACGAGTTCGTCGAACAGCGCGTCGGCGCCGGCCGCCAGAAGAGCGAGCTGCTTGCGGTCGAGGCCGACGCCGGCCTGGGCCAGCCCCCGCATGAAACGGCTGTAGGAAAGTCCGCGCCGGCGCGCCGCCGCGTTTATCCGGACCACCCACAAGGCGCGAAAGGCGCGTTTCTTGCGCTTGCGGTCCCGGTAGGCGTAGACCAGCCCTTTTTCCAGGGTGTTGCGCCCCTGGCGAAGAAGCTTGCGTCCGCCGACAAATCCGGAGGCGCCCTTGAGGATTCTCTGATGGCGCCGGCGCGCCTTGGGACCGCCCTTTACACGAGGCATGAGACTAAACCCTTTCCTTGTTGATCGCCTGTCAGACGGCCGGCCGCTACTTCAGGTAGGGCATCAGAAGCTTGATTGCCGCGGCGTCGGCCTTGCCCAGCGTTTTCTTGCGCCCCAGCCTGCGCTTTCGCGTGCGGCCCTTGCTGGAGAGCAGATGGCGCAGGTAGGCCGCTTTGTGAGTCACCTTGCCGCCGGCGGTTACCGCAAAGCGGCGCGCCGCGCTACGGTTGGTCTTAAGCTTGCCCATGATTCAACGGCTTACCTTTCCGGTTTCAGGCGCGCGGGGTAAGCATCACCGACATGCTCCGCCCTTCCATCCGGGCACCGCCGTCGGTCTGCGCCACGTCGTTCACCAGCTGAACTATCTGTTGGAGCACCACCTGTCCGAGTTCCGGATGCGTGATTTCGCGTCCGCGGAAGAAGACCGACAGTTTGACCCTCTGCCCTTCGCCCAAAAAGCGCCTGATGTGCCTGACCTTGAATTCGATGTCGTGCCTTTCGGTGCGCGCCCGCACCTTGACCTCTTTGACTCCGCCTGCGCCGGTCTTGCGGTGCGCGTCGTGGGTTTTCTTCTTCTGAGCGTACCGGAACTTGTCGAAGTTGGTTATCCGGCAGACCGGCGGCTGGGCGCTGGGGGCAACCTCGACCAAGTCCAGCCCCTGCTGCTGCGCCGCGCGGACAGCCTCCTGCAAGCTCATGATGCCGAGCTGATGACCGTCGGCGCCGACCACGCGGACCTGCGGCGCACGGATCATCTCGTTGATTCTGGCCAGCGGCTCCCTGGACGGGGGAGTCCTAAAATCTCTGCGGATAAATCACCTCCCGGCTACGCTTAAGCGCATTAGCCTCGGCTTGTCGGCGCCTTCGGCCATGCACGGTTGCTGAAGCATCCAAGTTTCGCATTATAGCCAAGACGTCCGGTTTGAAACAGGCATCCCATGCCTTCTTCAACCCGGCGGGGCTTCCTGCCCGATTAGGGCCGCAAGCTGCTCCAGCGAGAGGCTTTCCTGTTTGGCGCCGCGCAGCCGGCGCAGCGACACGCCACGCTGGGCCGCCTCACGCTCGCCGACCACGACGATATAGGGGACCTTGGCCAGTTCCGCCTGCCGCACCTTGAGGCCCAGCTTTTCGTTCCTGAGGTCGCGTGCCACGCGCGCGCCGCGCCGTTCAAGCAGCTCGGCCACCTCGGCGGCGTACGGCTCGACCTTTTCGCTGAGCGAGAGCACGCGCACCTGCTCCGGGGCGAGCCAGAAAGGCAGCACGCCGCCGGTATGCTCGAGCAGCACGCCGATAAAGCGCTCGATTGAGCCGAGGATCGCGCGATGGATCATCACCGGCCTGGCGGGTAAACCCGAGGCATCAATATAGCTAAGGTCAAACCTTTGCGGCAGGTTGTAGTCGAGCTGAATCGTCGCAAGCTGCCAGTTGCGCCCCAGCGCGTCGGGCACGTAAAGCTCGATCTTCGGCCCGTAGAAAGCGCCCTCGCCCCGGTTGACCACGTAGCCGAAGCCGTTGCGCTCCAGCGCCTGCGCCAGGACCGCTTCGCTCTGTCGCCAAAGCTCCTCGGAGCCCAGGTGCTTGTCGGGCATCGTGGCCAGCCGCGCCTTGGGCGGGCCAAAGCCGAGCGCCTGGTAGACCTCTTTGACCATTTGCAGATTGCGGTCGATCTCTGCGCCAACCTGCCCTTCCAGGCAGAAAATGTGAGCGTCGTCCTGCGCCATCGCGCGCACCCGGGTCAGGCCGTGGAGCACCCCGGCGCGCTCGGCCCGATGCAGCCGGCCGAAGTCCGCCAGGCGCAGCGGCAGGTCGCGGTAGGAGCGCTTCTCCAGCCGATAGATGAGCGCATGGCCGGGACAGTTCATCGGCTTTAGCCCGTAGTCCGGCGCTCCTGCTCCCCGCTCCCCGTCGGAGGTAAGGAACATGTTCTCGCGGAACATCTCCCAGTGGCCGGACCTTTGCCACAGCTCGTTCCTGAACAACTCGGGCGTGATTACCTCGGCGAAACCGTAGCGGCGGTAAAGGCGGCGGATGTAGCTCTCCAACTCGCGGTAGATAACCGTACCGCGCGGCAGGAAAAAAGCCGACCCCGGCGAGACCGGATCGAAAAAGAACAGCTCCAGCTCGCGCCCCAGCTTGCGATGGTCCCGCTGGCGGGCAAGCTCAAGCAGCCGCAGATGCTCGGCCAACTCCCGCTCGCTCGCAAACGAGGTGCCGTAGATGCGCGAAAGCATCGGGTTACGCTCATCCCCCCGCCAGTAGGCGCCCGCAACGCTCAACAGCTTGAACGCCTGCAAGTGCCCGGTCGAAGGCACGTGCGGTCCCCGGCAAAGGTCCATCCAGTCGCCCTGCCTGTAGACCGAGACGCGCGGCTCCTGAAGCTGGCTGAGAATTTCGACCTTGTACCGCTCGCCCAGAGCAGCAAACCGCGCTACAGCCTCTTCCCGGCTCATTTCCAGCCGCTCGATCTTGAGGTCGAGCCCGGCCAACTCGCGCATCCGCGCTTCGATCCTTGGCAGATCGTCGAGGGCAAACGGCCGAGGTGCGGCGAAATCGTAGTAGAACCCTTCCTCGATAGCCGGCCCAATCGTCACCTGCACTCCAGGGAAAAGCTGCTGCACCGCCTGGGCCATCAGGTGGGCGGTCGAATGGCGCAGAATTTCCAGCCCTTCGGGGCTGTCCGCCAGCACTGGCTCGACGGTTGCGCCCTCCCCTACCGGGCAGCTCAAGTCGACCGGTTTGCCATTGACGCGGGCCGCCACCAGCCGGCCGTTGCCAAAACCTTTCAGGAGTTGGCCGGCGCTCGCCCCGTGCGCCACCTGGACGGGCCGCCCGGCAACGGTAACGCTTATCTTGCCTTCCACAGCGATCGAGAAAAGATTACCGGTTGGCCGCCCACCCCGCTACTGGCCGCCGCAACACTGCGCAGCACCGCCCCTGCCTCGCCCAGCGTGACGCGGCCGGCTTGGGCCCCCGGCCAGCCGACCGACTCGGGCAAGCGATGGTAGGCACGGGCGGGATCGAACCGCCGACCCCTTCCGCGTCAAGGAAGTGCTCTCCCGCTGAGCTACGTGCCTTTACCCTCTGCCGCGGTCAAACCGGTAAGCACAAGCGCTAACAAAGATTCGCCTCGCGGGCAACCATGGCCCGTCACGGCCAGGCAGGCCATGCAACCCGGCGCGCACCGGCCCTGAGACCACCGACAGAGCGCGGCAAGCGCCTTGCCCGCAGACCACCTCCTTGGCGGGCGATGGCGCCGGGAAAAAGCCCTCCAGGCCGGCCGCGGCAGGGAGACCGGCTTGCTCTTCTGCTAAGCTTTCGCAGAGCCTATTAAGGAAGTCAGGACGGCCCGTGGAGAGCAGCAGGATAATCCAGGTTTTCTTTTTCGCCCTGATGGGGCTCATGGGCTATCTGCTCTACGAGCTGGTACAGCCGTTTTTGGAGCCGATCTGCTGGGCGATGCTGCTGGCCTTTCTGGCACATCCGCTGCTTGCGCCCTGCGCCCGGGTGCTGCGCAGCCGGTCGCTGGGTGCGCTGGCGATAGCTGCGGCTCTTGCCGTGGGTATTGTTCTTCCGCTGGTTTGGCTTTCGGTCACGCTGGCAACCAGGGCGCGCTCGATCTACGCCCTGTCACAGCTCCTTGAAAGCGGGACCGCTGCGGCTGCGGTGGGGCCGATTGTGCTGCCGCCGGCTCTGGCACCGCTGGCGGACAAGCTTGCCGCACATGGTTTTCAACTGCAGGACCTGGCCCGGTCGATCTCCCAGGGGCGCCAGTTCGTGATAAGCCGGCTGGCGGGCGACCTGGCCGAGGTGGCACGCCATCTATTGTCGTTCGTGATCGGGGTGGGCGTGATGCTGCTGAGCTTTTTCTATCTGGTGCGCGACGGTGAGCTCTATTTCGACTTGCTCAAGCGGCTTACGCCGCTGCGCGAGGCGGACAAGAGCCTGGTTTTCGACACGCTGCGCACGATGCTCTCCTCGGTGGTGCGAGGGCTTCTGCTGATAGCGCTGCTGGAAGGGGCAGTGATTGGCCTTGGCTTTTTGGCCGCCGGAGTGCCGGATTGGTTTTTGCTGGGCCTGGTCACGGCGGCGGCGGCGTTGCTCCCGTTTGCCGGGCCGGTGCTGATATGGATGCCGGCGGTGGTATACCTTTGGCTTGCCGGCAGTCCGGGGCATGCGTTGGCGCTGGCGGTCTGGAGCGGCGCGGCGACCACGCTTATCGACCATATCCTCAAGCCGGCGGCGATCGGTCAGGGTGCGGGGTTGCCGGCGATCGTGCTTTTCTTCGCGATCACCGGGGGCGTTGAGGTCTACGGGCCGCTGGGCATCTTCGCCGGTCCGGCGGTGGTCGCAGTCTTCGGCGCTCTGCTCAAGGTCTACCGCGAACGCTACCTGAGGCCAGAGGCGCAAACCACCGCGCCGGGCGCGTAGCCGGTATCAGGCGCGATGCGCGACGAGAAGGCGGACAAGGCGCTGGCGATCGTGAAGCGGCTGCGGGAGGCCGGCTTTGCCGCCTACTTCGCCGGCGGATGCGTGCGCGACCGGCTGCTCGGAATCGCGCCGCACGACTACGATATCGCCACCGACGCCCGCCCCGAGACGGTGCGCGCCCTGTTCGACAAGACCGTAGCGGTTGGCGCTCAGTTCGGCGTCATCATAGTAGTGGTCGCCGAAGACCGTTTCGAGGTGGCCACCTTCAGGGCCGACGCGCCTTACCTCGACGGCCGCCACCCCTCGGCGGTGCGCTTCGGCACCATCGAGGAGGACGCCAAGCGGCGCGACTTCACCATCGGCGCGCTCTTCCTCGACCCGATTGCCGGGCGCGAGATCGACCTGGTCGGCGGCCTAAGGGATCTCCGCGCCGGCATCATCCGGGCGATCGGTGACCCGCGCCAGCGCTTCGCCGAGGACCATCTGCGGCTTCTGCGGGCGGTGCGTTTTGCCGCGCGCTTCAATTTCGTGATCGAGCCTCAGACCTGGCAGGCCTTGCGCGAGCTGGCCGGCAGCGTGCCGGCGGTTTCGCCCGAGCGCATCGGCCAGGAACTAACGTCGATGTTGACCGGGGGCGGGGCGGGCCGTGCGCTCGACCTTGCGTTGCAGGCCGGCCTGCTCGAGCATCTGTTGCCCGAGGTTGTAGCGCTGGCGGGATGCGAGCAGCCGGCGAACTTTCATCCCGAAGGCGACGTTTACCGGCACACCCGGCTGGCGCTTTCGATGCTGCCGGCGGGCTGTAGTGAAACGCTGGCCTGGGGCCTTCTGCTGCACGACGTGGCCAAGCCGGTCTGCCGCGCCGTAGGCGACGGCCGCACGACCTTTTACGGCCATCCGGAGCGCGGCGCCGCGCTGGCCGAGGCCATTTTGCGCCGTCTGCGCCGCTCGCGCCTGGTCCAGGAACGCGTCGCCTACCTCGTGCGCGGCCATCTGCGGCTGTGCATGGCGCCCCGGATGCGCACCGCCACGCTCAAACGGATGCTCGCTGAAGAAGGCTTCGCGGAGTTGCTCGAACTGGCCCGGCTCGACGCGCTCGCCTCGAATTCCTACCTGGGCTTCTACCATTTCTGCCGGCGCGCCTTGCGCACCGCACAGCCGCAGGAAATACGCCCGGCGCGGCTCCTTACCGGCGATGACCTCATCCAGCTCGGCCACCGGCCGGGGCCGCGCTTCAAGCAAATCCTGCGTGAAGTCGAGGACCTGCAGCTCGACGGCGCCATCCGGAGCCGAGAACAGGCGCTGGCATACGTGCGCGAACACTACGAGCCGGGCAACTGAGCCGCTTGGCCGCCAGCGTAGTCCGGGGTTGCCGGGAGGTGAATTACGCCGCAATCATGGCCGCCGGGCAAACGTAGCGGGCGACTCCGCTTGCAGTTTCCCCAGGCCGGGTTGTAAGGCTGTTTCTCGGGATCGACCAAGGAGTCTTGTGCAATGCGCCCCATCAAGGCTACGGCCATAGCCAACGAGCCGGCAGAAGCGCGAAGGGCCAAGCTGGCGCCGGCTCTTACCGCCCTCGCCGCCGCGCTCGCCCTTTGCGGCTGCCAAAGCGTCGCCTCGACGCTTGGCCTGGGCGGCTCAGGCGCCTCCCTGGGCCGCTATGTTCCGTCAAAGGGCGTGCAAACGGCGGCTGCGCCAGCCGAGCCGACAACCGTCTCTGCCCAGCCGGCCGCAACCAAAGCGCCCGCGCCGGCCGCCGCAACGACCGAGGAGCCTAATGCTCAGGCGGTGGCACCGCCATCGTTCGGCCAGGCCGCGGCGTCGGTTTTCACCGTTCGGGTCAGCCGCCAAGCCGGCGACGGCAATTGGCTTGCCGAAGTTCCCGAGCTGCCGGGCATCAGCGCTCAGGACCCACACCGGGCTCAGGCGCAGGCCAAAGCCGAGGCGCAGGCCCTTCGGCTTATCGCCGACCGCGTCGAGTTGAAAGAGCCGGTGCCTTACGCCATCAGCTCGCTCTTCACAGTAATCGGCCCTGCGCGGGCAAACCAATAGACCACGCGCCGGCCGCGCTCGCCCGCCTGACCTGCCAACAGCGGGCGCCTGCCCCGTCTTTGTTCTTATTCCTCTCCCCCCGCTGGAGGGGCGCCGGCCGCGTCTCTTTTTGTTATTCCTCTCCCCCGCCGGGGGAGAGGACGCGCCGCAGGCGCGGGTGAGGGGGGACCGCCGGGCGCGGCAATGGCAGAGGGACCTGTGACCGAACGTAACTTGTGTCACCATACTGTGCAGGAGTCAATAATATTGGCGCCATGTTGAAGATCGCCGTATGCATTAAGCAGATTCCGCAGGTTGAGGACGCCAACTTCGACCCGGTCGCCAAGACGCTTCGGCGCGACGGCCCGGCGGTGATTAGCTCGTTTGACCTCAGGGCCATCGCGCTCGCGCTGGACCTCAAGGAACGCCACGCCGCGGTTACGACCGTTGTGACGATGGGACCGCCGCAGGCCCGCTCTGCGCTTTATGAAGCTTTGGCGGCCGGAATCGACCATGCGGTCCATCTTGAAGATCGCGCCTTTGCCGGCTCCGATACGCTGGCCACGGCGCGCGCGCTCGCGCTCTGGCTTAAGCCGGGCCGGTTCGATCTCGTGCTCACGGGGAAGTACTCGCTCGACGCCGAAACCGGACAGGTTGGCCCGGAGCTCGCCGAGCTGTTGGGGATCGCCCAGGTCACCGGTCTGCGAAAGCTGCGCCTGGAAGGGCGCCGGCTCGTCGCCGAACGGGAAAGCGACGAAGGTTTCGAAGAGGTCGAATGCGAATTGCCGGCGCTGCTCACCTGCGCCGAGCGGGTCGCCGCGCCGCGCCGGACCACGCCGCAACAGCGCGAGGCGGCCAAGGCGAAACCGGTCGCGGTGGTACGAGCCGCCGACCTGGGCACCGACCCAAGCCTGTTTGGCTTTGCAGGGTCGCCCACGTCGGTACACGAAGTTCGCCTGCTTGAAAGCCCCAAGGTTAAGTGCGAGTTCCTCGAGTTCGCCAACCGCCAGCAGCTTGCGCGCCGGCTCGTCGAGGCGCTCGCGGCCCGCGGCGCCTTGGAGCCGGTCGCCGCGCCACGCCGTTCAATCAACCCCGCGTTGCGCTCTGCGCAACCGGCGCACGACCTCTGGGTGGCGTGCGAAACAGACCTGCGCGGCGCCGTCACGCGCGCCACGCTTGAGTTGCTCTCGAAGGGTGACGAGCTGGCCGCGGCGCTCGGCGGCGCGTTAGTGGCTTTCGGCTTCGCCGCCGAGCTTGGGCGCCATGCCGAGCTGCTCGCAGCTTACGGCGCCGACCGGCTGCTCTTGCTCGACGGAGCGGGGCCCGCCTCGTACTCGCCGGACCTGGTTGCCGCGGCCGCCGCCGAACTGGTGGCCGAGCGCAGGCCGTGGGGACTACTGCTCTGCGCCAGCGAGCGCGGGCGCGACTGGGGACCGCGCCTGGCGGCTCGGCTCGGCCTTGGGCTGACCGGAGACGCCGCGGGACTCGAGCTCGACGGTCCGGACCGGCTGGTCGCGCTGAAGCCGGCCTTCGGCGGCAACATTGTGGCACCCATCCATAGCCGCAGCTATCCGCAGATGGCCACGGTGCGACCCGGAGTGCTGGAAATCGCCCGCCCCGCGGTCAGCCGCCGCGCCGCGGTTGAAGTTGCCAGCGTTGCTCCACATCGCGCTTTGAGCAGGGTGCTGCGCGCGCAGGCGGAGCTCGACCCCTCGCTTACGCCGCTTGCGGCCGCCCAAATCGTGCTGGGGATCGGGATGGGCGTCGGCGGCCCCGAAGGGGCGGCCCGTCTGGCGGCACTGGCCGGCAGGGTCAAGGCGGGGCTGGCCGCCACCCGACGCGTGACCGACGCCGGATGGATCGCGCGGCAGGCGCAGGTGGGGCTGACCGGCAAAGCGATCGCGCCGCGCCTCTACATTGCGTTCGGCATCCGGGGCGCCCCGAACCATACCGTGGGGATCAAACGGGTCAGCACCGTGGTCGCCGTAAACGTCGACCGCGACGCCCCGATCTTCGAGCGCGCCGACCTCGGAATCGTCGCCGACTGGCAGGAGACGCTGCCGGCCGTCGAGCAGGCCCTGCTCTCCGCCGCCGCCACACGAGATGCGGCAGGCGCTACCTAACTTCGACAAGTTCCTACACGGAGAACATCCCATGCCGGCGCTCATCAAGGTGGGCATAGCTCACTCGCAGTTCGAAACCATCCATCCGTTTCTCGATGGAAATGGAAGAGTCGGGCGCCTGCTGATCACCTTCCTTCTGTGCGAGAAAGAGATCCTGAAACGCCCGCTGCTCTACCTTTCCCACTATTTCAAGCTCAATCGGATCGAGTATTACGACAGGCTCCAGGCCGTTCGCGATCGCGGAGATTGGGAAGGCTGGCTAAAGTTTTTCCTGCAGGGGGTGGCGCAAGTTGCCGAGGAGGCAACCCTGAACGCGCGCCGGATCGTGATAATGCGTGAGGAGCATCGCGATCTGATCCTAAACCGTCTGGGGCGCGCGTCCGGCAAGGGGTTGCAGCTATTGGAGCGGCTTTATTTCCGGCCGATTGTCTCGGTGCAAACCGCCGCCGAGATCACCGGCCTCTCTTTCGCAAACGCGAATAGCCTAGCGCAACCACTCGAGACGGTCGGGTTGCCACGCGAAACCACCGGACGAAAGCGCAATCGGCGGTTTTCCTATCAGCCTTATCTCAGCTCATTCAGCGAAGAGCAGAACTGATCCTCCGAACCGTGTTCGCTCACCGACGGCCTTCACAGATCGCTCCAATGGGGCAGGAGTTCCGCGAGTTTCACGAAGACGTCACAGCGCTCACAGACTAAGGCGTAGTTCTTTAATATCACGCGTCGCAGCATGCGCTGCTTGCATTCGGGGCATGCAACCCACAGATCCAGATCCTTGAGAAAGACTTCCTCGGGAACCGTCTGGCTTCTCCCGCACACCGGACAGTTTCGCGTGACAAATCCCCCCTCCATACTTTGCACCAACAACGTCGGCTGGCCATGGCACGTCGACGTCGACCGCCCCTCTATGCGTACCGGGTAGATCTTCCACATCTCGCGGACCCTTGGATCGACTTGATATTGGCGCATACTCGTCCCTTTTGACTCCCTTGTGGGAAGGGTCTCGGATCCGGTCCCGTGATCAGCAACGACACCCACGTCCTTCTTGGAGTTGCGACGATCGAAGCCGGGTGCATTTGCATAGAGCTATTCACTCGACCGGGTTCAGATATTCAATCAGAGCTGCAGCGATTCGCACCACCAAAGCGGCTTCGCGCCGATCCGGAGCGTGCCCCTCTCGAACGTGGCGGCCTCGTTGCGACGCAAATGCCCAGAGCTTTTCAGCGGCCGCGTCGAGTGGAGGCCGCAGCGCCAGCGCAATCGAATGCCGTTGAATCAGCTGGCCCAATGTCGCATGCCGATCATTACAGACATCGCGAGCGACACACTCCAATGCGGCGACGGCATGTTGTACCGCTCCTGTTACATCAGGCTCTGGCAAGCGGGACAGATCAGAAAGAGCTTCGGCCATTTCGCGCGCTGCTGTCTGCCGGCCCTCCCGGATAAGGACTTGATTCACTGAGCGGACGGAGCGTTCAAATTCGTCGTCGCCACGGTACGATACAGCCCCGTCCTCCAGTTTCCATCCGATTCCGTTCGCGAGGAAGAACTCGCTCACTTCGTCAGCGAAGCGACCACGATGGCCTCGCGGAAGGGACTGATAGAGCCGCTCGATGAAGTCGTATACCAGGAACCATTCACACGACCCCGCCAATTCGAGCACCTCATCCCGCAGGTTGGGAATCTCCGTCCAGTTTCCGGGATTAGGCGCTGTGTGAAGAATCCTGCACAGGATTTCTCTTAGCTCCTTGAAGGACAGGCCCAGATCGTGCGCAATGTAAACTACGGCATCGCGTAGTTCCGCGGGGGCATCCTGGCGCACTCGAATAGGCCGAGCCTCAACCCTGAAGCCATGTCGCCGAGAAAATCTTTCGGTCATAACACCATACGCAGACGGTTGATGCGCTATCTCCGCGAGTTTATGCGACACGAAGGGCTAATCCCAAGCATCCACTCGAGGCTCTTGGCGAATTCGGACAGTTTTCGGACAATCGGCGGCAGTTCGACGGAGCGGCCATAGAAATGATCGAAAAACTCTTTGCATTTCTTGGGTCTTCTGGAGCCACCCGTCGGATTCGAACCGACGACCTGCTGATTACGAATCAGCTGCTCTACCAACTGAGCTAGGGTGGCTCACTGGCTCCGGACCTCAGCGCCGCACGCCTCGTTTATCCCTGGCCTAAGCCGCCTTGTGCCCCAGGCCCGGCGGCCGCTGCCGGGCGCGGCGAGCCGGCGGCGGCTCTCCCGCATTGCGCCGCGCCAATCAGCGCCGACAGTCGAAGCTTAAAGCAGGCAGGGTTTGCGACGCAAGCCAAGCCGGACTTAGGCCGCGCTGCGAGTATCGGCAAGGCCCGCCAAGAAGGGCGCCGGCGCTTTATTGCTGGGTGCCTGTTTCGTGCGCGCGGCGGATGTGGCAGGCTCTAGCGTCGTATGGAGGCTCTGTCTTGAAAGCTGCGATTGTGGGCGCTGCGGGCGCCGGTAAATCGACCGTGTTTCACGCCCTCACCGGGCTGGCGCCGCTGGCCGCGCATGGCGAGCGCAGGGAGCGGGCGCGCCCCGGCCAGATGCGGCTTAACGATGCGCGGCTCGACGCTTTGGCGGAAAAGATTCGGCCTCGAAAGCTCACCCCCATCGAGCTTACCCTGCTCGACTTTGCGCCCGATCCCAAGGAACAGCAAAAGCCGAGCGCCGGACTCGACCCGGAACTGGCCCCTCTTCTGCGCGACGTCGACGCGCTTATCGTCGTGGTCGCCCAGTTCGGCCCCTGGGCAGGCGCCGACCCGCTGGAAAAGGCGCGGGCATTCGACGAGGAGATGGTTTTCGCCGACTACGCCCAGGTCGAACGGCGCCTTGAGCGGCTGGCCAAGGAGCACGCCGAAGCGGGCTTCGAAAAGAAAACCCTGGAACGCTTTCTTGGGCTTTTGGAGCAGGGGAAACCGCTTCGGGCGGCCGAGGTCTCGGCCCAGGAGAGGCGCGCCACGGCGAGCTTCAGCTTTCTCTCGCTCAGGCCGGCGCTGCTCGTGCTCAACTGCGAGCCGGAAGCGGCAAGCCTGCCGATCAACGCGGGCCTTGGCGCAGCGCTATCTTCCCGGCGAATCGACGCCGTTCGGCTCGCCGCCGCCTTCGAGGCGGAGCTTCTGCCGCTAAGCGGCTCGGAGCGGGGTGAGCTGCTGGAGGCCGCCGGCCTTAGGGAGCCGGGGCGCGAGCGGCTCGCCGCCGCGCTTTACGCCGCCCTTGACCTGATAACGTTTTACACCGCCGGCGAGCAGGAGGTGCGCGCCTGGGCGCTGGCGCGCGGGGCGACCATCCTGGAGGCCGCAGGCAAGATTCACAGCGACATCGCCCGCGGGTTTATCCGGGCCGAGGTTCTCGGCTTCGAGGAGTTTGTAGCGGCCGGCTCGACCGCCCGGGCCCGCGAGGCAGGCAAACTTCGCCTCGAAGGAAAAACCTACGTAGTTTGCGACGGCGATATCGTCCACGTAAGGTTTAAGGTGTAGGCTGGCGGCGGGTTGCGCCGCACGGCCGGCCGCGGCAGAGCCAACCGGCGGTCTGCGCCGGGAAAATCCGCGCAAGGAGAGTCAGGCGGTGAAAGCTTTCACGTCGTTCGTCGCGTGCGCATCGATGCTGGTTGCCCTGAGCGCGGCCCAGGCCGGCGTGGTCGTCGAAGAGCACGAATCGGTGACCCGGGGAGGCAAGAGCAGCCAGCAAACGCGCACGATCATCGTCCAGGACTACAAGCAGAAAATGACCACCCCCTCCGAGCAGGTGATAACCGATCTCGACCGCCATCTCCTGATCGTCATACATCCCACGCAGCGTACCTACCTGAGCATGCCGTTTCCGCCCCCGATGAATCCGCCGGGCGCGATGGGGCCGGCGGCGCTCTTCGAGCTGGTCTTTCACCGCTCGGGCACAAGCCGCACGGTAAGCGGCTATCGCTGCCAGGAGTACAAGGCTTCGGGGCGGGCCGCCAGCGGCGATTACACGGTTGCCGGCTGCTTTTCCACCGAGGCGCCGGGAGCGTCCGATTTCGACGCCTTCGACCAGAAGATGTGGACGGAACTCAAGGGCAGCCGCCTTTCCGTGGCGGGCGACTTCCCGCACGGCGTCCCGCTCGAGCTGGACTCGACAACCCGGATTAACATTGCGTCGATCCCCGGGCTTACGCCCCAACAGGCCGAGGCGCTGCATAAATTGGTCGGCGCCGATTCGCTGCTCGAAACTCGCACGCGCGTGGTGAAGATCTCCCGCCGCTCCCTGCCCCCGGACACCTTCGTAGTCCCGGTGGGTTACACGCCGCAAAGCGCCTGGCCCGCGCCCGGGGCGGCCCGGCCCCCGCTGCCGCCCCCGGGAACGAAACTGCCCGAATGAGCCCCGGCTGACGCCGGCAGGACGCCCCGCCTTGAAACTGCAGGCGCCATCCCGCCGGCCAAGCCCCGAGACAACGTTCACGGCCTCCGCCGGCGCCGCGGCGCCGGCTCGGCGCGCCGCACGGCGATGCGCGGCGGCAGAGTTGGCGACCTCTACGCCGGCATCGCAGCGGTCCCCTCGAAACCTCCCAGCTCCAGGTAAACCCCGCCATACAGAACCAGCAACGAGACAAAGCCGGCGTGCGCGTGGCTGAACGGCATCCAGAAGTAAAGCGTCGTAAAACCGGCCAGCCCAAGCAGAACCAAGCCCAATCCTTTAACGAAGCCGGGGACAAACTTAAGCGGCGGCCCGGCATCGCCCATCAGGCGAGTAACAGCAGCAAAGTTGAAGACCAAGGCCGGTGCGGCCAGCGCCACCTCTTCGGTGTAGGCAAGCGGCGAGACCAGCAACGCCGATATCGTCCAGAGGCTCAAGCATAATCCTTCCCAAATCGCATCCTCACGCCGCGCCCCGCCCGCGGTCAGCGCCGCGCCAAGCCCAATCAGACCCAGCTCAAGCAGTATCGCCAGCGTCCACCGCGCGGCCGTCAGCCACGCCGGCATCGGGTCATCGCCGACCAGACGTGCGAGCGCCCAGACGTGACCGTAAATCGTCACCGTCCCGGAACGCACGAACAAGTTGACAACCCCGAGCAATGGCGACACTTGGTAGCGGAAAAACTCAAACCAGTAGACCGGCCCGCTGGCACCAAACAACACCGCGCCAGCCAGCGCCGCCCATGCCAGCGTGCGAAAACGGCCGCGAAACAAAAAGTAGCCGCCCACCGCCGCAGGGTAGAGCTTCAACAACGCCGCAGCCGCCAGCGCAGCCCCAGCTCCTGCAAAACTCCCGCGACGGTCCAGGCGCCACGCCGCAACCAGGAGCACAAGCAAAAAACACGGCAAGTCCCCCGTATACAACGAGGCCAGAACCGGAGTGAACAGGAACGGCAGACAAACGCCGATTACCAGCCAGGACGCGGACAGCCCAGGCGCAGCCTCGAACAGCATCAGCGCCGCCGCCACGCCAAGCGACGCCAACTGGATGAAGAGCCAAAGCCGATGGGCCGCGGCGGGAGACAGCCGCGTCAGCGGCGCGAACAGCAGGCCAAACAGCGGCGTATAGTTGCTCACCACCGGACCGCTGCGAGCGCCTTGCCCGGATGCCAGCTCGGCCGGACGCCAGATATCGGCTCCCTGCCTGAGGTGCAGGCACCAGTTGTAATAGTCCTGAAAGTTGTTGTACCTCCATCTCTCCCGATCGTTGTGGAGAGCCTTACCCAGAACGCCTAGCGTCGCGGCCGCCAGCAGCAGCGCCAGCAGTGCCGCGCCTCGCCCCCTATCCCGACCCCGTGACCTGCCCGCGCCGTTGCCCAAGACGCGCTTAGCTCCATCCGTAACTCCCATCTCGATCTGGACCTCCCGTTCCATCGCCTGCGGATCGGCCGCGCCGACGCTGCTCCGGACCGGACGCACCCCCGCAAACGCTGCGGCGGCCGCGGTCTCGTCGCGTCCAGAAACATTGGTAACACTCTGCTACTGTTGTGTCCCCCGAATAAGTTACGAAATGCTCAAGGCCAGCCAATAATCCGTCATCCTGAACGGAGGCTGCTGGAGTGAAGCGACCGTATTGGAAGTAAAGGGTCGCGCGCTATCCAACCCACCCTCCAAAGGTGTTTGCGAGGATGGGTTGGATAGCGCTATTGGTTTCA
>JAJYRQ010000061.1 GCA_021794015.1 Deltaproteobacteria bacterium | reverse complement strand
GGGCGGCGCGGTCCCCCCTCTCCTCGATCCTCTCCCCCGGTGGGGGAGAGGAATCAGGAAAAGGGGATGCGCGACGCGTGTCCCTGCCGGCATGCAATGGCCTGGCGCGCGCGAGGCCTGCCCCGAGCTCCCTCGACCGGGCTCCGGACAGGCCTGTCGAGGGGAATCCCGGGTTCCGCTGCCGCAGCGGACGCGAAACCCCGGCATTCTTTGCGCGGGAGCTGCACCCGAGAATCACGCGCCAAACGAGCCAGGTCAGGACGACCCTATTACTGCAATATGCAATTAGCAATAAACGCCGGCCGGGCGGCGCACGCTATGACCGCGCAAGCACCGGCGCCAGCCGGCGCCTCGCTGGCTGCGGTCGGCCAAAGGAGATTCGCCTGAGATGGACGACACCGCGTCACGCCAGCCCCTCTGCGAGATCACGCCCGGCCTCCGGGCCGACGGCCTTGCGCCATCCGCCGGCGCCGTCTGCCGCGCGGCTCTATCCGCTCCTGCGCTTGGCGCGCCAAGCGCAGGAGCCCTCACCCCTGGTTCAGCAGTCCTGCTCCCCGGTGAGCGGGTCGGAACCGTTGGCTGGCAGCCGCCGCATAGGCAGCTCGATTCGACTGGCACGGACGCACAGGCCGTGGCGATCTCGGCAGACGCGCCGGCGGACAATTCGCGCTCGCTTTTCGAGCGCTTCCCGGCGGCGGTGCTGATTGCCGCGCTGGTTGCCGATTCCGGCCGCTACGCCGATCCCGACCTTTGGGGCCATATCAGGTTCGGCGAGTTCGTGTTGCGTCACGGCCGTCCGCTCCTGCGCGACCCTTACTCTTACTCGGCGCCGGGTCATTTGTGGCTAAACCATGAGTGGCTAAGCGAGCTGTTATTTGCCGCGACTTACGACTGGTTCGGTGTGCTGGGGCTCAAGCTATTCAAGTTCACATTGGCGGCGGCAACGATCGCGCTGATTGCCCGGGCGCTGGCGCAGACGCGCGCGTCGATACGAAGCCAGTTCCTGGTTCTCACGGTAGGCGCGGTGGCGCTGGGACCCCTGATACAGTTTCGGCCGCAGCTTTTCACTTTCGTTATTCTCGCGGCACTACTCGCGCTGCTCGCCGAGGACAGCTACCGCGGCCAGGCGCGACTCTGGGTTGCGGTGCCTTTGATGGCGCTTTGGGCGAACCTTCACGGCGGTTTTTTCGTGGGGCTGGTGCTGCTCTTGATTTACACCGGGTTTGCGGCCTGGCAGGGGCGCACCAGCCAGGCGGGCCGGGCGCGTGCAGGCGTGTTGGCTCGCGTGAGCGCGACGTCTTTGCTGGCCACGCTCATCACGCCCTACGGGCTGGGGAGCTGGTATGTGGTTGCCCGCGCGCTCGGCAATCCGTTTACGCGGCGATTTATCAATGACTGGCGTCCGCTGAGCGCCATAATCATTTCGCAGCGGCACGCGGGCGCCGGCGGCCTCATCTTCTATGCCTGCTTCGCCGCCATCGCGCTGGGCCTTGGCCTGCTCTATTTCGTCGCCCGCCGGCGTGACGACCTGGCCCTATGCGCCTTCGCCGCCTTGACGACCGTGGCAACGCTCTTGTCGGTGCGCAACATGGCGCTTGCGCTAATCGCCTGCGCGCCGCCGCTTGCCGCGCGCCTTTCTCGCCTAGGCCGGCCGTTCGGCGACCCGCCGGGCGCCTACCCTGACGCTCTGGTTTTGCCGGCCGAGCGCCGGCGCTGGCTGCTTCACCAAGGCTTGGTGGCCGCGGCAGCGAGCGCGCTTGCGCTGCAAACCGGTCTTTTCTCGTCGCGACTCGCCCCCTATCCGGCAGGCTCCTATCCGGCGGGCGCCGTTGAGTTCATGGACGCGCACAAGCTTCACGGCAACATCCTCTGCGACTTCAACTGGGGCGAGTACCTCATCTGGCACGTCGCGCCGGGAAGCCGAGTCTTTATCGACGGCCGCTACGACACGGTCTATCCGCTTGCGGTGATTCGCGATTACTTAAACTTTTACTTTAACCGGCGCGGAGCCGCGGCGGTGCTGGCCCGCTATCCGCACGACTACGTCCTGATACCCCCCGACTCCAAGGCGGCCATGCTGATGGGTCGGCGGGCCGACTGGCGCGTCATCTATCGCGACAAGGGGGCGCTTCTCTTCGCGCGCCATGACGCTGCGCTCGGGGTGGGCGCTGCTCGGCAGAGCGCCGGCGACCACTTATCCAGGCTCTTCCCATGACCCCGAATCTGCAAACCGCCAAGGCCAAGGCCCGGCCTGCGGGCCTTGGCCGCCATCGCGCGCTTTTGGATGAGCGATGAGCTCTATGCCGACGACGATCCAGGGGTGGGCATCCAGGCTCGCCTGGCTCTGGCGCCGCGCTATATCGCCTGGGTTGCCGATACGCTCAGGCCGCTGTGCGGCGAACGGGTGATCGCGGTCGGCAGCGGCCTGGGCAGGGTCGCCCTCCAACTGATACCGCGGGAGAGTTTTACGGCCACCGACATAAATCCGCTATGCCTTGAAGAGCTGGAGCGGATTGCGGCGGGCAGACCGTACTTGACGGCGGCTTACTTCGATCTCGGCGCCGCCGCCGCGCCCGGCTCGGCGCAAATCAGCGCCGACACCGTGCTATGCACCAACGTGCTCGAGCATTTGGACGACGACTAGGGCGCGTTGGTCCGGCCGCCCGGGCTGCCTAGAACCGCACCGCCCCCGGCAAGTTCCCGGCAGTGCCGAGCGGCCGGCTACGGGCCGGGGTTCTTGTGTCCGGCGCCCTGCCCGGCTTAGTCTTATCCCGAGCGGGCGCGGGCCGCCAAGCCGGGACGCAGCGAGCGCCGGCGGCCGGGCGCCTTTCAGACCGGCCAACGCTACAGAGGAGCGCAAGCCGATGGAGGAAATCCGCCGGCAGTGGCTCGAGACGGTCGAGCGCTATCGCTTGAGCGCTAAGCGGCCCGACGACGAATCCTACTGGTGCAGACGGCTCGATACGGTCTCGGCCGACGAGCTGCATGCGATCCACAGCGAAAAGCTGCGCGTTGCAGTGGGCTACGTTTACGAGGCAATTCCCTTTTACCGGCGCAAGTTCGACCGGATCGGCCTTGAGCCGGGCGACATCCGGTCGGTGGACGATCTCGCCAGGATACCCGTAACCACCAAGCAGGAGATGATGCAGCCGGAGGCGAAGGGACGTCCGGCCAAAGCCGACTATACGGCGGTGGACGACGAGACTTGGAAGGAGCGCGGCTGGCAGCTTTTTGCCACCTCCGGCAGCACCGCCGAGCCGCGGGTGTTCCGCTACACCGGTTTCGACCGCGCCGTCTGGTCGTGGACCAACGCGCGGGCGATGTGGGCGATGGGCTTTCGGCCGGGCCGCGACGTGGCGCTTCTGGCCTTCGGCTACGGGCCGCACGTCTGGCTTTGGGGCGTGCATTACGGGCTCAACCTGATGGGGATACCGATTGTCAGCGCCGGGGGGCTGGACTCGCGCACCCGGGTGCGTTTCATCGAGCGCTACCGGCCGACGATCCTGGCCTGCACGCCTTCATACGCGCTTTACCTGGGAGGGCTGATGCGCGAGATGGGCCTTGACCCGGCTCAAAGCTCGGTGCGGTTCTTGTTTGTGGCGGGCGAGCCCGGTTACGGCGTGCCGGCCACGCGCCGGCGGCTGGAGGAGTTGTGGAAGGCCGAGGTGGCTGAGTTCTACGGATGTACCGAGGCGGCGCCTTCGGCCGGCGGGTACACCTGCGCCGCCGCGATGGCGCGCAAGCAGGGACCGGCCGAGACGCACCTGATGGCCGACACGCACATCTGGGAGACGGTCGACCCGTCAACGCTGGCGCCGGTGCCGGCGGGACGGCGCGGCCTTTCGCTGGTCACCAATCTTTGCTCTGAGGCGTCGCCGCAGCTTCGTTTTCTGGTTGGCGATTTCACCACGCTTGCCTTGGATACCTGCGACTGCGGCCGCACCCATCCGCGGGCGATTGGCGGCTTTATCGGGCGCGCCGACGACATGCTCAACATCCGGGGCGTCACCATCTTCCCGAGCGCGATCGAGGACGCCGTGCGCCGGGTACCCGGCAGCGGCGAGGAGTTCCAGATCGTGCTCAGCCGGGAACGCGAGCTGGATCGGATCAAGGTCGTCGTCGAGCCCCGGCCCGAGCTGGCCTCGCAGTCGCATCCCGAGCTGGCCCGGCGGGTCGAATCGGAGATCGTTGCAAGCTGCGAGCTGCGCATGGAGGTCGAGGTCGTGCCCCACGGCACGCTCCCACGCACCGAGTTCAAGGCCAAGCGGGTCAAGGACCTGCGCGCCGGACCCTATTGAGGCTTGCATATTATAGCGACACTTTCATTCCTGCCGGACTGCTTTGGCGTGTCACTCTCACGCGCGAGGGGTCCCGAAGTCCTTCGCGTGCGCCAGGCCGTTGCATCGCGGCAGGGAGACGCGTCGCGCATCCCCTTTTCCCGATTCCTCTCCCCCGCCGGGGGAGAGGATCGAGGAGAGGGGGGACGCACCGCGCAAGCGGAGTCGAAGGGAGAGGGGGGACGTACCCAGAGGCTCGAGGTGGCGCCAGCGGCCCCCCTCACCCTTCCCTCTCCCCCCAAGGG
>JAJYRQ010000012.1 GCA_021794015.1 Deltaproteobacteria bacterium | reverse complement strand
ACCCCGCCTTGCCGTCTGATTCGAGCTCGCGACCCCGCGGCTCCCTCGACCGTCCGGGTTTTGCTCCGGCTCGTGGGGCGCGGCGCACCCTGCTTCACTTCGGCCTCTACTGGCCCTGGATCTCCCGGTCTGCCGCGCCCTTGTTCAATCCCATCTTCATCCCCGATTTTAGATATACAAGGAGCTCGCGCGGCCCGCCGCGGACCAGAGCCCCGCGCCCAGCCAGTTCGCCCGGAAGACCGGGCGAGATCCTTCGCTGGCGCTCAGGATGACGGCTGGACTTCTCAAAGTTATTTGCGGGGCGGCACACGAGCGGCCAACGACGGCCGGTTCTCAGCTCAAGGCGCACTTCTATGGCGGACGACGAAGCGATCGGAAGGGAAGAGCGAAAGCTCGCCGGCGCTGCTGGAGCGCGCCACGCAGTCCGGCGCCGATGCCATCGTTAGCGTTTACCGTTCCTGTTACCGCGAGCTCGAGGAGCGCCGGGCAGACGAACAGCCGCAGGTGGAAAACTACATCACGCTGCTGGCGCACTCCCTCGGCTTGGCGGAGGCCGGCAATGTCTATCGCGAGATCGCCCACGGCGACGCTCGGCGGCTGGAACAGTTACGATGCGAGGCGGGAGCGCGGGGGATCGACCGCGATCGGCTCGACCGAGCCCTCGGCGCCGAGTTCCCACGCGCCGGCGCAGCCAGGTAAGACGAGGACAACGGCGATGGCCTTGGGTTTCGATCCCCAAGGTTTGAAAGCGCCCTTCGGCGCCTTTTCGCATGCGGCGTGGGCGCCGGCGGGTCGCGTCCCTTACATCTCCGGCCAGACGGCGAGCGACGCGGCCGGCAACATAGTGGGCGAAGGCGACATCGCGGCGCAGACCGAGCAAATCCTGCGCAATATCCAGACCATCCTGCAGAGCGTCGGTGGAACCTTCGACGATATCGTTTCGATCACGGTCTTTGTAACGGAGATGCGCGGGCTTAAGAAAATCAACGAGGTTCGCCGACGATTTTTCCTGCCGCCCTACCCGGCAAGCACCCTGGTCGAGGCCAAGTCGCTGGTCGCCCCGCGCATGATGATCGAGATCAACGCGGTGGCGGTCATCAGAGGCTGAACCTTCGTTGTACCAGCCGACCTGGCGGCTTCGCCCGAGGCGATCAGCGAATCGCTGCGCAGCAACGCGGCAGGGGCGGCTCTCGTCCTAAGCGAGCGATTCGATAAATCGCACCATGCGCCGGCGTTGGTCGGCGTCGGGCAGGCGGCCGCGTCCGGCGCCGAGGTTGTCGGCCATATGCTCGGGGTTTGACGTGCCCGGTATGACCGCGGTGATTGTCTCGTTGCCGAGCGCGAACTTAAGGAAGAACTGCGCCCAGGTGGCCGCGTCGAACTCGGCGGCCCACGCAGGCAGCGGCCGTTTGTGCACCGCCCGAAAAAGCCGGCCGCGGCCCAGCGGCAGCGCCGTCAGCACCGCCGCGCCCAGCTCGGCCGAGGCCGGCAGGATGCGCACCTCTGCCCCGCGGTCGTCGATCGCGTAGTCGATTTGCACGAAGTCCGGCTTCTCCCGGCGCAGCACGGCCTCCACCGCGCCGTAATCGGAATGGAAGGTGGACGTGATGCCGACATAGCGACAGAGCCCCTGCTCCTTAAAGCGGCGCAGCGGGGCAAGGCTCTGGTTTGGGTCGGCGACGTTGTGGAGCTGCATCAAGTCGATCTGCGAGGTTCTTAGCCGCTTAAGCGCGGCTTGCATCGCCCGGTCGTTCAGCTCGTACGATTCAAGCTTGGTGGCGATAAAGAGCTTCGGGCGCAGGCCGGTTTGCGCAAGCAGCGCGCCCAAAACCGGTTCGGAGCTGCCGTAAGTCGAGGCGGTATCGACCGCCTGACCGCCCCCGGCCGCAAGCGTTTGCAAGACCTGGGCAAGAACGGCCCGCCGGGCAGGGTCGTCCCCGACGTCGAAGACGCCCGAGGTGCCCAGGCCGACTACGGCAAGGCGCTCGCCGGTTGCCGGGATGATACGCGTTGTCATCGGCGCCGCTCCCGCCTCGGTCTCGGCGGGCGACGCCAGCGTCGCCAGGAGCGGGCCGAACACCAGCGCCGCTCCCAGCCGGCCGGCGGCGAAAAGCGCCTCTCTGCGCGAAGGATACTCAACGGCGCGGCTGCGTCTTGGGCAACGCGTATCACGCCTCGCTTGGCGGTGGGCCATCTGGAGCCGCCGCGCGCCGCTCAAGGGTGCGGCCCAGCGCTACCGCAATTACACACCAGGCCAGCGCGGCGAGCAAGGAAAGGAGCGCGATGGCGGCCAGCGACAAGCGCAGCCGCCGCAAGCCAAGAAAAAGCCAACTCCAGACGGCGTCCGAGCCGCGGTAGACCACCAGGTCGATTACATTTTTGACCTTGTACTTGTCCTCCCGGGCGGCAACCGTGAAGAGCGCTTGGCGGGCCGGACCGGCAAGCGAGAAATGCACCGCGCGCTGGACCGTCTGGAAAACAACGACCGCGGCAAGTCCCGGCAGCGCCCCCAGCGCGGCGAAGCCAAGCGCAAAGACCGCCGGCAGCGAGGCGGCTGCCGCGCCGACGCCAAAGCGCACGATGAAGGGACCGGTGGCAAACACCTGGATCGCCAGGGTCAGAATCGCCACCAGCAGGTCGATCGAGGCGAAGATGCGGGTCTGGACGGCGCGGCTGTGCGTCGCCGCGGCCACGATGCTGGCCTGCTCCAGGTAGAGCACCGTGGCACACAGCGAAAGCAGGCTCACCCAGCAGGCGATGCCCAGCAGGTAGGGCGAGCGCACAAGACGGCGCAGGCCGCCGGCGGCGCCGCCCGCGATGCGCGTCGCATAAGCCGGCGGCGCTTGCGTTCCGGGCGACCTGGGAGAAGCCTCGCCGGCCATCCTTGCGGCGCTCTTTTCGAGCCTTCGCGCGCAGAAAACCGCCAGCTCGAGCAGAAGCGCCGCAATCACCAGCAGATTGAACGGCCCCAGCAGGGCCGACAAGCCCATCGCCAGCGACGGCCCAATTAGACTGCCCGCAGTTCCTCCCGCCCCGATGAAACCGAAGAGCCGCTTGCTCTGCTCGCTGCTGTACAGATCGGCCATGAACGACCAGAAAACCGACACCACGAACAGGCTGAAAACGCCCATCCAGACGAAAAACGCCCGCGCCACGTAGACCGTGCCGATCTGCAGACCCAGCAGCAGCCAGAACAGCACAATCTGCGCGGCGAAGAAGCGGTATACCAGAGGAATAAAACGCCGGCGGCTAAGACGCCCGAGCGCGGCCCCGTAAAGCGGCTGCACCAGGACCAGAACCACAAAGGTCGCGGTGAACAGCCAGGAGAGATTGCGCACCCCGGCGGCGATCCCCAAAACGTCGCGCAGCGGACGAAGCAGGTAGTAGCCCGCCAGCAGAAAGAAAAAGTAGCCGAACGACCAGAACAGCGCCGGCCCTTCGCCCGCCCGAACCGCAACCGGACGCCAGCGCCGATCCTCTCTGCCGGCCTCGGGGCAACGCCAGCGTGCTGTCGGGGCAACGCCTGCCCGGCTCTTTCTTGTCCGGTGCATGGCTGAGCGCGGCTGGCGCCGAGCGCAGCGGCTAATGAGACAGCCCGAGTTCGCCGAGCAGCGCCTCGAGCTTTTCCAGGGGTATTTCGTACCGTTCCGAGATACGCCGCAGCTCGGCTGCGGGCAGGACACGGGCCGCACGGGCCTGCTCCTTGCGGAGCGCCAGCTCGGGCTCCCATCCCTCTTCCCGCACCAACAGTTGCACCACGTCCCAGCGCGCGTAATGGCCCAGGGAATCGAACAGCGCCTTGGCGGCCTTGATAGCGTTGGCTTCGCAGTCGGCGTACAGGATCGTCTCCTGTCCGTAGCAGGGCGGTGTCAGGTAGCGCCCCGTGGGATCGACCACGGCGCTGCCGCCGGTGGCCCAGCGGTAATTCATCGCCGGGTCGGCGCGCAGCCGGTCCCAGGGTGGGGTGAGGTCTTCGTCGCGCAGCAGGCCGTGGGCGCTCACCACGAAGGCGCCCGCCTCGAAGGCGTGCTCGCGGATTGCCACGTGCATGTCGTCGTGGTCGTGGTGGGCGCGGTCTGCGGCCTGCCGGCCGCGCCCGCCGCTGCCGAGCGTGCCGGGCCAGTTGGCGACGTGGATTTCCTCGCCCCGGTGAATCATTGCCGCGCGCACCAGCACCATATGGTTTTCCCAGCAGATAAGCCCGCCGAGCCTGCCGATCCGGGTGTCGAAGACCCGCAGGTCGGCGCCGCTGCCCCAGCCCCAGTAGGTGCGCTCGGTAAAGGTCGGCATGAGCTTGCGATGGCGGCCAAGCACCTTGCCCTCGGGACTGATGAAGACCAGCGTGTTGTAGACTGTGCGGCTGCCGACTCGGTCGTCCAGTTCGTTGGCGCCCATCACGACGTAGGTTCCCGCCTCGCGTGCCGCCCGGCACAGAGGTTCGGTCTCTTCGCCGTCCAGCGATAGCGCGCTGTCCTGCAGGCCGAGGCTGTAGGCAACGAAGGTCTCCCTTGGTGTTGCCTGTCCGCAGGTGAAGTAAGCGGGGTAGCCGGAGATGAACGCTTCGGGAAACGCGATCAGTTCGGCGCCGCCGGCGCCGGCCTCGGCGATGAGCCGGCAGGCCTTTTCGAGCGTCTTTTCCTTGTTGAAGAAGACCGGGGCGGCCTGCGCCACGGCGACCCGCACCTTATCTTTTCCGCCCAGGATCGTGTTTGCCATGGAAGCCTTCCCAGCTTGCGCCGCTTAAGTCGGCGCTCTTGCGGACCCCCGCGCTCGGGCAACCGCGCGCGCCCGAGCGCAGCCCTTTCCAAGTCAAGCATCGAACGAAGGGAAATGCGAGGAAATGCCGGCGGGCGAGCCCGAGATACAATTGACGCCCCGCCGCCAAGGGCATTGCGTGGGGCGCGCCGCGAGCAAGCTTCTTTATGGTTGTCGGTTTCGGGCGCTTGCCCGGAAAGGGAAAATATGCGATTTGGTCAAGGCCGGCCGGTGGTGTGCCGGGACCAGTCCCGGCTGGCGGCCGGCACGCGGCGCAAACCGCCCTACGGCACGGCGGTCAGCCCCGGCCGGAAGATGTCTCGGAAGGAGAAGACTCTATGCAACACCAGGCGTTTCTCGACCTGCGGACGACCCTCGATCTGCTCAAGGCCAACGGCGAGCTGAGCGAAGTCAGCGGCGAAGTTAACTGGGATGTCGAACTCGGCGCGGTTACCCGCGAGGTCTTAAGGCGGCGCGGGCCGGCGCTGCTCTTCAGCAACATTACCGGCTACCGCGGGCCGCAGGCGCGATGCTCGCGCCTGGCCACGGGACTGTTTGCGTCGTTTAGGCGGATTTCGCTAATGCTCGGGTTTGACCAGCAGCCGAGCAACCGCGCGCTCATCGAGTACGTGCTCAAGAAAAACGCCACCCTGGTGCCTCCGGTGCTGGTCGAAGACGGCCCGGTGCATGAAAACGTGCTGACCGGCGACGCCGTCGACCTCTTCGCCTTCCCGGCCCCCCGGTGGCACCATCTCGACGGCGGCCGCTATATCGGCACCATGGGGTGCGTGGTGACGCGCGACCCGCAAACCAGGCAGGTCAACGTCGGCCTCTACCGCAGCATGATCGTCGACCGCAACCGGATGGGCACCCTGATCGTCAGCTCGCAAGGCTGGGGCGGCCACTGGGGCAAGTACCGGGAGATGAAGCGGCCAATGCCGGTGGCCTTCGTTTTTGGCTGGGACCCGGTTATGGAGTTTGTAGCGGGAAGCCCGATTCCGGCAACCATCTGCGAGTACGACGTGATGGGCGGCTACCGCGGGGCGCCGGTCCCGCTGGTCAAGTGCCGAACGGTGGAGCTGGAAGTGCCGGCCGCAGCCGAGTTGGTGGTCGAAGGAACCATCTCCGACGACCCGGCAACCTACGCGCCGGAAGGTCCCTTCGGCGAATACACCGGCCACGTCTCGGAGATTGCCACCCCGCGCCCGGTGGTCAAGGTCAGCGCCATCACCCACCGCGACCGGCCGATCTTCCGGGGCACGCTGGAAGGATCGCTGCCCGGCGCCTCGGGCGAAAACAGCTACATGTCTTCCATCCAGCGCGCCGCGATCGCCTGCAACGTGCTGCGCAACGCGGGCATTCCGGGAATCCTCGACGTCTTCGTTCACCCGGTCAACAACGGCACCACCGTCATCGTGCAAATCAAAAAGCATTACGAAGGTCAGCCCAAGCAGATTGCCGCCGCGCTGTGGGGCTCTAACGCCTCCTCCCATCGCTACAAGTTCGTGGTGGTGGTGGACGACGACATCGATCCCGGCGACTACGAGGCGGTTGACTGGGCAATCAACTACCGGGTCGATCCCGGCTCGGATGATATCGTCGTTTTTCGCTCCACCTTCGGCTCGGCGCTCGATCCCAGCACGCTGCTCGAGCACCGCCAGCTATCCGAGTTGGGCGCAGGGCTGTGGAACCGGATGCTGATCGACGCAACGCGCACCTGGCGCTTCCCCCGTCGGCCGCAATGGGGCGGGGAACGGTTTCCTCCCCTGGTGACGCCCCGGCCGCAGGACCTCGAGCTGGTGCGCAAGCGTTGGCGCGAGTACGGGTTCGCCGGCTGGAAGGCGGAGTTCTGAAAAGCGCCGGCGCAAGGCTTGGCGCGGCGCCCCGCCGCCTTGCCGGAAATCGAGGTTGACGCTGCGCGCCTGATTTGCTTGCCGAGCGGCTCGGGCCGTGGCTAGACTCGGCAAGATATCACCCTTGATATCGGCGCCCGGTCGTTGGCCGGCTGAATCAGCGCGGCAAGCAGGCCTCCGGCGCTGCTTTGGTAAAACAATCAGGCCTTGGCGCAGCCAGGCGCATCGCGTCCGAGGGAGAGTCTGATGCGAAAAGCCGACGAGGCGGGAATTTCCGCCGATTTAGAAGCTGTGGCCTTGAGCTCCGCTCACGACGCGCGTCAAGACCCGGCCTCCCTGGGCGGCGTCCGACCCTACACTACCGGCGAGCGAGCCAGCGTCGCCTTTTCTGCGGTGTTGGGGTACGGCCTCGACTTCTACAACATCCTCATCGTTTCCTTCCTCATGAGCGCGATCCGGCACGCCCTTGGAATTAGCCTGGTCCAGGCGGGCGTTATCACCACGGTCACTCTGGCGGGTTCCGTCGTTGGCGGAGTTCTGTTCGGCTGGCTGGGCGACCGGATAGGCCGTAAGACGGCGCTCATGCTGACGCTTGGCGTCTTCGGCGGAGCGGCGATTCTGTCGGCCTTTTCCTGGAGCTTTGGCTCGCTGCTGGTGCTGCGCGCGATTGCGGGCATCGGGTTGGGGGGGGAATGGGGCGTCGGGATGGTGCTGTTCAACGAGGTCTGGAGCGCCCGGCGGCGGGGCCTGGGTAGCGGCGTGGTGATGGTCGCTTCGGGCGCCGGCATCTCGGCGGCCTCGGCGGTTGCAGTTTGGGCGCTGGGCGCCTTCAGCGCGCAATGGGGCTGGCGTATTGCGCTGCTCAGCGGTGGGACGCCGGTCCTGCTGATGGTCTACGTGCGTTTCTTTATGCCTGAGTCGCGGCTTTGGGAAGCCTATGACGGGCTTCGCCGGCGCGGCGAATTGCCCGTGGAGAAAGCCCGCGCCAGCGTCTCTTTCATCGAGATTTTCAAGGACGAATCCCGACGCTATACCGTGGCCGGTCTCATCCTGGTGAGCGGCTTCATGCTCTCGTTTTACGCCGTCATCGTTTTCATGCCGGAGTTGATGAAAAATCTCGGCGCGCCGCTCGGCGCGGTGCGTTCAGCCACGCTCTTATGGGGGCTGACGCATAGCATCGGCACCCTGCTCGGCGGCTGGTTCAGCGACCATGTCGGCCGCCGGCCGGGCGTTTTGCTGCCGGCCTCGGTCGAGCTGCTGGCGGTAGTCGGCTTCTACTTTTTTGGCGCCGACAGGTTCACCGGCGCTATAACCGCCTGGCCGCTTTTCTGGCTCTATCCTCTCTGGGGCATCGGCGTAGGCGGCACAGTGGCCATGTTCGGCTGCTGGCTTTCCGAACTTTACCCGGTAGAACTCCGATCGACCGCCGCCTCCATCATTTACATGGCCGGCCGCGGCGTGGGTAGCCTAGGGCCCTACCTCGTACCGTTGCTGGCATCTTATCTCGGCGGCCGGGTCCTGGACGGCATCGTTATCGGCGGCCTGGTCATCCTGCTGACCATCATCGCCGGCCTGATTCTCCCCGAAACCGCGGGCCGCAGCTTCGCGGTAATCGAGACCAAAGCCCGCCGCATCTGACCGAGGTCGGCGCTGGCTCGCCCGCGGCAAAGGCCGCCCGGGCCGTCCGCTCGCCCAGCCCTCGCACCCGGCCGGGTTGGCGCCTGCTCGCCTTTTCCCGGACCACCCCGAGAGGGGGTCTTGACATCGGGCGTTGAAGATGTATTATAAATACATATTAACAACGGCGCTCAACGCTGCCGGGCGAGCCGCGGGGCGGCGGGGGCGGGCGCGGCGCCGTACGGGAGAGCAAAGCGATGGCTAGTCTGGCGCAGGCGGTGCGAACGCACCATGGGTCGTTGGCGAAGACGTTGAGCGAGCATGTGCGGGCGCTTGAAGAGGGAAGCGCGGGGAGCGAAGCGCTGGTTGCGTTTTTGAAGGGCGATCTGGTCCCTCACGCGCGCAGCGAGGAGCGGCATCTTTACCCGCTGGTCGACGTGCTGGCGCGCGAGCACGGGCAAGCCACAGCCACGATGGCGGTCGACCACCGGTTCATTGCCGAGTACGTTGGCCGAATCGAGCGGGCGGGCCAGGAGCTGGCTGCGGCGGGCGAAAGCGAGCGGCCGGCGCTCCTGCGCAAGGTGCGGGAATTGGCGCTTCGGCTGGAAGCGATCGTTGAGCTTCACCTCGCCAAGGAAGAGCAGGTCTACCTGCCGCTTATCGAGAGCCAGGTGGATGAGGCGAGTCAGAGCAGCGTGCTGCAGGCAGTTCACAACGCGTATCAGGAGGAGAAGAGAATGGCCGAGCAACAAGTGTTGGACGTTCGAGAGGTCGTTCCCAGAGAGCGGCATACGCTTATTTTCGACCGCTTCAACGGGCTCAGGCCCGGAGAGGCCTTTGTGTTGGTAA
Source organism: Deltaproteobacteria bacterium (assembly GCA_021794015.1). GTDB lineage: Bacteria > Desulfobacterota > Binatia > Binatales > Binataceae > JAJYRQ01. Next base: position 81,567 of record JAJYRQ010000012.1, on the reverse strand, counting down.
ACGACCACGATCCGCGCCCTCTCTACTACCAGTTTCAGGCGGAGCATACGGGGCGCTTTTCGTGGGACTATCTGGAGCAGGGCCCGCAAGTCTGGCAGGTACGGATCGGGCGAAGCCAGTAGCCGGGCCGCCGGCTCGGACCTCGCCGAGAGGACGCAACTGTGACGGAACACGAAGTGTTGTCTGCCCTGCGCGACGTGTACGACCCTGAGGTCGGCCTGAATATCGTCGATCTGGGGCTGGTCTATAGCACGGCGATCGACGGCAGCCGCCTGCGGATCGCGATGACCATGACGACGCCCGCCTGTCCGATGCATGCCTACCTGACCGAGGAGGTGCGCGAGACGCTCTTGAGCCGCTTCGAGCAGTTGGAGGATGTTGAGGTAGAGTTGGTGTGGGACCCGCCGTGGTCGCCCGAGATGATCTCGACCAACGCCAGGGAGCAGCTCGGCTGGCGTTAGGGCCTGCAAGGCGCAAAGGAGCAAGGGCGCGCGGGTGCGGGCGGCGGGCGAATGCTGCGCCGGCAGCAGCAAGAGGCGGCCCGCCGGGCGATGCCTCGATTCAACGGGGCCGGCCGGCAAGGCCGGCGCTTAAGCCGGCAGCGGACAGGAGAAGGCTTTATGCAGCTTATCGAGGAATGGCTCTCAGAACTGCGCGCGTGCCTTGCGGGTGAGCCGGCGGTTAGCGAGGTGCGGGTGGGTGTCTTCTACACCGGAGTGGGGCTCTCGACCGGCGATGCCGGGGTGGCCTTTACCCCGCGCGATCTGAGCGACACGGTATGTTGCCCGAAGACTGCGGCCGGCGCGCCGCCGGCCGGCCGGCTGGTCGGGACCAAGGCGTGGGAGCTGGCCGAATATGCGCTTTCGCCGAGCGCGCTTAGACGGGCGCTCGGGGTGGCCACGCTAAATGCGCTTTCGGCGGCAGCGATCCGCCGCTTCGGGCTGCCGCAGGGGACCCTTTTGGAGGACTGCGACGCGTTGGACGCCGCAGGCGTCACGCCCGACGACCGAGTGGTGATGGTTGGAGCGTTTGTGCCCTTCATCAAGGCGCTCAAGGGGCGGGTCGCCGGCCTGTACGTCGTCGATCGGCATCGTGAGGCGCTCAAGCCCGACGAGCAGGCTTTCTGGGTGGCGCCCGAGCGGAGCGCGCCGGTGCTCGGCGAGGCCAGCATACTTATCGTTTCCGGCTCAGCCCTGGTCGAGGGCGGCATCGACGAGCTGCTCCGGCAGTCGGCCAGGGCCCGGCTGTGCCTGCTGGCAGGACCGACAACGCCGCTTTGGGCGCCGCCTTGGTTCAGGCGAGGAGTGGGGCTGCTCGGCGGGGTTCGCGTGCTCGACCCGCGCGCGCTGCTCGAGATTGTCGGCCAGGGCGGCTCCGGTTACTTCTTCGAGAAGGCGGCCGAGAAGGCGTGCGTGGTCGATCCGCGGCTGGCTCTGCCGGGCCGTGCGGAGCATGCGAGGGGCGCTACGGCGGGCAACGGCTTGTCCGCCGCGACGCCGTGTTGCGGCGCAGTGGCGCCGGCCTCCGCTGTGCGGCATCCGTAACGTGAGCTACCGCTGGCTTGCGCTGGCAAGGGTGCTGCATGTCCTTGCGGTGGTCGTCTGGATCGGCGGCGTGGCGGCGGTCACGACCGTGGTCTTCCCGCTGATGCGGCGCTTTGGGTCAAACGAGCAGAAGCTCTGGATGTTCCGGGAGGTGGAAAAGCGGTTTCGGCCCCAGGCGCGGCTTGCCTGGCTCCTCGTCGGGCTGAGCGGGTTTTACATGGTCGGCTCGCTTGGGGCATGGGCGCGGTTCACTAATGCGCGCTACTGGTGGATGGATGCGATGGTGGTGCTGTGGGCGGTCTTCGGCTTGATGCTCTTCGTGATGGAGCCGCTCGTGGTAGGGCCCCGGCTCGAGCGCAGGCTTCAAAGCGAGCCCGAGAGGGCGCTGGCCCGGATCGCCGCGATGCACTGGGTTCTGCTGGTCGCAAGCCTGGCGGTAATCGGCGCCGTCGTGGCCGGGGTCTACGGATGGTTCTGAAGCCGAGCATCATTGCCCCGGAGGCGAAACGCTGCGGCGGGATTGCACCCGTTGCATGGCGGCTTGTGCCCGAGGCGGCGAGGTAGGGTCTATGGCAGATCAGGAAGAGAGCAGGCAGGCGCTTAGGCCGGCCGCCGGCGCAATGCTGGTAACCACGCTCGCTGAGGAAATGGCGCGCCTTAAGAAGAGCCCCGAATGGCAGAGCGGGGATCGCCACGCGGTAAGCCTGGTGAAAAACGGACCGCTCAACCTGCTGCTGATTGCGCTCAAAAAAGGGGCCCGGTTAAGCGAACATCACACGCGCGGCCCGATCGCCCTGCAAGTGCTTGCCGGGAAGATCGAGTTCGACGCCGCCGGCCAACGCGTGGCGGCCAAGGTCGGAAGCCTGCTCGCGCTTGACCGCGACGTTGCGCACAGCGTGGAGGCAGTCGCGGAAAGCATCGCGCTCCTGACCACCGCCATCGGCTAGGCATGCCCTACACGATTACGCGTCTGTGCATCGACTGCGTTGACACGGGCTGCGTCAGAATCTGTCCCGTTGACTGCATCTACCAGCCGACCCAGCCTGGGTGCGAGGGCTTTCCCAACCAGCTTTACGTTGACCCGGTCGAGTGCATCGACTGCGGGGCTTGCGAGCCGGAATGTCCCTGGGGCGCCATTTTTCCCGAGCAGGCGGTGCCGCCGGCGCTCTGCGAGGATATCGCCCTGAATCACGCCCTGCGCGAGGACAAGGCGCGTTTCCGCATCGCCTCGTATCAGTCTAGGGCGCTGCCCGCGCCGGAGGCGGTGGCCGCCAACCGCGCCAAGTGGGGCCTTGACAGCCGGCAGTCGAGCGCTCCCATGGCCGAACAGTTCAGGCATGCAGCCAGCAAGCGGGATGGTTTCGAGGGTTGAACCGCGGGCCGAGCGGCCGAGGCGGCTGCCAGGGCCGCGGCTGCGCTACGAAAGGCTGCCGCTGCTCGCGCTGTCGATCCTGTCGCTGTTGGCGGGCCTGTGGGCAGGGTTGGGGCGCCTGGGATGGTCTTCGCTGGGGCCTTGGCCGGGTTTGTATCTGGCGCACGGTCCGCTGATGGCGTGCGGGTTTCTCGGCACGCTTATCAGCCTGGAGCGCGCGGTCGCGCTGGGGACGCGGTGGGGCTACGCGGCTCCGCTGCTGAGCGGCGGCGGCGCGGCGGCGGTTATCCTGGGGGTGCCCGACCCGCTGGGGCCGCTTGCGATTGCGCTGGGCAGTTTGTGGCTGGTGGCCGACTTTGTTGTGCTTGTGCGCCGTCAGGCGGCCTGGTTTACCGTCACGATGGGCCTGGGCGCGGTTGCGTGGCTTGTCGGCAATGTGCTCTGGCTGGTCGGGACGCCTGTGATGCGGCTTTTCTTCTGGTGGGTCGGTTTTCTGGTTCTGACGATTGTCGGCGAGCGGCTGGAGCTAAGCCGTCTGGCAGGGCCGGCTGGGCGAGGCCGCGGGCTTTTTTTGGCCGGGGCGGTGGTTTTTATCGGCGGGCTTTCGCTTGCCTCGGCTTACCTCGGGCCGGGTCTTCGCTTGGCCGGGGCGGGGATGCTTTTTCTGACGCTTTGGCTGTGGCGCTACGACGTGGCGTGGCGGACGGTGCGGCAGGCCGGGCTGACGCGGTTCATCGCGGTGAATCTGCTTGCGGGTTACGTCTGGCTTGGTCTTGGCGGCGGCGCCTGGCTGTGGTTTGGAGATGCGCTCACGACCTTTCACTACGATCTGATGCTGCATCTTATTTTGTTGGGTTTCGTTTTTTCGATGATCTTCGGCCACGCGCCGATCATTTTTCCGGCGGTGCTGGGCGGACCGCTGCCGTACCGCCGGGGTTTTTATCTGCACGCGGGGCTCCTGCAGGCGTCGCTGCTGCTGCGCGTTATCGGCGACGTCGGCGCTTACTACCCGGCTTACAGATGGGGCGGGCTGCTGAATGTGGTTGCGATACTGATATTCGTGGCCAACACGGCGCGGTCGGTCGTGGCCGAGCTGACGAGACGCAGCGGGCGCGGCCGCAGCGCCGCGCCTCGGGCGGACGCCGGCTCAGGTTGAACGGTTGGAGGGCTCTTGAGGCAATCAGCCTCTGCTGACCAGGGCGCCATGCGACGCGGCTGGTTTTTGGCGGCCTTGCTGTGGGCGGCGCTGGCGGCAGCTTCTGTTGCGCCTTTTCGCGCTGCAGCCGAGATTGGCCGCGGGCTCCTGGCTCTGACCGTTGCCGTCCACGCAGCGGAGGCGGTTGTGGCAGCGCTGCGCGCTCGCAAGGCCGGGCTTAGCGCCTTGGCCTGGCTTCTAAGGACGCTCGCGCTTGGCTGGTTCGGACTCTCACGGCTTAGCTCCGAGCTCGACAGCCGCCGGGGGCCTGACTAAAGCGGCGTCTTGGCGCGGCGCAGCACCTCAGCCAGCGCGTCGCTGGCCCGGGCTGCGATGCGGGCCAGCGGCCGGAGGGGCCAGTGCGCTGCGGCTGATAACTGCCGGCGCGCCCGAGCCGTCCCGCACGGTTGCTGTGACCGCTTCGGGCGCGCGGGGACGCGTCCGTTCCGCGCGGCGCCGAGTTGTAGCGCCGTCAGGGCTTGAGCAGGGGAGCGCTGGCCAGGCTCTCGGGGAAAACCGTGACCGGCACGCCCTTTTGCCACTGGATCATTACCGGCTCGGCATACTTGTTGGCACCGCTTGCGTCGAAAGCCACACGCCCGGGTTGCATCATGGCCGCCCCGCCGCCCGCCAAGTCGAGCCTGGCCAGCGCCTCGCGCACCTTGGCCGAGTCGGAGGAACGAGCGCGCTCGATCGCCGCGGCGATGGCAAAGGCGGCGGCATATGCCTCGCCGGCCTGCTCCGGCATGAAGGTGCCCCAGCGGCGGGCGTAACGTTGGGTCACGCCGACCAGATGGGGATTGGCGCCTACGTTTTTCGAGTTCAGGTTCCAGGACGCGACGCTGGTCAGTCCGGTCACCCGCTCGCCGAGGGCCTGCCCGATCGGCGGCCAGATGAAGCCCGCGCCGCCGCCAACGACCAGGATGTGGCTTCCAGCGCTATGCAGCGCCGTTAGCAAAAGCTCGGCGTCGCTGATGTAGGAAACGGGAAAGAGTGCCTGCGCGCCCGAGCGCTCGACCTTGGTTACCAGCGGGCTTGCGTCGGTGATGTCGGCGGGATAAGGCGACTCGAACACGATCTTAAGCCCGGCCTGGACGGCAAGCTGCTCGATCCCCTTGTAGGTGGAAAGCCCGTACGGATTGTTCACGTAGAGAATGGCCGCCTTGGTGATTCCCATGTGGTAGCGTTCGTTGGCAAACTTGAGAAACCTCACTTCCTGCTTGCCGAACATCGTGCCGCGCGGCGCGATCTGGAAGAGATAGCCGCCGTTGCCCGCGCCCAACAGGGTGTCGCTGATCGCCGCCGTGACCACCGGTACGTGATGCTTTACGAAGGCCGGCAGCGCCGCCAGCGTAAGCGGCGAGAGGTCGAGCCCGAAGGCCGCGGCAACCCGATGCTGCGCAAGCACGCGCTGGGTGGTGGTTACGGCGCCTTGAGGATCGTTGGTCGAGTCGGCGATGAGCGGCTCAAGCCGGGCGCCGCCGAGCGCCTTGATCCCGCCGCTGGCGTTGATCTCCTCGATGGCGAGCCGGATGGCGTTGACGCTCTGTTGGCCGACGCTTGCATTGGGGCCGGAAAGCGGCACGATAACCGCTATTCTGACCGGGGCCGGCGCCGCCAAAAGCCGCCCGGCTCGGGACAAAAGCAGCAGCCCGCTGAGACACAAAGCCGTTGCCAGAGCCGGCAGAAGACGTTTCATGTTCATGTAAGAGGCCTCCTTGCTTGGCGGCGTTAGCACTCTAGCCTACCCCTCGAAAGGCAGGCGCCAACACGCTGCGATGGTTTAGAATAGCCTCGCAACGGCTAAAAGCAACCTCGCGCCGCGCGTGCCGCTGAGGTTCGCGGATAACCTCGCTTTTCGCCTCGCCGCCGGATTGGCGTGAGGGCCGTCGCTATTTGCGGGGTGTGTGCCCTGGCTGTCTGCTCCTCAAAAGTCGCGCCGGAGCGCGGCGTCATTGCCGCCAAGCTTGTCGCGTGCCCTACGGCTGCCCGTCACTTGGCGGGCGCGGGCGGGCCGGCGGCCAACTTGAGCGACGCCGTTACAACATTCGGGGTAAATGCGGAGAGCGCGCAGTAGGCCGGAAAACCGATCGGGGGTAAGGCCACGTACCACGGCATCACCATCGCGCTAACCGGGACTGTGGCAGGGCCGACCTCGATGCTGGCCGCCTGAAAGCCGCTTTTCTCAAGCATCAGGCGGTAGTTGGAACAAGGGAAAACGGCAATCTCGGTCGGCGTGGTCCCAAGCTGTTTGCCGTCAACCAGCACGGTTGCGCCGGGCGGGTCGGACCGTACGGCGACCGTGCGGCTCATCGCTCCCTGCGTCCCCGCGCAACCGAGCAGGAAGAGGGCGGCGGCGGTTGCAGCGACGGCTTGCGCAAGCGTTTTGCGTTCCATTTGGAGCCTCCGAGCCCTGGCCGGGCGCTTCCTTCCCGGCGCCGGTTGTGGGTTGAGTTGAGCAGTCCCGTTCGCGCGCGGCTGCCGCACGCCGGCCCCGCTGTTGGGCGCCGCTTTGCTTCGATTTGAGCACGCGCGCGCCGCCACGTAAACCCTAGTCGGTGATTCTGGTCAGATGCACCACCAGCCCCCAGAACTGGATCGCCGCAGGAACGAGCAGCCAGATGACCCCGGTCAGGTAAACCGGGAAAGAGCCGCGTGCCACGTTCCAGAACTCCGCTCCGCATACGAACGGCGCAGGGAAAAAAAGCAGAAGCAGCACGGTGCGGCTTGAGTGCGCGGGAACGTCTGTGCCCGAACCGAGTTTGCGTATTCTCAGCCCCTGCACCGCCATCTCGCAGATGAGAAAGATCGCCAACGGAAGACTGGCAAGCCGCCAGACCCAGACCTGCGGCGCGTTGCTCATCCAGTGGAAAACCAGGTAGGGGGCGATGGCCGAGAAGAGCAGGGCGAACTGGTGGTCCAGAATAAGCTTGATGCCGACGATCTGATGCTCCGCCAAGGCGCGGCCGCTTCGCGTCAGCAGCGGCAGAACGGCCGTAAAGACCGCGAACTGCAAACCGATTTGGGCCAACTTGATGAGAAAATGCTCACCGGTCATCACGGTACCTCCCAAGGCTGCCGGCCTGGTGCCCGGCGCATTCCAAGACGCGCCGCGGCCCTAACCGAAAGAGCCGGCTGGCGCCGGCTGGGTGGGGCCGAGCGCCGGCTCAGAGGTAGCGGCCGAGACCGCGCCGGCCGAGCTCGGGCCCAAGTCGCTTTAATTCCTGCGAGCGGGCGCGCGTAGTAATAAACAGTATCTCTCCGGCGTCCACCGCCACCAGGTCCTTGACGCCCAGCAGCACCATCGGACGGCGGCTGGCGCGAGCCATCACACCCTCGCAGTCGATGGCGAAAGCGTTTGGCGAAAGTGCGTTGGTGCGCGAGCCCTTGAGCGCCTCCCACAGACCCTGCCAGCTTCCGACGTCGTGCCATCGAAAGTCCGCCTTCACCGCCACTACGCGGCTACTTTTCTCGACGACTACGCGGTCGAATGAGTCGTAGCGCAGACCTGCGTAAAGGCGGGCAAGCCGGCGCGGGCCGGCCTGCGCCATCCGGACGGTCAGCGCCGCCAGCGCCGGCGCGTGACGCGAAAGCTCGGACTCAAGTGTGGCCGTGCTCATCACGAAGATGCCGGCGTTCCACCAAAAGCGCCCGCAAGCGACCATCCTGCGGGCCAGCGCCAGGGGCGGCTTCTCGATAAACCGTCTGACCCTAAAGCCGGCTCCGACGGCAGGCCCGATCTCCTGGTAGCCGAACCCGGGTTCCGCCCGGGCCGGTGCAACTCCGACCACCGCGATCCGTTCGTCGCTCGCCGCCAAGCTAAAAGCTCGCGCCAGGGTGCGGCGCAGGCCGGAGGCGGGCGCGATGAGATGGTCGGCCGGCATCACGGCGGTCAGCGCCGCTCCGACTCTTCTCCGGATGACGGCGCATCCGTAGGCAATGGCGACCGCGGTGCCTCGCCCTTCGGGCTCGACCAGGAGATTTTCCTTGGGGACAAGGCCGGCGGTGGCGCGCGCGAAGAGGGGAGCCTGGTCGGCCGAGCAAAGAATAAACAGGTGGCGCCGAGCGATGAGCGGCTGCACCCGGGTGATCGTCAGGCTAAGCAGGGTGGTGCGGCCGTCCGGCGAGAACAGCGGCTTGGGGCGCCCGCTGCGGCTCTCCGGCCATAAGCGGAGGCCTCGTCCGCCGGCGATGACAAGGCCGGTTAGAGGCATCCCCAGGCGCGACACAGCAACGGTGCGCGGGCTCACGCCGCCTTAACCGCCGCTTTCACGGCGCTTTCGAAAAGTTCTCGGATTTGCGAGAGGGCGCCGGGGCTGTCTCCCTCAAAGCGCATCACCAGCGCCGGCTCGGTGTTCGAGGCGCGGACCAGTCCCCAGCCGTGGGGGAAGGCGACCCTGACGCCGTCGATGTCGACCATCTTGTAACGGGTGCGAAAAAGCTCGGCTACGCTTTGGACCACGGCGAATTTGCGCTCGTCCGGGCATTCCACCCGGATTTCGGGCGTATTGACCGTTTTGGGCAGATCGGCAAGCAGGGCCGCCGGGCCTTCTCCCTGGCGCGCCAGAATTTCGATAAGCCGCAGGGAGGCGTAGATTGCGTCGTCGAAGCCATAGTAGCGGTCGGCAAAAAAGATGTGCCCGCTCATTTCCCCCGCCAGCAGAGCGTTTTCCTCCCGCATCTTGTGCTTGATGAGCGAGTGGCCCGTCTTCCACATGATTGGCCGCCCTCCATGGCGCGCGATATCCGTGTAGAGCCGCTCCGAGCATTTGACGTCGCCGATGATCGTCGCGCCGGGCCGTTCGGCCAGCAGGGCGCGGGCAAAGATGGCCAGCAGCTCGTCGCCCCGCACCAGAGCGCCGGTTTCGTCGACCACGCCGATTCGGTCGGCGTCGCCGTCGTAGGCGATTCCCACCAGCGCTGCGCTTCGCTTGACCGCCGCAGCCAGGTCGCGCATGTTCGCCTCGACGGTGGGGTCCGGGTGATGGTTCGGAAACCGGCCGTCCATTTCCGTGTACAGCGGTTCGACCGCAAGGCCGAGCGCTTGCATCAGAGGCACCGCCACGGGCCCCGCGCATCCGTTGCCCGCGTCAACCGCAACCTTGAGTCCCGGACAGGGCCTGAACTGAGACAACACGTGGCTTCGGTAGTCGGACAGCACCGAGCGCGGCGTGTGTCGCCCTCGTGTGGCCGGCTGGACAAACGCCCGCCGCTCGATCAAAGAGCCCAACTCCTGGATCGCCGAACCGAAGACGGCGCCCTGGCCGAAGACCAACTTGAAGCCGTTATAGTCGGGGGCGTTGTGGCTGCCGGTTATCATAACGCCGCCGTCGAGCTTCCAGTGCGCAATAGAAAAGTAAAGCAGCGGAGTCGGCACGACGCCGACGTCGACGACCTCCATTCCGCCGCGCAGCAGGCCTTCGAGCAGCGAACGGTGCAGCCGGTCTGAAGAAAGCCGGCAGTCGCGGCCAAGGCCGAGCCGGCTCTTGCCGCCGCGGGCAAGCGTAGTCGCCCAGGCCAAACCCAACTCCTCGACAAAGGCGTCGTCGAAGTCGCGATCGGCCACCCCTCGTATATCGTATTGTCTGAATACCTGCGGGTTCACGGTAACTGTGCCGCCTTTCCCGTGTCGGCCAACGGCCGCAGCCGAGACCGCCGACCTACGTCCGCGTGCGGCCGCCGGCAAGCGCGATGGACCCCAGTTTGAGCGAGGCTGTCGATTCGTGCAAGCTTCGCTCAAGGCGCCTTAGCGTATAGCCCGTCCGGCGCCGGGCGGTGAAAGCCCTGCCTCGCGGCAGGCAGAGCCCGGCAAGCTTGCGCCGCACGGGCCTTGCGCGGCGCAAAAGCTAGGCGGCGTGAAGACGGGAGATCGTCAGGCTGACAGCCCTCAGACGGCAGGCCTCATCCGGTTGCTCTTTTTCGGCAGGCAGGCAGAGGGCGGGAACGTTTTTATGGAGATTTCGCAGTCAGGGGCAGCCATCGGCTTGAAGGAGCAGCGGCCGTCGTTTCTTCTCCGGGTTGTCATATTGTTGCTGGCCGCCCTTGCCGGATCGGTGGTTTGCGCGCCGATTGTCGCCTTTTGCGTTGCCGGGCTTGGCTATTCGTTGCCTTTCGCGCGTATTTTCGACCGCGTTTTTATGGCCGGTCTTGTGCTGGCCGCGGCTTGGATGCGTCGGTGGCTGTTGCTCGCCGAGCTGCTCGCCGCGGCTTATCTGGGAGGCCGGCGCAGGCTTCTCGTTTACGGTGCCGGGTTTTTGGCGGGGGCGGTTGCGAGCGGCTTGCTCGTGGGGCTTTGCGTGGGCTGGGGAGCGCGTTGGGAGTTGCCGCATCGGATGGTTTGGCGGCTGGCGCAGGACCTGGTTTCGTCAGTCGTGATTGGGATGATCGAGGAGACGTTTTTTCGCGCCTTTTTGCTTGGCGGTCTGGCGCGGGAAATGAGCGGGAACCGGGCGCTTGCGCTAAGCTCCGTTGTCTTCGCCCTGGCCCACCTGGTACGTGCTCCGGCCAGCCGTCCACTGTTGGGATTCCATCCCTTAGCCGGCTTGTTGAATGTTGGGGCGAGCCTTGGCCACGCGCTGTTCCATCCTCTGGCCATCTTGCCGGCCTTCGTGGGGCTGACACTTCTGGGCCTTCTGCTCGGCGCGGTTTTTCTGACGGCGCAGCGGGTCTACCTGCCGGCGGGGTTGCACGCCGGCTTCGTCTTCACCGCCCGCTTATGGGGAGCAGCCCTGGTGTTTGCGGGGGCCGTCCCACGTTGGCTGTTCGGCTATGGCCGGCCTTCATTGCTAAGCGGGCCGGCCGCCTGGGCAGAAATTTTGCTGCTCGTTGCCTTGGTGCGGCACTTGGGCGGGCGGGCCGGCACTCGCGGCGGTTGCGGCTAAACGGTTGCGCTTGCGCTTCCTTCTCGGGTCGGTGTCCTGGCCGTAGACCTGGGGCATGCCCGGCAGCCTTGTCCGGTAACGCCGATGTGTCCACAGGAATTGTTCCGGGTAGCGCCGCACGATTGCCTCGATCGCCTGGAGAAAGCGGGCGGTGTTTTCCCGCGTGTCGGCCTCGGGATCGCCGGTGGCCGCCAGGGGAACATGGTCGAAAATCTGAATGCGATGGCTTCTGCCGTCGGACTGGCGAACAATAAAGACCGGCACGACCAACGCTCCCGATAGCTGTGCCAGACGCGCCACGCCGCCCGTGGTTGCGGCCGGTTCTCCAAAGAAGGGGACAAAGACGGCCTCGCTGCGTTTGGTATTCTGGTCAAGCGCAATGCCGACCAACTCGCCGCTGCGCAGCCTGCGCCATACTTCGCGACCTCCTCCATGTTGGCGGATAAGCGTAACCCCGCACCGGCTGCGTACGTAGGTGATAAGCGCTTGGCCCGGGCGAAACCGCTGCCTGTGATGAACCAGGCTTATCGGAAAGCCATGCATTGCATGAGCCGCCGGCAGCAGTTCAAAGTTCCCGAAATGAGCGCTGAGAACGATGATCCCGCGTCCGGGATACCGCTCTTTGAGTTCCTCCCAGTAGCCGAACCGCTCGTAGCTGACCCGCCGGCAAAGCCGTTGGCGCCCAAAACCCGCCAAGCGGACGTATTCCGCCGCGCTGCGGCCCAAGTTCACATAAGAAGCCCGCAGGATACGCCGGCGTTCCCGCTCGCTGCGTTCCGGCAAGGCAATCGCAAGGTTGCTGAGCCCAATCTTTACATGGCGCCGATCCATCAGGTATCCGACCCAACCTCCCAGGACTCCAAAGCCATAGAGCAGTCCGTCCGGCAGCAGGCTAAGCAGATGGAAAAATCCGACCAGGCCGACAAGGATCAGGCGCGCCCCAGCATTGAGCTGCAGGTTCTCCGCTTGACCGTCGCTCTCGGGTCGAGGGCGATGACGCCCCAGCCAGAAGGTCTCTCTCTGTTTCTCCGCAGCCGCCATCAACCGCCTGTCGGTGGCGCGCTTCTCCAAATGCGCCTGATGTACGTTACGACAACCCCCGCCCTTAACCAACGCTTCGCGTCACAGCGTGCGGATGCAAGCCTCCGGTGGCCGCTCGCCGCTGCGAAGCTGCCCCGACGAACAGGCTCGGCCCCCATTCTTGGAGAGTGGGCCGTCGCGAGTAGGCCGCGAACGCCGGAGTCAAATGGTACGATAATTGCTTCCATCCGACTTGCTGGGCCGAGCCAGACCTTAGCCTAAGGAACTTCCGCCGGCCTCGAAAGGTGCAGCCTTTTCGAAAGTAGCCCAAGGAAAAAAACTTGCCGCGTGGGCTCGAGACCGGCTGTGATTGGCTCAATTTGGAGAATATAAGAAAGAAAGCAGGCTGAGAAGAGTAGGTCACGGCATCTCATGAGTAACGAAAAAGCCCTATGTCCTTTTATGAAACGCGATTGGACGCTAAAACTGAACTTGCTTGCCGGTCAAAAGGGGAATTCGCAGCCGACCAGAAGCAGGGTCTAGCAAAATTCGTACGAATGTTTATCTTGGTGTTTCCAACGAGATGGTGTAGGGGTTGCGTCCAACGGAAAGAGAAGGAAAAGCCGTCCAGCGTGCAGGCACCTTAATCCTTCGCTGCAAGGGCTAACTGAAGCGCAGGCGCGACCGCAACGTCTAATCGACGAGGGGGGGGGCAGGTGGTGCAAGACTTGGAGGCCAACCGGACAGACAGCGTCCATGAGTCTTCTAACCGGAAGGAGGATAGCTCTCCATGCGGGGTGTGGTAAAAAAAGCGGCGAAAACGTCTGCATCCCAGAGCGTTTCCGGTATCACTTACAGGACGGTTTGCCAAAACCCGGGATGCGGTTATACGTTTGACCTGAACGTTACGCCCGAGAACGCCAGCATCTTAAGCGGCACCTTGGGGTGTCCGCGTTGCCGGCGAAAGGGAGGAATGCTCAGGCCTCAAGGGCGAATCGGAGAAAGGCTCTTCGCGGCCCAGCTTGTCTTTCGCATGACCGGATTGGTCGGCCCGGCCGACGACGAGGACGAGACTTTGGGCGAAGCCCGGTAGTCCGCTGCAGGCAATACGCCGACCGGGCTTGCCGCCCGGGCCGCATCGCGGCCGGGATCGCACGGGGAGCTTTTGCGCTGAGCCGGGCCCGGGCGTCAGAATACGGGCCTTGCGGTTTTGCACAGCCCGAGCCGCGGCGGACAGGCCGCCATACGTGGCGCCTCATGCCGGAGTTGAGGCACAAGAGCGGCCCTAGGCGGCTCCGGGTAAAGGCTCAACGCTTAGCCCTTTAAGGTTGGCGATTGCGGCTCTCTCCGAAAGCCGCTTTATCCAGCCCTCTACGTGCGGGCGATTAAAGGCGGCCTCGAATCCCATTTCCTTCAGTACCAGGAGTCGGGGTGCGAACGCAATGTCGGCGACGGAAAAAGGCCCGGCCAGGAATTCCTGCCCTTCAAGTTCACGGTTTATGTAGTTGAGGATGTTCTCGAGGCCGCGCTGGACCCGCTGTATTCGGGTGGGGTCGCGTTCCGCCTCCGCTTTGGCTTGCTCGGCCATGAGTTGGCCAACCTGCGGGGTAAACGACGTGTCGGCAAAGTCCTCGAACTGACGAGCGCGCGCCCGCAGCGCGCTCGAGTTCAGCGCGGGCAGCAGCGGGGGTTCGGGATATTCGTCCTCCAGGTACTCGATGACGATCGTCGAATCGTAAACGGTGGTCTCGTCGTCGATCAGCACCGGGACGCGCCCAAACGGATTCAAGCGAATGAACTCGGGCCGCCGGTTGGCACCGCGCGTGACGTCCACCTCGATCAGCTCGTAATTGAGGCTCTTCTCTGCCAGAGCGATCCGGACCTTCTGTCCATAGGGGCAGGGCAGGTAGTCGTAAAGCTTTATCATCTCGAAGGCCGCCTCATTGAGGTTGCGAAGCGTTTTCCTGGGCGACGACGGCAACTCTGAGCGTCGCCTCGACTTCGCGGTCGAGTTTGATCGGGACGGCAAACTCCCCGAGCTGTTTTATTGGTTGGTCGAGGATGATTTTGCGCCGTTCGATCTGGATGCCTTTTTCGTGAAGGGCCCGCTCGAGGTCGAGGTTGGTAACCGATCCGAAAAGTTTGCCTTCTTCGCCGGCGAGCACCTTGAAGGTCAGCTCGAGTTGTTCCAATCGCTCCTTGAGCCCGGCTGCCTCGACCTTTTTGCTTTCGCGCCGGCGCAGGGCCAGCCGCTTCTGGTGTTCCAGGGCGCGCACGTTGCCGGCGTTGGCCTCGACCGCCAGCCGGCGCGGAATAAGGTAGTTGCGGGCAAAGCCGCCGCTTACCTTGACAACCTGCCCGGCCTCGCCCAGCTTGGGCACATCTTCGTTGAGAATCACTTCGAGCTGCATGGTTTCCGGAGCCTCCAAGTCAACCTAAAAAAAGTCCTCGGGCCGGCCCGCATCCTGCTGCGGTCGCCGGCGAATGCGCCGAAAGTCGATCCACAGGTCGAAAAGACCCGTCGCACACACTATCCCTGCAAGGACCGGCTGCAGGACGACCACAGCGTAGATTGGGAGCCGCCAAAAGCGCGACAGCCCCGCCTTCTTGAGGTGGAAGACTACGATCGCCAGGCCCTGACAGAAGTAAGCCGCGCTTAGGCAAAGAAAGGCGTTTCTCGCCGCGCTGCCGACCCATTTCCACGGGGCGAAAAGACCAAAGCCTGCTGCCACGAACAGCCAGATAACCGAATCGGGCAGCGACCAGCGCGCCAAGTCCCCTATCAGCGGGTAGTCCAACCGCTCCCGCCCACCCCAAATCCAAAACAACGCCAGGTTGGCAGCGACTCCGAAGCCGACCGAGATGGCCGCCAGCGCCGGCGCCAGCTCCGTGAGAGCCGCAGCCAGCGAAGCGCTTACTCCCGAGCCCGGTTGCAACCCCAGGCCGGCCCGCGAAGAGAGTTGCGCTCCCTGGTCGATACCGGCTGATACCGCCTCACCGATCGCCCTTTTCAGAGCCGCCGGGCCGCCTGCCTGAGCCATCGCCGCCAGCGTTGCGGCTGACAGCACCAACAGCGTTGCAACCAGGACGATTACTTCAAAGGGTGCCCGCTTACCGAGCAGATAGCCCATCGCCAGGACCGCGACGCCTGCCGTAGCCAAGTACGCCATCGCAGGCGTTACGCCAGCGCCGGCTGTTACGATAAGTGCCGCCAGGAGCGATTGCGCCAACAGACGCCATCCGGCTCCGGGCATTCCCAGCGAGTCGCGCAGAATCGGCAGCGGCGCCAGCATCATCGCCAGTCCTCCCGCCACCGGAACGAGCCCGCCCAGCAGGAACGCCAGGCCGGAAAAGCTCGCGCCCCGCACCGTAGCAATCGCCGCTGCCCCCGCCGACACCGCAATCCCGCTAAGGCGAACCTACGCCCCCAGCGTTGTGAAGGGCAGTAACGCCAGGACGCGCGCCCGTTTTATGGCTTGCGCCAGCCCGCGCTGATGTTTGGCACAGGTGCCGGAGGTCCGGCTGGGTACAATCTTGCCGCCCTCGGTGAGAAAAGCCTGGAGTGTGCGGACGTCCTTGTAATCGGCTTTGAGTGTTTTTTCGGCGCAGAAGCGACAGACCTTGCGCCTTCCGCCGGGCCGGCGCCTACCGCCGGGGCGTCCTTCGCCGCCACGTTCGCCTTCGGTTGCGCGGCCGGCTGCTGGGTGAGCTCTAGCTCTTCTCTCGTGCGAGGGCGCGTCGGAGGACTGTTTGCTTCTTTCTTCTGCTGCCATATCTTCTTAGCTACTTGCCCCTACGGTCGCTGCTTTTCGGTCCAGCGGGTTGCGGCCGATACTCCGGTGCAGCGACTGTCGGTCGGCCTTGCCTCCGCCGGGATCACCAGGTCTGCCACGACCTCGACGCTGCAACGCTGCGTTGCCAGACCGGTGCGCGCGAACAGCGTACCGGTAACCGAGAGCTCCCGGTTATCCTCCCATCGGCCGGCCAGTTCGCGCGCCGGCTCGCCCTTAACGACCACGTCGATTACCAAATTTCCGGACTCGCGGCCGCAGTGCAAACGCAAGCGTAGAACTGCGAGACCCCCCGGGGTAGTTCTGAACTCGGGAACTCCAACCGGTCGGCCGCGCAGCTCAACTTTGGCGCTCACCCGACTCTGCTCCGGCGATTGGCGCCTCTGCCGCGGCTTCGGTGTGCGCCTGCCCGGAGGCCGAGGGCTCCTGCGCGGGTCCGCCGGGCGCTTGAGGCTCTTCCTTGGCTGCGGGAGCGGCCTTGCGGGAAGCTTCAATCTGACTTCGGACGGCCGCCGGATCGACGTCGCGGTCGACCAGAACCGTCAGGTAGCGAAGCACGTCGTCGGCCAGCTTGAGGTTGCGCTCCAACTCGGCCACCGCAGCTCCGCTGCCGGCGTAGTCGAGGCGAACGAAATAGCCCCTGCTGTCGCTCTTTATCCGGTAGGCCAGGTCGCGCACGCCCCACCGGTCGAGCTCGAACAGTTCCGCACCGTTTCCCGCCAGGATCTCCGGGAACCGTTTCACCAATGCTTCCGTTTGGTCTGCGGCCAGACTCGGACGCAGGACAAAAACCG
Source organism: Deltaproteobacteria bacterium (assembly GCA_021794015.1). Classification (GTDB taxonomy): domain Bacteria; phylum Desulfobacterota; class Binatia; order Binatales; family Binataceae; genus JAJYRQ01. The sequence continues at coordinate 64,970 of JAJYRQ010000012.1, read as the reverse complement.
TCTCGTAGCGCCTCAAGCGCCTTTCTCCTTTCGGCTTAAAGCCCCCGCTACGGACGGGAGCAAGGACCATTTACGAGCCTAGCATCCTGCGGGGCTTGTTCTCAAGGCGGGGCGTGCGTGTCTCGCCCGCGCCATGTTTAGGGGCCGCAAGGCGACGCCGCATTGCGCGCCATATCAGCCGGCCCGGGCGCTTTTGCCTGCGACCGGGTGTCGGCCCCCCCGGTCTGTCCGCCCAAGGCACTCTGCCGGCGGCGGGCGAGGCGCCCGCCGCCCGATTCTTCGCGCAGGTACCTACAGGTGTACGGCAGCCGCCCAAAAGCCTGCTGCCCGCGTGATTCCCAGCGCAAGGTAAACAATCATAATCATAAGGCCGCCCAGGGCCATCGCCATGCGTCTCATCCCGCGTTCCAGCGCCGCCACCTCCGGGCCGGGACCGTCGGCCGAAAGCGCAAGAAAGCGCCGGCCCAGAATACCGTACTGGTAATGGGCCACGGCGAGCGCCGCAGCCACCAACACCAGTTTAAGCACGAGCAGTACCGTCAACCGTCCGAGCAGAATAACGTTGACGATTCCTGTCGCCACCAGGACGGCCAGGGCGCCCAGCACCAGAAAACCTGACCGACGTATCAGCGGTCGCACAACCTTAAGCCGTTGGCTGGCCTCGAGCTCGCCCCGCAGTACCGGGCTGAGAATAAAAACATTGAACAGCGAGCCGCCCAGGCCGGCAATGACCGCCATGAGGTGGACGAAGAGCACGGCCACGCGCCAGGTCAGCATCGGTCCGTTTCGTCCTTTTCGCTGGTAGGACATTTGATGCTGCGGCCGTCGCCGCAGAGCACGCTTGGGCGCAATCGGCTTTTGCCCGCGCGACTTGAGCACTTCACGCCAAGCGCTCGCCGTCGTGGAGCAGGGACATAAGGGCTCCGAGTGCTTGACAATCGATGCATCCCGGGTTGCCCGGCGGCGGCGCCGGCATCTGCCACAACTCTTGGGCCTTCTCGAGCAGAGGGGTGATGATCTCCGGTTGCAGCGCCACGGGCACCACCCTGGAGGAAAATCTCATCCTGAATTCTGGGGGCGGCAACGGCGGGTTGGTTTGCGCGGCGGGTTCGTCCGGTTGCCGCGGCTGCGCGCAGGGTTCTTCGATTTGCTGCTCGCCGGCGCCGGGATAATCGGGATAAATGTAGACCAGCCACAGCGCCGAAACGCCGGGAAGATGTCGCCCGTGCTGCGCGATGTAGGCGTAGGCGTTGAGCTGTACTTCGTAGACACGCGAAAGCCCGCCCGGGCGGTCGAAGCTGCGCGAGGTCTTGTAGTCTGCGATCACGCGCGAGCCGTCGTGCAGGCGAAAGACCGCGTCGGGCGTGCCGGTCAACGTCACGCCGCTGGCCTCGTCGCGCACCCGAAAACGCGAGGCTTGGGGGGCTTTCTCGCAGCCGGCGACCTTAAGTCCCAGTTCGCCGAGAAGGGCCGGAGCGCGCCCGCCCCGCGAGAAGGCGGCGCTCGTCTCCCTCTTCACGTAGGAGTCAATCAGGCTGAAGACCGCCGGGAAAACCTGGTAGGGCATCCGCTGCGCGTGCAGTCTCAGCCAGAAGCAGCGGGGACAAAACCCTTCCCGCGCCATCCCGAGCGCCTTGGCCGAGATGCGCAACTCTTTGCCGGGCTCCGGCTCGTTGCTCATCGCTGCAGCCTCGTCCGCCGTAGCCAGCCTATAGGGCACGCGGCCCCGGCGAAAGGCCGCTGCAGGGTTGCCCCGCGGGGCTCAAAGCACCTTACGGTAAGTGACGAAATTTCCCGTGACGCGGGCGCCGAGCGCGGCCGCAGTCCGGCGCGACGGCCAGTTGTCGTCCAGGACAAGCGTATAGCCCGCGTAGCGCATCCCGCGGCTTGCCATCGTAAGGAACGAGCGTGCCGCCATCGCCGTGGCCACTCCCCGCCGCCGCGCCTCTTCGAGCACGCCAAGGTTGATGAGTGCGCCGCGCTTGCCGCCGCCGCGCTCGGCACTCAGCCGCGCGCCGGCCTGCACCCGGGCCAGCAGGGAACTTAGGTCAGGCACCGAGAAGACTGCGCCGACCGGCTTGGCGCCGATGCACGCGACGATCGACAGCTCCGGCACCGCGCTGCCCTCCAAGGGAGCCATGATCGGCCGCAACTCGTCGCGTCCCACCGGGTTCCAACCCCAGTGCCTGGCGAACGATTCATTGATGATGTCGGTCCAGGCGTCGACCGCCCGCTTAAACCCGTATTGCCGCCAGGAGAGAACCGTCACGTTGCTTTGGCGTGCGCGCGTGATGGTCTCCTCATAGCGCGCAAGCTGCTCGGGGGTGAGCGCGGCGGTGTAGTCGAGATGTCCCTTTTCCGTTTCGAACCCGGCGTTCTTGAAATAGGCATGGTAGTAATCCGGGTTGCCGCGCAGCAAGAAAGACGGCAGCTCTCCGTAGTGGTCGATCGCGTACGGATAGTCGAGAAAGGCGGCAAAGCCGCTGCGCGCGAATTTCATACCCCGCTCGGCAAGCCATTGAAGCGCGCGCTCGAGAAGCGCCTCGACCGGCTCGTCCTGCCCGGGCAGCGCCTCGAAATGGGCCAGATGGCCGAGCGGCTCATGCCAATGCCTGATGTAGCGGTGATTGATCACGGCGCCGACCCTGGCGACCATCGTTCCGTCGCGGAAGGCGCCCCAGCAGCTAAGGTCGAGCTCGGCGGCGAACTGGCTGCGGCCGGCAAAAAACTCGGCCTCGCTGCGCAAGTCCGGAGGCCACCAGGCCGCCCGGTCGTGGTAGACGCGAAACGGAAAGCGGGCAAATTCCGCCAGTTCGGCCTCGCCTCTGAGCTGACGGATATCATGCTCGTTGCCGCTCACCGTAGCTCAGCCCTTTGCGAGCGCCGGCCTTACGCTGGCCTCTGAAGAAGCCGGCTTTTTGACCGCCAAAGCGTTAGCGGCGGCATTCCTTGGTCTGGGGGCGCACAAAGCCACGCAAGAAAGCCGTTGCAATTCCCGCCGCCGGTGCGCGATGGGCTCCTTTTCGGTCCTCGCGCCGATGCCGGTCGATTCTAGTGTTTTGCCTGGGCTTTCACGTGGCCGCCCATGGCTTCGCACTCCTTGGCGTTGGAAGCCATAACGAATCCCTGATGGGCGCAAGAGTTCTTCCCCGGTCCCGGGCTGGTGGCTGTCTTACAGGAGCTTTGCCCGGCGCAACCGTTGCCGCCCAGGCACTTGACTTGTCCGGTTTCCGCTTTCTGTTCGTTTGCCAGCGCCGGATGAGCGGCAAAAAAGGCGCCTACCGCCACGGCGAGAAGCGCGCCATAAAGCTTGGTCGTTTTCACAGCGGGTACCTCCTGCGTGAGACGCTCTGCTGCTTGAGAGCGGCGAGCCGGTCCTGCGGGCTGTTCAGAGCCAGCCGCTGTGCCGGCCGCCTCAGGCTATATTCGCATTTCACCGCCGGGCTGGTCAAAGACCCCCGCTCGGTCGCGGCCTTGCGCGGGCGATTTTGCGCGCTTGCATGGTCGGCCTCCGCTGACGCAACATCGGGACTGCTCATCTGAGGGCGCCAAAGCCGCCTCGGGGCAAGTCACGATAGGGCGGAGGGCAGGGGCGATGAAACATCTGCGTATCTGGAAAACCTCGCATGACTCGGGTCGCACCGTCGTCTTCTGGGCGGCGACGGTGCTGACGCTGGCTTTTCTGGCGGGTCCGCTGCTCAAGATGGCTTTGACGAGCCGGATGGGCGGCGTCGCGGCCGCGTTTGCAGACCGCGCCATGCTCGGTGCGTTGGTAGCCAGTCTTTCGGGCGCCACCTGGGCAACGCTTATCGGGCTTTTGGTCGGAACTCCGGTGGGCTTTCTGCTGGCCCGCAAGGAGTTCCGGGGCAAGGCTCTCATCGAGGGCTTGATTGATCTTCCGCTGGTGGTTCCGCATCCGATCGCCGGGATTGCCTTGCTGCTGGTCTTCGGCCGGCGATTTTTTGTTGGCGGGGCGCTGGCGTCGGCCGGCATCCAGGTGGCCGGGGCGGAGGCCGGGATCGTCGCGGCGATGCTGTTTGTGAGCGTGCCGTTTCTGATCAATGCGGCGCGCGACGGATTTCGCGCGGTTGACCCCCGGCTGGAGAACGTTGCCCGGACGCTGGGGCACGGGCCGTGGCGGGCCTTTTTCCGGGTCACGCTGCCGCTGGCCAGGCCGTGGCTGGTTTCGGGTGCGGTCATGATGTGGGCGCGGGCGATTTCCGAATTTGGCGCGGTGGTAGTTCTGGCCTACTACCCGATGACGGCGCCGGTGCTTATCTACGACCGTTTTGAACGGTTTGGCCTGGAGGCGGCCAAGCCGCTGGCCACGGCGCTGGTTGCGGTTGCGTTGGTGGTTTTTGCCGGCCTGCGCTATCTCAATGCGCGCAGCCGGCGCACCCGCCCGGCGCTCCCCTAAACGGTGCGTCAATTACCGCCCCCGCTTACGCCGGGTCTTGACGCAGCCTTCCGCTGATGCACTGCCACACGCCGCCGGCATCGGCCGCGACGGGCAGGGCCCGCTCTTGCGCCCGATTGCCAGGAGCGGCCAGGCTGACCGGGATTCCGACCGATGGGGCGGACGTGGTCAATGCTGCCGAGCGGCGGCGGCCAAGCTATTGGGTCGCCCCCGAGGCGGGATTTCGCTCGACGACGTCAAGAAAATCTGAGTTCGAGGGAAGGTTCCCTACACGTCGCACCAACGCGTTTTCGCCCACCCCACTATCTGGTCCTCCCGCTCTTCCACGTCCTTCAGAGCCCAATGCTGTTTATCGACGATCGGTTTCAGCATCCACAGCATGCACTGCCTGTAAATCTTCTTCTTTTTGGCAAAAGGCTTAGCTCCGCACTCCGAGTTGGCCTTAGGCGGGAGCAAGACTATTGGTTACTGCATAATATAGTGACGGCAGTTCGGCTCCGCCGGGGCGCTTCTGTCATTCCCGCGCGCGCCAGGCCATTGCATGGCGGCAGGGATGGAGACGGCCTTCGCCGTGGCATTGCGCTCCCGTCGCGCCGGCTGGGCTGTTTGCAGCGAGGCGCCGCGTAGAGCCAACAGCGGTCGCGGTTGACTTTTGGGGGCGCGGTCGGCGCTTAGGCGTGGCGGACAAAAGCTGGGGACGAGAGCGCTTACAAGGGCGGCTTGGCGGGTTCCTCGTCGGCGGGGTCGGACCCGGCCGGCGCGCATGAAGCTTGCGGGCCGATTGTGAGTGTCGCGCGGGGGGCGACGCCGTTGGCCGCCTCGAAAAGCCGAAGCTGGTTGATGGAGCCGTGGCGCTCCACCTTGATCGGGTAGCTGCCGGTAAAGCAGGCGTCGCAAAAGCTCCCCCCCTCGTTCGCGTCCTCGAGGAAAGCGTAAAGCCCCTTTAGGCTCAAGTAGCCAAGCGAGTCGGCCCCGATGAATTTGCGCACCCCTTCCAGCGAGTTGTGGGAGGCAAGCAACTCCTCGCGCGTTGGCGTGTCAACCCCGTAAAAGCAGGAATGGGTGGTCGGCGGCGCCGCAATCCGCATATGCACCTCGCGCGCGCCCGCCTGCCGCAGCATCGGGATGACCTTGCGCAGCGTGGTCCCGCGCACGATCGAGTCCTCGACCAGGACCACCCGCTTGCCGCGCAACAGCTCGGCTACCGGGTTGAACTTGACCTTCACGCCGAAATGGCGAATCGACTGGCGCGGCTCGATGAAGGTACGCCCCACGTAGTGGCTGCGCACCAGCGCCATCTGGAACGGCAGCCCCGACTCCTGCGCGTAGCCCAAGGCCGCGGTGTTGCCCGAATCCGGCACCGGCACAACCATGTCGGCCTCAGCCGGGCATTCGCGCGCCAAGGCGCGGCCCTGGATGTGCCTGACCGCGTAAACGCTGCGGCCGTAAAGCAGGCTGTCGGGGCGGGCAAAGTAGACGTACTCGAAAATGCAGTGCCGGGCAGGCACTGGCGCAAACGGACGGATCGAACGCTGGCCCTGTTCGTCCACCACCAGCACCTCGCCGGGCTCGATCTCCCGGACGTACTCGGCGTGCACCAAGTCGAGGGCGCAGGTCTCCGAGGCGACCACCGTCGCCTCGCCCAGCCGGCCCAGAACCAGCGGCCTTATCCCCAGCGGATCGCGTGCGGCAATCATCTCCCGCTCGGTCAGCACCAAGAGCGAATAGGCCCCGCGCACCTGGCCGAGCGCGTCGATGAGCCGCTGCTCGATGCTTGCCGCGCGCCCTTCGGCAATCAGGTGTATGATGAGCTCGCTGTCCGAGGACGACTGGAAGATCGCCCCATGCTGCTCCAACCGGCGGCGCAGTTCCTCGAAGTTCACCAGATTGCCGTTATGGGCGAGCGCAAGCCCTCCGGCCTGGTACTCGGCGACCAGCGGCTGGCAGTTCTTGAGCGAGGTGGTACCGGTGGTCGAGTAGCGGTTGTGGCCGATCGCGCTATTGCCTGACAGGTGCGACAGCGTGCCGCGATCGAAGACGTCCGCCACCAAGCCCATCCCGCGATGGGAACTGAGCCCCCGACCGTCGGATGAGACGATGCCGGCCGATTCCTGCCCCCGATGCTGCAGGGCGTAGAGGCCCAGGTAGACCAAGTTGGCGGCTTCAGGATGGTTGAAGACCCCAAAGACGCCGCACTCCTCGTGGAAGGCGTCGAGCTTGCTCTCGGCGTCACAAAGCCCTGGCGTTTCAACGCCCATATCCGTCTAGCGCCGCCTCCACGGCCTGCTGGTAGCGATGAGCCAGCTCATCGACGTCCAGGTCGGCCAGCCCTGCCAGCCTAAGCCTGGGCTGCTCGCTGACTTTTCCGGCCAGGCGAAACTCGAGAGCGGCCGCGCCGGCCAACTCCGCGACCTCCCGCTCACGTCCCGGCCGCAGGCTTACCACCACCGTGGACGGCCCTTCGCCAAAGAGCTCGCGCTGCCAGCCGGCCTCGGCCTCGGGCAGTTCGAACTCTGCGCCCAGGAAGCCCTCGGGGTTGAGACAGGCCTCGAGCACAGCCACCGCCAATCCTCCGTCGGACAGGTCGTGAGCCGATTCTATCAGGCGGCGCTCGGCGAGCACAACGAGCGTTTCCAGCAGGCGCTTCTCGCGCGCCAGGACCGGGGATGGCAGCACACAGGTGTCTGCAGCCTCCTGCCTGCCGCGTGGTTCATCTGCGTCTGAGCCACGGGGCGGCTCTGGCGGGCGAACCGCGCCGAAAACGGCCGCATACTCGCTTGCGGCGAGCGAGGGTCTGCCGGTACGCAGGAGGGCTACAAGGTCGCCAGGTCTTTTGAAAACCTGGGTCAGACGGGTGCTAACGTCTTCCAGAACCCCGACCGCCCCGATCGTCGGCGTAGGCGGAATCGGCTGTCCCGCGGTTTCATTATAAAAACTTACGTTGCCGCTGACCACCGGTAGCCCGAGCGCCAGGGCAGCGTCTCGAATACCCTCGACGGCGCGCACGAACTGCCACATCACTGCCGGGCTTTCAGGGCTGCCGTAGTTGAGGCAGTCGGTCAGGCCGACCGGACGCGCTCCGGCACAGGCCAGATTGCGCGCCGCCTCGATCACGGTAAAGACGGCCCCCAGGTAGGGGTCCAGCCAACAGGCTCGGCTGTTCGAATCCACCACGAGCGCCAGGCCGCGGCCCGTGCCCTTGAGCCGGATGACCGCTGCGTCCGAGCCCGGGCCGACCACCGTGTTGCTCATCACAAGTGAATCGTACTGGCGGAAAATCCAGCGCTTGGAGCCAACGTTCGGACGGGCGACAAGCGCCGTGAGGGCTTGCTCGACCGAAGTCGGCGCCCGGCGCTCAAAGCCCTGTTCACCGCCCCGGCCGGCGCTTGCGGCTTTGTTGTCCGGCAAAGGAGGCCGTGCCGTACGTTCATAGCGCGGCGCCTCGCTGGTCAGCAACTCGACCGGGATGTTGGCCACCTCGGCCCCGCCGAGCCAAACGCGCCATCGGCGATCCTCCGTGACGCGGCCGATCACCGCACAGGCGAGCTCCCAGCGGGCGAAGATCGCGGCCACTTCCTTCTCGCGTCCCCGTTCCACCACCAGCAGCATCCGCTCCTGCGACTCCGAGAGCAGGATTTCGTAAGCCGAGAGGCCGGCTTGGCGCAGCGGCACGCGGTCCAGGTCGAGTTCGATCCCGAGGCCGCCGCGCGCGGCCATCTCGGCCGACGACGAGGTGAGTCCCGCCGCGCCCATGTCCTGGATGGCGACCACGGCGCCGCTCTCGAGGGCCTCGAGGCAGGCCTCGATCAGAAGCTTTTCGGTGAAAGGATCGCCGACCTGGACCGTGGGCCGCTTGTCCTGGCCGTCGGCCGTAAACGCCGCCGACGCCAGCAGGCTGGCGCCGTGTATCCCGTCGCGGCCGGTGGCCGAGCCTACGTAGAGCACCGGGTTGCCGGGGCCCCTGGCCCGGGCGCTGGCGAGCCTGCTAGCCGGGGCCAGGCCGAGGCAGAAAACATTTACCAGGATGTTGGCGTCGTATGCCGGGTCGAAACTGGTCTCGCCCCCGACCGTAGGCACCCCCACGCAGTTGCCGTAGCCGCCGATCCCGGCCACCACGCCGCGCGTCAAGTAGGCCGTTCGAGGATGTTGCGGCGCGCCGAACTTAAGCGAGTTGAGCGTGGCCGTCGGCCTTGCGCCCATCGCCAGGATATCGCGAATTATCCCGCCCACGCCGGTGGCTGCCCCCTGGTACGGCTCGACGAATGACGGATGGTTGTGGCTTTCGATTTTGAAGACCGCGGCCCATCCGTCGCCCACGTCGATCGCACCGGCGTTCTCGCCCTGGGCGTTGATCACCCGCGCGCCGGCGCCGGGCAGCTTGCCGAGATGAACACGCGAGGACTTGTACGAACAGTGCTCCGACCACATCACGGCAAAAACGCCCAGCTCGGCCCGCCTCGGCCGGCGCCCCAGGCCCGCAACGATGCGTTCGTACTCGCCGGCGCTCAGCCCGTGCGCCAGCGCCGCCTCCAGGTCGGCCTCGGCCAGGTCCGATTGCGCTCTGTGCGGCCGGCCGGTCATGCCAGGTGCGCCTCAATCGAGCGGAACAGCTTGAGCCCGTCTTCGCCGCCGAGCAGCTTTTCAACCGCGTGCTCCGGATGCGGCATCAGGCCGAAGACGTTGAAGCGCTCGTTGCAAACGCCCGCGATCGAGTTGAGCGAGCCGTTGGGATTGGCGTCTGGGCCGGCGCGGCCCGCGCTATCGACGTAGCGCAGCACGATCTGGCCGCGCTGCTCCAGGCGCGCAAGTTCCGCGCCGCTCACGACGTAGCGTCCTTCGCCGTGCTTGATCGGCAGCCGCCACAGCTCGCCCGGCCGGCCCAGACCGGTGAAGGGCGTCTGCGCGTTCTCGACCCTCAACCAGACCCGCTCGCAGATGAACGAAAGGCCCTGGTTGCGCACCAGCGCTCCGGGCAGCAGACCCGACTCGCACAGAATCTGAAAGCCGTTGCAGATGCCGAGCACCAGGCCGCCTTGCGCCGCGAAACGGGTCACGCTTTCCATGATCGGCGCAAAGCGCGCGATGGCGCCGCAGCGCAGGTAGTCGCCGTAGCTGAAACCGCCGGGCAGCACCACGCATTGCACGCCGCCGAGCTCGCGCTGGCGATGCCAGAGCAGCGTTGCCTCGGCGCCCATCACCCGGCAGAGCGCATACCAGGCGTCTCGGTCGTCGAGCGAGCCGGGAAACTGCACGATTCCCCACCTCACTCGGGTTCCACCTCGTAGCGGTAGTCCTCGGTGAGCGGGTTGGCCAAGAGCTGCTCGCAGGCCTTGGCCGCTGCCTGGAGCGCCTGGGCCGGCGAGGCGACCTCGAGCCTGAGCACCAGGTACTTGCCCACCTTGACCGACTCGACCTGCTCGAGCCCCAAGCTCCTTAGGGCCTGGGCAACCGCCCGCCCGGCAGGATCGAGGATCTCCTCTTTGGGCGTGATGAAAACCTTAACCAACACGCGCACGTCTCCTTGGCGAGCGGCAGCCGGCCGATGTTGGCCGCCCCTTGGCGCAGCGTCTTCTGCCGGGCCGGCCGCAGCGTTGTGCGGCGTGGCTTTTTGCGCTGCGCGCCCGGGCTTGCCCCTGCGGCAGGCGGGTTTTGCCCCGGCAGCGACGGCCCAGCCCAAGGCTCTGCTGCGCTCAGCTCAACACCCGCGCCAGCGCCTCCCGGTAACCCTCTTCGACGCCGCCCAGGTCGCGGCGAAAGCGATCTTTGTCGAGCTTTTCTCCCGTTGCCTTGTCCCACAGCCGGCAGGTGTCGGGGCAGATTTCGTCCCCCAGCAGTATCTCGCCGTGGTAGCGGCCGAACTCGAGCTTGAAGTCGACCAGCGTGACCCCGCGCGCGTCCAGAAAATCGCGCAGGACCGCGTTGACCTTGAGCGCCAGCGATTCGAGCCGGGCCACTTCCTCGGCGCTGGCCCAGCCAAAGGCGATGGCGTGCGCGGGGAGCACCATCGGGTCGTCCAGCGGGTCGGACTTGAAGTAAAACTCCACGACCGGCTGCTTGAACGGCTCGCCTTCGGAGCGCCCCAGGCGCTTGGCCAGCGAGCCGGCGACGAGGTTGCGCACCACGGTCTCCAGCGGGATGATCTCAAGTCTTCGGCAGAGCATCTCGCGCTCGCTCAAGCGGCGGACAAAGTGGGTGCGCACCCCGGCGCCTTCCAGGAGCAGGAAGAAGGCCTCGGACATCCGGTTGTTGACGATGCCTTTCTTTTCGATCGTGCCGCGCTTTTTGGCGTTAAACGCGGTTGCGTCGTCCTTGAAGTAGAAAATCACCAGGTCCGGGTCGGAGGTCGCGTAAACCTGTTTGGCCTTGCCCTCGTAGATCATCCCGAGCTTTTGCGCAACTGCTTCCACCGGCCGTTCTCCCATAACTTTGTCCGGGCCGACCCCGCGCCTGCTTTCGCCGGCGCGCAAAGGCCGGGCTGGCCCGGGCGGCTTTGGCTTGGGCCGCCAGGGCGCCGGACCGGTTGGTGCCCGCCGTCCTTGGGCGGGCCGATTGCGTCAGGCGAACCGTTTCACCAATTCCGAGGCAAGCCCAACGTAGTCCCGCGGCGTGAGCTTCTCAAGCCTTGCTTTGACCTCCTCGTCCAGCGGCAGCGAACGCACCAGCCGCCGCAGCGCCTCGGGGGTTACCTTACGGCCGCGGGTCAGCTCCTTGAGCGTTTCGTAAGGCTGGTTAAGGTTGTAGCGGCGCATCACGGTCTGGATTCCCTCGGCCAGGACTTCAAACGTCTGCGGGTCTTCGAGGTCGGCCGCAAGCCGCTTTGTGTCGGGCCTAAGCCGTCCCAGTCCCCGCTCCAGCGAGTTCAGCGCCACGATCAGGTGGCCGAAGGCCTCGCCGATGGCTCTAAGCGCCGTGCTGTCGCTAAGGTCGCGCTGCCAGCGCGAGACCGGCAGCTTCTCGGCCAGGTGGCGAAACAGGGCAGCGGCCACTCCCAGGTTCCCTTCACAGTTTTCGAAGTCGATCGGGTTCACCTTATGGGGCATCACCGAGGAGCCGACCTCGGCGCCGCCCGACTCCTGGCCGAAGTAGCCGAGCGCGATATAGCCCCACAGGTCGCGCGCCAGGTCCAACAACACGGCGCCGGTCAGGCCGAGCGTATCGAACAGTTCGGCCATCCAGTCGTGGCTCTCCGTTTGGGTGGTCAGCGGGTTCCAAACCAGCTCGAAGCCTTCGACAAAGCGGCGCGAGCGCTCCAGCCAGTCCACCTCGGGAAAGGCCAGCGCGTGTGCGTTGTAATTGCCCACCGCGCCGTTGAATTTCCCCAGGTACTCCTGGGCCGCCAGTCGCCTTGTCTGCCTGCCCAGCCGATAGGCAAAGACCGCCAGCTCTTTGCCCACGGTCGTCGGCGAGGCCGGCTGTCCGTGGGTGCGCGCCAGCATCGGCAGCGCAGCCAGCTTTTTGGCCGCCTCTGCCAGCGCGCGGCGCAGCCGCTCGAGCCGCGGCAAAAGTTCCGTAGCTGCGAACTCCTTAAGCGTCAGCGCGTAGGCGAGATTGTTGATGTCTTCCGAGGTGCAGGCGAAATGGACCATCTCGATCGGCAGCGCGGGGGCGACCTGCTTGAGCCGCTGCTTGACGAAATACTCGACGGCCTTTACGTCGTGATTGGTTTCGGCTTCTATCTTTTTGACCGCGACCGCGTCGGCGAGTCCGAAGTTTTGGTAGATCGCGCGCACAGCCGCCGCCGCAGCATCGTCAAGCGGACCGCACACGCCCAGGGGCGAGTCCAGCGCCAGCGCCAGGTACCACTCGATCTCGACCCGCACCCGCCGGCGGATAAGCGCAAGCTCGCTGAAGTAGCGAGCCAGAGCCCGGCTTTGCCGGCGATAGCGGCCGTCGATCGGCGTGACCGCGGTCAGTGCGGCTTCGATTTCGCTCTGCTCCTCGCTCATGGAACGACGGGCGCGCCGCCACGCGCCTTTGCCCCGCGCGGGTTCACCGGCCGGTGTGGCCGAAACCTTTGTCGCCTCGCAGGCTTGGGCCCAGTTCGGCGGCCTCCTCGAGCCGGGCGTGCGCCACCGGGGCTATGATGAGTTGGGCGATGCGCTCTCCCGGCCGGATGACCACCGCTTGCCTCCCCAAGTTTACCACGAGCAGGCAGACCTCGCCTCGGTAGTCGGAGTCTATCGTGCCGGGACTGTTTATCAGGGTAAGACCGTCGTTCAGCGCGCGCCCGCTTCGAGCGCGCACCTGCCCCTCGAACCTTTCGGGAATCTCGAAGGCGAGCCCGGTTGGAATGGAAGCTCTTTCGAGCGGGGCGAGGCTTAGCTCCTGCTCGATGGCGGCCGCGAGGTCGAGGCCGGCCGCACCCGGGCTCTGGTAAGCCGGCAGTGCGGCAAGACGTGGCCTGACCCGCTTCACTCTGACCAGGGGCTCCATGGTTGACACCGCGATGCGTGCCTGCGGGCGCGGGCCGGATGCGCCTCAAGGGCGCGCCGGCGAAGGGTCGTTGCGCGGGCGGCCGGCCGCCCGCGCTGCAGCGCGGGCAAAGCCTTCGGCTTCAACGGCCCAGGGGCGACAGAACTTCTGCGCCGATGGTCTTTCCTTTCAGGTCGCCGAGCACCACGACGCCCATTCGCTGCGGGGCGAAGCAGGAGGCGGCAATCTCGACCACCTGGTCATTGGCCACCTGGTCGATCGCCCCTGCCACCTCGCTCAAGCTGATGTCGCGGCGCGCGTAGATTTCGTTGCGTGCCAGCCGGTTCATTCTGCTCTCGGTCGACTCAAGGCCGAGCAGCATGTTGCCTTTGAGCTGGCTTTTGGCGCGCTCCAGTTCCTGGGGCTTAAGTCCGCGGCGCGCGATATCCGCCAGCTCCTTGACGGTCACCTCGAGCACTTCGTCCAGCCAGTCGAGCTTGGTGCCGGCGTAGATCGCCAGGTAGCCGCAGTCGTGGAAGGAAGCGGTGGAAGAGTAGATGCTGTAGACGCGCCCGCGCCGCTCGCGCACTTCCTGGAAAAGCCGCGACGACATGCCCCCGCCCAGCGCCGCGTTGAGCACATAGCCCGCGTAACGCAGCGGGTCGCTCTGGCCCAGGCCCGGCGCGCCGATGCACAGGTGGACCTGCTCAAGCGGCTTGCCGTGATGGAGCACCATCGCCCGCTCGGCCGGCGGCCGCAGTACCTCCTGCCGGCCGTTGCCGGCGATCTCGCCGAACAACCTTTCGCTCTGCCGCACCAGCCGGTCGTGGTCAACCATGCCGGCGGCGGCGATGAAAACGCGCTCGGCCCGGTAGCGCTCGTTCATGAAAGCGAGCAGCGCCTCACGGCTGATGGTGTTGACCGTCTCGACCGAGCCGAAAATCGGCAGTGCAAGCGAGTGACCCTGCCAGAAGCGCAGGTTGAAAATCTCGTGCACGAAATCGTCGGGCGTGTCCTCGGCCTGAGAAATCTCCTGCAGCACTACCTGGCGCTCGCGCTCGATTTCACCCGGGTCGAACACCGAGTTGAGGAAAAGATCGGCCAGCAGTTCGTTGGCCATCTCGAGTTGCTCGCCGAGAACCTTGGCGTAGTAGCAAGTGTATTCCTTGCTGGTGAAGGCGTTGAGCACGCCGCCCACCGCGTCGATTTCCTCCGCGATCTGGGCGGCGGTGCGCCGGCGCGTGCCCTTGAAAAGCAGGTGTTCGATAAAGTGCGAGACGCCGTTTTGCGCCGGCGTCTCGTAGCGCGAGCCGTTCTCCACCCAGATGCCCGTAGTAGCGGACACTACGTCAGGCATCGTTTCGCTGAGTACTCTGACCCCGTTGGAGAGAACGCCTTGGCGCACCATCGCAATGCGTCGCGCGGCTTTAAGCCGGCTTTTCGCCCAACTCCTGGAGTGCCTCGCGCAGCGACAGCCTTATCTTGCCGCCCGGGTCAACGTCCAGGACCTTGACCATGATTTCGTCGCCCTCGTGGACCACGTCTTCCACCCGCCGCACCCGGTGGTCGGCCAGTTGCGAAATGTGCAACAGGCCGTCGGTCCCCGGCAGAATCTCGACAAAAGCGCCGAACTCGACGATCTTGCGCACCTTGCCGCGGTAGATGCGCCCGATCTCCGCCTGTGCGGTCAGCCCCTGGACGGTTTCGATCGCCTTGTCCAGCGAGGCGCCGTCGGCGCCCGCGATAACCACCGTGCCGTCGTCCCCGACGTCAATCTTGCATCCGGTCTCTTCGACGATCCCCCGGATGACCTTGCCGCCCGGGCCGATGAGGTCGCGGATGCGGCTCGGGTTGATGTGCAGGGTGACGATGCGTGGGGCGTAAGCGGAGACCTCCTTGCGCGGCTCGGACAGGGCTTTTTCCATCACCCCGAGAACGAACAGCCGCGCATCCCGCGCCTGGAGCAGCGCTTGGCGCATCACCTCGCGCGTGATTCCGCCCACCTTGTTGTCCATCTGGATGGCGGTTATGCCGCGGGCGGTTCCGGCAACCTTGAAGTCCATATCGCCGAGATGGTCCTCGTCGCCCAGGATATCGGTCAGCACGCGCACCTGATCGCCTTCCTTGACCAGGCCCATGGCGATCCCGGCCACCGCGGCCTTGACCGGCACGCCGGCGTCCATCAGCGCCAGGCTGCCTCCGCACACGGTTGCCATCGAGGAGCTGCCGTTGGACTCGAGCACCTCGGAGACCACCCTTACGGTGTAGGGGAAGTCTTGTTCGGAAGGCAGCACCGCGCTCAGTGCCCGCTCGGCCAGCGCCCCGTGGCCGATCTCGCGGCGGGAGGGGCCGCGCAGAAACTTGATCTCGCCGGTGGAGAAGGGCGGGAAGTTGTAATGCAGCATGAATTTCTTGTAGTGCTCGCCCAAAAGCGCGTCGATTTTCTGCTCGTCCTGCCGCGTTCCCAAGGTTACGGTGGCCAGCGCCTGCGTTTCGCCCCGGGTAAAAATGGCCGACCCGTGGGTGCGGGGCAGAACGCGGACCTGGGCGCTGAGCGGCCGGATTTCAGTCGGCGCGCGGTCGTCGATACGGCGGTTTTCCTCGACGATCGTCCGGCGCACGCGCGCGCGCAGCGCGCCCTCGCAGGCCGCCTCGAGGGCTTTCTCCTGCTGCGGGAAGCGCTCGGCCAACTCCGCCACCGCCGCGCGGGTGAGCGTCTTCAGCGCCTGGCTACGCTCCTTCTTGCCGGCGGTGGCAAGCGCCAGTTTGAGCGGCTCGGCCAGGCGCTCCTCGACCGCGGCCTTGAGCTCCGGGTCCAGCACTTTGACCGCGAACTCGCGCTTGGGCTTGCCGCAAAGATTGCGCAATTCCTGCTGCAGCTCGAAGATCGGCTCCAGCGCCTCGTGCGCGGTGAAAAGCGCCCCCAGGATCGCCTCCTCGTCGACCACGTTGGCGCCGCCCTCGAGCATCACGATGGCCTGCGGGGTCGCCGCCACAACCATCGAAAGGTCGCTCGCCTCCGCCTCGGCCGCCAGCGGATTCACCACCAGCCGGCCGCCGGCACGCCCCATGCGCACCGCAGCCACAGGGCCGTTGTGGGGAATGTCGGAAACCTCGATCGCGGCGGAGGCCGCGATAAGCGACAGTACGTCGGGATCGTTGTCCCGCTCGGCCGAGAGCACGGTCACGATTACCTGCGTCTCCCGGTCGTACCCCTTGGGAAAAAGCGGACGCAGCGCCCGGTCGATAAGCCTCGAGGTGAGAATTTCCTTTTCCGAAGGCCGTCCTTCGCGCTTGAAAAACCCCCCGGGAATTCGCCCCCCGGCAAACGTCTTTTCCTGGTAATCCACCGTAAGCGGCAGGAAATCCACCTCGCGTCCGACGTCGTAGGCGGAAACCACCGCCGCCAGCACCACCGTGTCTCCGTACTGAGCAAGCACCGCCCCGTGAGCCTGGCGCGCCAGCCGGCCCGACTCCAGCGATAGACGACGCCCGAAAAACTCGATCTCGACCTTTCTATACATAAGACTCAATTCCTTGGTGCAGCCGCAGGCAGACAGGCCCGCGGTCAGTGCCTCGATCCCGGCGGTCAAAGGCTGGCGCCACGCCCGTCACCCGCACCGCGTCTCCGCTCCCCGGGCGCCACGCTCAATTCGGCCCGGCGCTAATAAAAACCGGACGTTACCTGCGGATGCCGAGCTGTTCGATGAGCCGCTTATAGCTCTCCGCGTTCTCTGAGCGAAGATAGTCGAGCAGGCGACGCCGCTTGCCCACCAAACGCAGCAGACCGCGCCGCGAATGATGGTCTTTGACGTGGGTCTTGAGATGTTCGGTGAGTTCCTGGATGCGCGCCGAGAAGAGCGCTACTTGGACCTCCGGCGAGCCGGAATCTCCAGTTTTTCGCGCATGCGCCTGAACTATTTCCCGCTTGCGAGCAGCCCCGAGAGACATCAGGATCCTTTCGCTGATTTTTTGCCTTTCGCTTTACCGCTGCCCATACTACCAAATCGCTCTACCGGAGTAAAGCACCCCGCGCCAGTCCCTTTGGCTGTCTCGCTTTAGCTCAAGATTCCAGCTTAAACGGCATCATATGGTCGGCTAGCAGGATTTTACCCGCGAGATGCCAGCCCAGCCGACGGTAGCTCTCCCACTGCGCTTCGTCGAAGAACTGGTCGGCGGTGCTCTCCTGCGGGAAGGAAGGGTGATCGCGGTGGTAGTTCAGGACGTCTTCCGGTTCGTCCCCGGTGAGCGTGGGTTTCAGGACCAGCAGCCAGGAGATTTTGTTGCAGCCTGCGTACGTTACCTTCGCCAACGCGGCGTGAGCCAACGAGAGCCGGCTCTCCTGGGACTGCTTGAGAGAGCGCCTCTGTTTGTCGGGAGACGCTGGGTCGGTGACCGGCTCCTCGGCCCAAACGCCGCGGCGCAGCCTTTCCAGCGTGCCGAAGTATGGGCGCACTTTCGGGTTTACCCGCTCATCCAGTTCCCCTTCGCTCAAAAAGCGTATTTCGGCGCCGAAATCGAGTCGCGCCTTTCTGACCAGGTTGCCCAGGTCGGAGAAGGTGTAATCCGGGTCTGCCCCGGCGTCGATGACAACAATCGCCTCGAGCCGGCGTCTCACCAGCTCGTAGGCGCCGGTGTTCTCAAAATGGCCGCCGTCGGTCAGATACCAGTAGCGGCTCTGGGGGCCGCGAAAGCGCGCCGTGAATTCGTCGATGAGGAAAGTCTGCACCGGGAAACAGCACTCAAAAAGCCTGCGCAGGCGCCGCCCCAAGGTCAGGCTTCTGCCACGCCTCGAATCGGTCCCCGAGTCCCACCAGTAGCCGAGCCGGAAATTGAAAAAGCCGGCGAGAAAGCTGAACGCGGGGTTGGTCCGCGAGCCGAGCCCTGTGCTGATCGCGGCGCCCGAGATCGCCGTCCAGTTGCCGAGCGAGAGCTGTTCGCCGAAAAAGTTGTACGTGTCTCGCGCACGGTCGTTCTTTGGATAGCTGAAAAGCTGGAAGCCCTTCTGCGGCGAGTAGATGGCGGCTTCCTTGTAATGCTCGTCCGCGCCGTCTTGTCCAAAGACGACATGGTGCCGCACGCCGGCACTGATACCGGCCTGGCCGATCGCCATCCCGATTCCTTTGCGGTCCTGCTGCTGGACCTGGCTGCGGGCGTCGAGCGTCTCGTTGATCGTTACGTTTACCAGGTGAAGCGGAGCGCCCTTGAGGCAGCAGTTGTTTTTAGTGTCAGTAGGCGGCGGCCAGTAGCGGGCCTGGCTGATGTCGTCGCAAGGGACGAGCCGGGCAAGGCTCGGGGCCTCATGGCTGTAACGCTTAGGGTTCGAGGCGCCCAAGTAGGCGCGGATGAGCCGCGCCGCGTAAAGCCGATGGAGCGAGGAGCCGTTGAGAAAGCCCCAGGTCTGCCCGAAAAGCCACGCAAACAACAGCGCAATCACGAAGGCCCCCAACAGCAGCCGTCCCGAGCAACGGCGCGCAAGCTCCTGGGAGGCGAAGTCCGCGCCGACGAACAGCAAAGCCAGAATCGTAAGCGCCGCTACCCCGGCCAACAGGCGCCAGAGAAGGCTTGGCCGCGCGCCAGCCTTCTTTGCCCAGCGCTGGGCCGTGGCGAGCCAGCGCGCGCTTGCAGCAATGAAGGCCGCTAGGGAGGAGCCCGCCAGGCCAAGATGCTTTAGGTTTAGGCCTTTTACATGCAGCTCCCCCGCCAGCGCTCGCGCGTAGAGCGCCTGGCCTGCGGTATCGATAATTGCCAGGGCTGCCGTTGCCGCCAGGGCTAGAAGCAGCCATCTAAACCGGCGCGTTAACTCGTCGCGTGCGTGCGCATAGTTGTCGAGTCTGCGCTCTTCCTGGCCATCCGCCACCCGCTGTTGCTTGG
The DNA here is from genome assembly GCA_021794015.1 of Deltaproteobacteria bacterium. GTDB lineage: Bacteria > Desulfobacterota > Binatia > Binatales > Binataceae > JAJYRQ01. The sequence continues at coordinate 46,267 of JAJYRQ010000012.1, read as the reverse complement.
CGTGGTCTCCTCGGTCTGCTCGACAAGCCCGGGCGCGCGCACAGCCCCGGAGCACCAACGCCAGAGTCCCGGCCAGGAAGACGCCCACAGAACCGTACCAAGCCCACGGATGCTGACCCGACCAACCCTGGAAGCAACGCAGGCCGAGCATGGCGATCACCAAGCCCACTATGGCTGCTGCTAGGGCGCCAACCCATGGCCGGCACGCGACGAACCTCGTAAGGCGGCATCTGCTTACTGGATCGACCTGGTGATTTGACTGCTCGATCAGCCAGTAGGCCCAGCCGGTCGAAACCGCTAACAACAGAACAGGCAGGCACAGCAAAACGTAAGGGCTCCATGAAACACCAAGATGCCGAAAATTCGGGAACCATCCCAGCGAGTGGACAAGGCATGCCAGGAGTGAGCGCACCAATTGCACAAAAAGAAAACCCGCAAGCAGCGAAACGACAATCACCACTTGCAGGGCAACCCAACTGCGCAGCGTGAAGGCCAGGTCGAGCAGCAGATCTCCGGCGCCGCGCGGCGCGAGGTAGCGGCCGTTGTCGCGCAGCCAGCGAAAGACCTCCTTCTTCCAGTCGGGGGTGGACGAAATGCCGAGCCCGGGCCGGGCCTTGGGCGCCAGCGTCTGCTCGACGTCTTGGATACCTTTTATGTCATCGCGATGAAAAAGCCGGCCCAGGAAGGAAGCGAAGTAGCCGCCTCCCGAAACGCTCGAAATGTAGTCAATTTTCCCGAGCAGCTCGCTCTGCGCAAGGCGCTGGAAAACTCCCAGGCAGAAGGTCGCGCTGCGAATCCCGCCGCCGGAAAGCGCAAAGCCGATTCGGTCCTGGGAGACGGCGTCGCCGGACTGGCCCTGTGACTCTTCCCCGGCAGCCTGGGGCGCGTTGCGCCGCTGCTTGAGCAGCGTCTCTTCGGCCTGCTTGAGTTTTTCCGGGTAGGCGAGGTCGGCAGCGTTCTGCTGTTCGTCCATCTTGAACCGGCCGGACAGCTCCCCACTGAACCGGCGGTGTCGGCGCGGATTATAAGCTTAATCGATGCAAGAAGGCAAATTACCTAATGTCGGTGGTCGCACAAGTGCCCAGGGAGAGCAATCGCGGTAAAGCTTGGCGGCTGGCGAAAAAGGCGGTGTTCGGGCGATTGTGCCGGGAGAATCTGCGGCGGAGCGAGCGCCCCTTGCCGGTTTCGCTAACTCGGCGTGCCGCTTTGCTTGTGCGCCCTTACGGGACCACGGTTTGCAGACCGTCGCGCTCGGCAAGCGCAGGCGGCACCGCAATCGGATGGTCGAGCAGCATCTGCGCAAAGGCCTTGCCTTGCGGGTCATTGCGCAGGCTGGCGATGCCGCCGCCGCCGAGAACGTCGTGGAGCACGAAGTTGAGGGCGTGCAGGCCAGGCAGTTCGAATCGTTCCACCGGCCCTTCCAGCAGGTGCGCGAAGTAGGCGGCGACCGCTTCCTCGGTCAGCGCCGCGCGGAGATAGGGCAGATACTCCGGCCGGCGCGCCATGATGCCGATATTGGCGTTGTTGCCCTTGTCGCCGCTGCGCCCCCAGGCCAGCGCTACCAGCGGCACCGAGACCGTCGGCCCGGCCGGCGCCGGCGCGGATGCCGAGGTAGGCCGCGCGGCCGGCGGTGGGTCAAGCGGCCGACCGGGGCGAACCGCCACGTCAACCGCATCGCCTCCGACGTGGACCTGTGCCGTGACGTCCGATTTGGGCAGCAGAAAAGAAAACAGACGCACCACCGGGCTGGGCTTGGGGCGATTGCCGCCCATTCCGGTCGTTCCCGGCGCCATCGAGGTGGCGCTCGAGGTCGCCTCGCGCAGCAGCCCTTCCAGCACCCTGGGGTCGTCATGCTTGGCAGCGAGCTTAAGAATCACCTCGCGCGGACGCCTTACCCGGCGATGGGGGCCGTAGCTTGCCTCGGCTCCGACGACCTCGACGCTCACCTCGCGGAAATCGGGCAGCTTGCGCGCGCGCAGCATCGCGCGGCATCGGGCGATCACCGCGGCCGCGATCTTTTCGGCTTTGCGGTCGGCGTCGATGCCGCCGATGGTGAGATAGAGGCCGACGCGGTAGCCGTCCATGTAGGTGGCCGAGACCTTGTAGGTATCGGTCGGCGCGCGGCCTCGGGCGTTGGTCACCCGCACCAAGTCCCTGCCAACTTGCTCGAGGCGCGCTTCGGAGAAGTCGCAGACGACGTCGGGCAAGACGTACGCCCGCGGGTCGCCAATCTCGTACAGGAGCTGTTCGCCGACCGTGGCGGCGCTGACCAGGCCGCCGCTGCCTGGCGGCTTGCCGATGGTGAAGCTGCCGTCGGCAGCAACCTCGGCTATCGGGTAGCCGATATTCTCCCAGCCTTCGACCGCCTGCCAGTCGGTGAACAGGCCGCCGGTCGCTTGGGCGCCGCATTCGATGATATGGCCGGCAAGGCTGCCGGCAGCGAGCCGGTGAAAGTCGTCGTCCTGCCAGCCCAAGGCATGGATGCAGGCGCCGAGCGTGACCGCGCTATCGACGCAGCGCCCGGTGACCACGATGTCGGCGCCGCCCGCGAGCGCTCGCGCGATGGGAAGCGCGCCCAGGTAGGCGTTAATGCTCATCACGTGCTCGGGCCAGGGCGCGCCGGAGAACATTTCGACAATGCCGCGCGTCTTGAATTCGTCGGCCCGGTCGAGAAGGTCGTCGCCGCTGACAACCCCGACCTTGAGATTGAGACCTTGCTCGGCAATCAAGGCCTCGACCGCCGCCGCGCAGGCCCGCGGGTTCACGCCCCCGGCGTTGGAGATGACTTTGACGCCCTGGCGGGCGATCTCCTTGAGGTGGTCGCGTATGACAACGGTAACGAAGTCGGTCGCATAGCCTTGCTCCGGCGACTTGGCGCGGGCCCGGGCCATGATCGACATTGTGATCTCGGCCAGGTAGTCGAAGACAAGATAGTCGAGCTGTCCGCCGGCCAGGAGTTGAGGCACGGCAATGACGCTGTCGCCCCAGAAGGCGCTGGCGCCGCCGATTCGGATCGCCCGGTTCACGGCGCCGCGTCCGTGGCCGGGGCCGCCTGGGGGCGAAGCGTTACCAGCAACTGGTGCGGTAAGACCTGGTCGTTAAGCCTAACCGCTATCGCCTCGACGACACCCGAGATCGGCGCGCTGATTAAGTGCTCCATCTTCATCGCCTCGAGCACGACCAGCGTGTCGCCCTGCGCGACGCCGGCCGCGCCGGCCGCCGGTATGGCCACCACGCGCCCGCTCATCGGCGCGCGCACCAGCCCATCGGAGGACAACTGCGCCGGGGCGGCCGGGGCGTAGGTCACGTCCTCGAACCGGAAGACCCGGCGGCCCAGGTCGAGGAAGATGACGTTGCTATCCAGGGCGAAACGGGCCTGGCGCACGACACCGCCCAGGGCGAAGCTGACTCTGCCGTCGGCACGGCAGTCGCGAATCTCGATGGTCAGGCCTTGGCCCGCACCATGCTCGCCGACGGTGTAGCGCCGGCCGCAGAATTGCACGTCGAGCGCGCTCACCGCTTGGCCCACCCGCAGGCGGAGCGGCGCGCTTGCCACCCCCGTGGACCACCAGCCTCTGAGCTCGTCGCCGGCCGGCACGGAAGCGGTCTCGACCAGGAGGGCAGCGGCGAGGGCGCGGGCCAGCGCCGTCTCGCTCTCAGCCAAACGGCTTCGCCCCAGCGCCGTCTCGATGAAGTCAGTGGCCGCCTCGCCGCGTGCGAAGCGCGGATGGCTTAGCAGCTCGATAAGGAAATCCTTGTTGGTCGGCACGCCGAGCAGGGTTGTTTCTTCCAGGGCGCGGATAAGACGCAGGCGGGCTTCCTCACGCGTGGCGCCATGGGCGATCACCTTGGCGACCATGGCGTCGTAATGCGGGCCGATCTCGTCGCCGGGGAGCAGGCCGTGGTCGACGCGCACGCCTTCGCCTCGCGCAGGCTCCCAGCAAAGCACGCGTCCGGTCTGAGGCAGGAAGCCGCCGGCCGGGTCTTCGGCATAAAGGCGCGCTTCGATGGCGTGGCCGGTCAGCGCAACTTGCCCCTGCGCAAGCGGCAGCGGCCTGCCGGCTGCAATGTCGATTTGCAGGCCAACCAGGTCGAGGCCGGTAACCAGCTCCGTGACCGGGTGTTCGACCTGGATGCGGGTGTTCATCTCCAAGAAATAGAAACGTCCCTGGCGGTCGAGCAGGAACTCGACGGTGCCCGCGCCGAGGTAGCCGACCGAGCGCGCCGCCCGCACCGCGGCCTCGCCCATGGCCGCGCGCAAGGCGTGGTCGGCAACCGGGCAGGGCGCCTCTTCGATGACTTTCTGGTAGCGCCGCTGGACCGAGCAATCGCGCTCGCCCAGGTGGATGGTTTGGCCGAAGCTGTCGGCGATCACCTGCACCTCGACGTGGCGCGCTCCCACGACGGCGCGCTCGAGGATCAGTTCGGCCGAGCCGAACGCGCTCAGCGCCTCTGAGCGGGAGCCGGCGATTGCCTCGGCCAGCGCGCCGGCGTCGCGTGCAAGGCGCATGCCGCGCCCTCCGCCCCCGGCCGCCGCCTTGACCATCAGGGGAAAGCCCAGACGCGCCGCCTGGGCTATCAGCGTGGCGTCGTCCTGGTTGGTGGCGTGGTAGCCTGCGATGCATGGCACGCCCGCCTCGGCCATCAGACGTTTGGCCGCGGCCTTGTTGCCCATCAGGCGGATCGCCTGGGGCGGCGGCCCGATAAAGACCAGGCCGGCGGTCGCGCAGGTCTCGGCAAACTCGGCGTTCTCGGCGAGAAAGCCGTAGCCGGGATGGACAGCGTCGGCGCCGGCGGCCTTGGCCGCGGCGATGATCCGCTCGATGGCGAGGTAAGACTCGGCGGCCGGCGCCGGGCCAATTGGCACCGCTTCGTCGGCCAGCGCCACGTGGCGGGCGCGCGCGTCAGCCGCCGAGAAGACCGCCACCGTGGCATAGCCTCGCGCCCGCGCCGCGGCGATGACGCGGCAGGCGATTTCGCCGCGATTGGCGACCAAGACCTTGCTGAACGCCGGCGCCATCAACGCCCCGCCCTTTGCGCGCCAAAAAGGGTGCGCGCGCCGGCCTCCGGGGCGCCGGCGCAGTTTGGCGCCGCTGCCGGCGTGTGGCCTGGACCCTGGCTAGTCAACGTTTACCACTCCCAGCCGCTTCCCGGTTCTCATCGAGGCTTGCCGGGAAGGATGCCCAAGTACTTGGCGATGATACCGAGCATCATTTCGTCGGTGCCCCCGCCGATCGAGAGCAGCCGCCCGTCGCGAAAACTGCGCGAAACCGGCGTCTCCTCCATGTAGCCCATCCCGCCCCAATACTGCAGGCAGGCGTCGTTGACCTCGCGCACCAGGCGTCCCGCCTTGAGCTTGGCCATCGAGGCCAGCTTGGTGCAGTCGCCGCCCTGGACGTAGACCTCGACCGCCTGCCAGACGAGCGCCCGCAGCGCCTCGACCTCGGTCATCAACTCGGCAAGCCGGAAATGAATTACCTGGTTGTCGAGCACCGGGCGGCCAAAGGCTTGGCGCTGGCGCGTGTAGTCGATAGTCGCCTCGATCGTGCGCTGGCAGGCGGTGGCGGCGTTGAGTGCCGCGTACATGCGCTCTTCCTGGAACTGCACCATCTGGTAGATGAAGCCCCTGCCTTCTTCGCCGATGAGGTTGCGGGCCGGCACGCGTACGTCCTCGAAATGGATTTCCGCGGTGTCGGATGAATGCATCCCGAGCTTGCGCAGCTTGCGGGCGACCGTCACGCCGGGGGCCCGTTTGCCGCCCTCCTTGAGCGGCACGCACAAGAGCGACTTGTTGCGATGCGGCGGGCCGTCCGAGGTGTTCGCCAGCATGCACATCCAGTCGGCCTGGGTGCCGTTGGTGATCCACATCTTGGTGCCGTCGATGACGTAGTCGCCGCCTTGGCGCCTTGCGCGGGTGGCAATCGCCGCGACGTCCGAGCCGGCTCCCGGCTCGGAGACGCCGACACAGGCGACCAGCTCGCCGGCGATCGACGGCGCCAGGAATTCCCGGCGCAGTTCGTCGGAGCCGAGCCGGGCCAGCGCCGGCGTGGCCATATCGGTCTGCACCCCGGTCGCCATCGGGACGCCGCCGCAGTTTATGTAGGCGGTAGTCTCGTCCAGGATTGCGCCGTAGGAGTAGTCAAGGCCGAGACCGCCGAACTTGACGGGCTTGGTGATGCCGAGCAGGCCGAGCGCACCCATCTTTTTGAAGACCTCGTGGGCCGGGAAGAGCTGGTCGCGCTCCCACTGCTCGACGTAAGGATTGATCTCGGCGTCGATAAAGCGCCGGATGACCCGGCGCAGCTCCTCGTGCTCGGTGGTGAGTTGCACAGCTTGACCCTCCTTGCTTGCCGCCTTACATGCGGGCGACGCCGAAGGTGTTCGGGTAGGTGGCGCGGCGTTCGGCCTCGCGGCAGGTATCCAGACAGAAGATCAGCACCTTGCGCGTGTCGCGCGGGTCGATAAGGCCGTCGTCCCAAAGACGCGCGCTGGCGTAGAGCGCTGTGCTTTCGGCGTCATAGGCTTCGACCACCTTGCGCGCCATCGCCTCGAGCGCGGCGTAATCAGGCGCTTCGCCCCGGCGCCGGGCGCCCTCCTCGGCCACGATCGTCATGGTCTTGGCGGCCTGTTCGCCGCCCATCACTGCGATGCGGTTGTTGGGCCAAGCGAAGACGAAGCGGGGATCGTAGGCGCGCCCGCTCATGCCGTAATTGCCGGCGCCGAAGGAGGCGCCGATATGCACGGTCAGGCGCGGCACGGTTGCGTTGGTTACCGCCTGGATCATCTTGGAGCCGTGCTTGACGATGCCGCGTTCCTCGGCCTCGCGGCCAACCATGTAGCCGGTGGTGTTTTGCAGAAAGACCAGCGCTGTGTTCGACTGGCAGCAGAGTTGGATGAATTGTGCTGCCTTGGCCGAGCCGTCGGTATCGATTGGGCCGTTGTTGCCGATGAAGCCGACGCCGTGGCCGCCCACCGCGCCATGCCCGGTCACGGTCTGGGCGCCCCAGGCCGGCTTGAAGTCGAGAAATTCCGAGCCGTCGGCGATGCGCGCAATCACCTCGCGCACGTCGTAGGGTTTGCGATAGTCGACCGGCACGATGCCCAGAATTTCCTCGGGATCGTAGCGCGGCGCGCGCGGCGCAAGGGGCGGCGCGGGGCGCAAATTGGCGTTCCAGCGCAGCCGCTCCAGAATTTCGCGGGCGATACGGATGCCGTCGGCGTCGTTCTCGGCCATGTACTCGCCGGTGCCCGAGATGCGGTAGTGCATCTCGGCGCCGCCCAGCTCCTCGTCGGTCGCCAGCTCGCCGGTGGCGGCCTTGAGCAGCGGCCGCCCGGCAAGAAAAACCCGGGTACGCCCCCGCACCACGATGATGTAGTCGCTCAATCCCGTCTGGTAGGCGCCGCCGGCGGTCGAGGAACCGTTGACGACCGCGACGATGGGCACGCCAAGCGCCGAGAGTCGGGCCATATTGGCGAACATCCGGCCGCCCTTGACGAACAACTCGGCCTGGCGGAACAAATTGGCCCCGGCGCTTTCGATCAGTTGTACCAGGGGCAGTCGGTTTTCGATCGCCAGCGCCTCCGCCCGCAACGTCTTCTCCAAGCCCATCGGCGTCGCCGCGCCGCCCCGGATGCCGGAATCCGAAGCCAGCACCATGCAGCGCGCGCCGCTGATGAAGCCGATGCCGGCGATGCCGCCGCCTCCCGCGATGTTCCGGTCGCCGTCATCGTCGTGCATTTTGTAGCCGCACAGCGTGGACAGCTCCAGAAACGGGGCACCCCGGTCGAGCAGGAGCGCAACCCGGTCGCGCGGCAGAAGCTGACCCCGCTGCTCGAACTTCGGGCGCGAGCGCGCCGACGCCTTACGCACCTTCGCTTCCAGGGCGCGCAACTCGGCGATCAGCGCCAAGTGATCGGCGCGATTCGCCTTGAATTGTTCAGAGGCGGGGTTGACCCGCGTTTCGAAGACGGGCATAAACCCGGCGCACGCTCCTTCCCGGTTGCCCTAAGCCTAGCAAACGGCCTGCCAGGCGCGAAGCCGCCGGCGGCGTTTGGCCGCAACGTCGGCGCGCCAGGCTTGGCGCGCAAAGCTAGTCGCCGCCCAGCCGACCTGGCGCCGGCGCTGCCAGCTCGCCCGACAGCGCCGGCAGCCGGCGTCGCTTAGTTGGAAGAGGACCCGCCGGACGATCCCAGGCTGTCAAGTTCGTGGCCGAGGCCGGTGATGCCCTGCTTTACCTTGTCGACGGCCCATCCGGCTCCCGTCTGAAGCTTGCGCCCCAGGGTCCGGGCGCCGTTCAACGTGGAGCGGGTGCCTGCCTTGAGTTTCTGACCCGACCAGGCCGCGGCGTCGCTTATCGAGTTGGAGGCGCCTTCGAGCCAGTATCCGGTGTGCTTTTGGTCATTTTGTTCGAGCGACTGCTGGGCCATCCGATGGTAGTGGCGCGCCAGGGCGAGGTCGGCCTGGGCGAAGGCCGCTCTGAGTTCTTTGGCTGATTTTACTTTGCCCTTGGCGAGCTGGGCGGCCAGCGAATTCAAGCGGTCTGCCGCCTTGGTCAGTCCGTCCTTGTTGGCGGCGTCGTGGCGGCCGGCCTCCAGCTCAAGCAGCGCTGCGCCGGCGCGTACCTGGCTGGCGGCGTCGCGCTGGTCGCCGCGCGCGAAGTAGCGCTGCGCCGCGTGGAAGTGCTGTTCGGGCGCGTCGATAAGCGGCAGCACGACGTCCTCTTCGACGACGATGACGCCGGGACCGCCGCTCTGTGGTGGTTGTACTTGGCCGGCGGCAGGCGCTTGCGCAGCGCTGGGTTGAGCCGAAGGCGCGCCGGTCTGCGCCCACAGCGGCGTGGCCAGCATCGTGGCCGCGGCCAGGTTGAGGATGACTGCTTGGACCCGGTTCATAGTGGACCTCCTGTGCCCGCAATCGAGCGTCGTGGGCTCCGTCAAGGATGCTCGCAATCGCAGCGGAGCCGCCTGGTTTGGGGTTTGGCGCTTCGCGCCGAGGTGGGGCGAAAGCGCGCTCAACAGCGAAACGGGGCCGCGCGGTCGACACCCGCGCGGCGTTTTCTTTGCCGGGGCTTTCATCATGCGGCCTTTTGCGGCTGCTTCCAAGAGTAGAAAAGCTCCCACAGCGCCGGCACGAGCACCAGCGTCATAACGGTGGACACCGCAAGCCCGCCGATGACCGCCCGTGCCAGCGGCGCCGAGGCCTCCGATCCTTCGCCGATCTTGAGCGCGATCGGCGCCAGCCCGGCCAGCGTGGCCAGGGTCGTCATCAGGATGGGACGCATCCGGATGCGCGCCGCCTCAGTGGCCGCCTTGCGCAGGGGCATGCCCTCGCGCCGGCGCTCGTTGGCAAAGTCGATCAGCAAGATGGCGTTGGAGTGGACAATCCCGATCATCACGATGATCCCCATGAACGACTCGATATTAAGCGTGGTGCCGGTTGCCCACAAAAGCAGCGCCACTCCGATAAGCCCCATCGGAATCGAGAAAAGGAAGATGAACGGGTCAAGCCAGGAGCGCCCCTGCGCCACGCCCACCAGGTAGACCATGATGATCGCCAGTGCCAGCCCCACGCCGAAACTCGAAAACGACTGCTCCATCGAAACCACCGAGCCGCGGAAAAAAAGCTTCACGTGCGGCGGCGGCTTGAGCTTGGCCACGGCGCGCTCGACCGCCTCCTGCGTTCCGCCCCAGTCCGAGGTGGCCGGCGCAACGTAGACGTCGATCACGCGCTGGATATCGTAATGGTCGGCCTCCGAAGGGTAATAGGCGTGCCGCACGTCGGCCACGTTGCGCAACAGCACGGCGTTGTTGTGGCCGTAACCGGAGCGCACCTCTGCGGTCGCGGCATCCCGGATGCTCAGCGGGCGGTAGCCCATCCGGTGCGTGCCGACCGGGATATCCATCACTGTCTCCAGGCGGTTGATGTCCGGCTCGCGGTACTGCGCGGTAAGAAAGTAGTCGTTGCCGTTGGCGCGGTCGATCCAGATCGACGGCGCAATCATCATGTTGTTGTCGAGCGCCGTGATCACGTTGGTGACAACGTCTTTCTGCGTCAGGCCCAGGCGCCCGGCGCGCTGGCGGTCGACGACGATATCCAGCGTCGGGTAGTCGGGGATTTGCGGGATGAAGCTGTGCCCGACCTCGGGAAGCTGGTCGACGCGGCGCTTGATCCGGTCGGCAAAGGTGAACAACTGGCGGAAGTCCCAGCCGCTCACCTGGATGTCGATCGGCGCCGGCATGCCGAAATTCAGCACCGCGTCGATGATGCTTCCCGAGGAGAAAAAGCTCTGCACCTGGGGCACTTTTTTCGGCAGCACCTCGGCCAGCCGATCCATGTAGTAGAAAACGGAGCGCTTGTGGCCTTTTTTAAGCGAGACGAAAATCTGCCCGGTGTCCTCTCCCGAGTTGGTCGAGTAGATGGCCGAGATGCTTGGCGCCAGGCCCAAGTTGCTCACCACCAGCTTGAGGTCCTCGGGTGGAACCACCTGCCGAACCACCCGCCCGATGCGGCGCGCCATCCGGGTGGTCAACTCGATGCGGGTGCCGGGCGGCGTCGTGATGTTGATGGTGAATTTGCCGGCGTCGGTGGTCGGGAAAAGCTGCGTTCCCAGGCGCGGGAAGAGCGTCATCGAGGCGAGAAAGATCGCCGTGACGGTTGCGACGATTAGCGCCTTGTGGTCCAGGGCGCGGCCCAGCCAGTTGGCGAACCAATCGTTGAAGTGGCGGTAGCCGCGGTTGAACCAGGCGAAAAAGCCCCGCCCTGCGCTCCCCTGCGCCATTGCCTCCTGCCGCCGCGCCTCTTCCACCGTCAGAAAACGCGCGCAGAAAAGCGGCACCAGCGACATCGAGACCACGTAAGACGCCGACATCGAGAAAACCACCGCCAGCGCCAGCGCCGTGAACAGGTACTTGGCCACCCCGTAGAGAAACAGCACCGGAAAAAACACGATGATCGTCGTGATCGTCGAGGCCAGCACCGCGTAGGTCACCTCGACCGCGCCCCGCCGCGCCGCCTGCTTCGGCTCCTCGCCCTCGGTCAGATGCCGGTTGATGTTCTCCAGCACCACCGTGGAATCGTCCACCAGTCGTCCCACGGCCAGCGCGAAGCCGCCCAGCGTCATGATGTTGATCGTCGAGCCGTTTAAGAAAAGCAGGAACAGCGCCGCGCAGATCGAAAGCGGAATCGAAAGAAAAATCGCGAAGGTCGAGCGCACGCTGGCCAGAAAAAGCAGGATCATCAGCGAGGCGAGCAGCGAACCGGAAAACACCTCGTGCTCCAACCCGCGCATCGCGTCCCGGATATACTTGGCCTGACTGTAAATCGTCTCGAGGTGCATCCCGGCCGGCAGCCCGCGCACCTTGGGCAGCTCGGCGCGCACGCCGTCGACCAAATCCAGCGTGTTGGCGCCGGTCTGCTTGAGCACCGGGACGTAGACCGAGGGCTGGCCGTTGACCAGCACGACGTTGTACTGGATTTGCGAGCTGTCCTCGACCTGGCCGAGGTCGCGCATCAGCACCGGCGCCTGGTTGGGCCCGATTTTGATCGGCGCTTCGTTCAGGACCCGCGTGTTAGGCGCCATGCTGTTGGAGTAGATGTAGTAGTCGGTGTTGCCGATCTTGGCATCCCCCGCCGGCAGGATGACGTTGGTCTGGTTAAGGGCGTTCACCACGTCCATCAGGGTAAGTCCGCGGGCCTGGAGCGCGCGGCGGTCGACGTAGGCCATCACCTGGCGGAAGCGGCCGCCAAAGGGAATCGGCACCGAGGCCCCTTTGACCGTGGCCAGGAAGTTGCGCACGTTGTAGCGCGCCTGGTCCTCGAGCTGGGTCTGGCTGTAGCCTTTGCCGGAGACCGTCACCAACACCGCCGGCAGCGACGACACGTCGTACTTGAGCACCAACGGCGGCAACGTGCCGGGAGGCATTACCCCGAGGTCGCCCATCGCCAGCACCCCCATCTGGGCCGCCGCTACGTCGGCGTCCACATCGGCGTGAAAGTAGACCGTGATGATGCTCACGCCGGGCAGAGAGCGCGACTGAATATGTTCGATGCCGCTGCCCAAGGTGAGAAAGCGCTCGTAACGCGTGGTTATGTCCTGCTCGATATCCAGCGGCGGCATCCCGGGATAAAACGTGGCGACCACCACCGCCGGCATCTTCATCGGCGGGAAGACATCGACTTCCATTTCGAAAAAGGCGGTGACGCCGAGCAGCAATGCCATCAGCGCGCCCACCAGGATCAGGTAAGGGTTGCGCAGCGAGAAACCCGGCAAGCCGCCGCCCGATTCCGGGCCGCCGTTTGCCGGCTGCTCGGACTCGAACTGCTGCTGTGTTGGCTCGTCCATGCTTCACTCCAGCCGCGTTTTGCTGGCCGCGGTCTCGACCCGGGCTGCCATAGTTCGTTCTCGCGCCACTGTTGTTCGATGCAACATGGGTGTGCGGCAGGCGGGCCGGGACAGCGATGCCGGCCGCGTGCCGTGCGCGCTTAGGCGGCTTAGGAGAGGAGCGGCTCGGTGTCGTTTGCCTGCGGCGCGCGGCGCCTTAGGCGCGCCAGCGCCTGGTGCGTCGCCCACCGTGGCGGGGGAATCCTACGGCGCGGCTCAACGAGCGAGCCGCTTAAGGCCGCCACCGCCGATCCCTGTAGGAAAGGAGGCTTGGACGAAGGAATTCTTTGGAGCGCTTCTTTTTCGCGGCTCTCGCGCTCGCCGCCTTGGCCCAAGCCGAGCGTGACCCGGTTGCCGGCAGGGCGCGAAGCAATGCTCACTTGCTTGGAACTGGTGTAATGGCCCGGCTTTGCAGCCAGCACAAGGGCGAGTACGACCGTTAGCGAGATCGCCGCCTTGGCCGAGAGGCCCGCAATCCTTGCCCCGCCGGACATCGCTCGAACCGAAACGCCAAGTGGTCCGTTCTTATCTATGGCTGCGACACCTTTACCAGCACGCTAGCCGATTGTCAGACTGTCCCGCAAGGAGGGCCGGCGATGAGCGCAACGGGGGCTGCACTTGGCTTTCCCCCTTGGCTGCGGCGTGCCCCGCAGGGCAAGCCGTGGGGCGAGGTGCCGGTAGCGCCAGCGCCCCACAGGGCGGCGGGTTTGTGGCAAGAGTGGCCGGACGAAAGCGGCGTCTCGCCAGCGGCCGGCGGCTGTCGTCGCCCCCGGCAGGTCGCGGGCAGCCGGCGTCTCCTTGCGGGAGCGGGTGCTTGCGGTGCAAGATAGTAGCTTCCGTTTGCATGCTTGCCTCTTGGGGTTGGGGCGCGTATGGCGACAGTCGTTTCGATCGCGGCTGACCGGGCGCGGCGCTCGGCCAAGGCGGTAGACTTCTCGGGGCGCTCGTGGCGGCGGATGCTCGTCGGCTCTTCGGTCGCTATCGGCTTTGTGATCGCCGTCGGAGTTGGGAGTCTCGCGTTTCTATCGAAGTTTGAGGCTCAGTTTTACCAGCCGCTGGTGCTGATTGTGGCGCTCGTCTCAGTGATCGGTTTGACCAAGGTCCTGCTTGCCAACCTGGTTTTCCTGGCTCTCCTGCACGATGAGCCATCGCAGAGCCCGGCGCCGGCTTCGAGCGCGCCTGAGCGCGCAAGGCTTGCGCCGCGTCCGCCTGTGCGCCTCGGCGCGACGCGGCCTGGCCCGGCGCGGTCCAGCCGGCGCCGGCCTAACCGCTAGTCGGTTGCGCATCCTTGCCCTGGGACTCGAAGCATCGCCCCAGGGCATCCAAGGATGATGCAACCTTGCCGGTTGGCCTGTCCGGTGGAAAGGCGCCGGCCTTCGAGCAGCCGAAGGGAAAACCGCCGGTCTGGCTCGCTTGAGCGCGGCCGGGTCTGTACGATGAAAGGTAGCTGGGTTGCCGGGTAGGGCCTCTTACTCTCGGCGGCTCAGCTCGCCCGAGCAGCGTCATTACACTGCCGAGGCTGCCTTTCTTGCGGTGCGGCGCACGGGCAGGCCGGAGCGGGGCCGAGGGCCCCCATGGCATAACGATGGGCCAGTCGTGAATCAGTTGCGGCCAAAGCTTGAGGAAGTCGCTTCGGGCATCTACAAAGTCGGGCTGCCGCTTCCGTTTCGGCCGACCACGGTCAACGTCTACCTGGTCGACTGCAGCGGGCAGTGGGTGCTGATTGACACGGGCGCGAATTCGGCCGACAGCCTCGAGACCCTGGAAGGTGCCTTGGCCGAGCTGGGTGCGGGGGCCGAACGGATCGCCGCTATCATTGGCACGCACCATCACGTTGACCATTTTGGGGCGTCGGCGGCGCTTAAGGAGCGTAGCGGCGCGCTCACCTATTTGCACGCGCTCGAAGTTGAGTGGGTCGGCCGCTTTCTAACGATGGGGCAGGGCGCGGTACGTCCCGAGGCGATTGCCTTTTTCGAGGCGCACGGGTTCCCGCTCGACCCTGGGGCGCCGCAAAAGGCGCGTCCTCCCTGGGTCGGCAGCGATCTCTACCGTCCGGTGGCGCGACCGGACCGGCTTTTGCGCGACGGCGACGAGCTGCGGTTCGGGAGCAGGCGGTTTCAAGTGGTCTGGACGCCGGGCCACGCTCCGGGCCACAGCGTGATTTACCTGGCGCGGGAAAGGGTGATGTTCGCGGGCGATCATTTGCTGCCGCAGATCACGCCCCACGTTGGCTTCTTTCCAGGGGGACCGGCCGACCCGCTGGGCGACTTTCTCGCCTCGCAGCGCAAGGTGCAGAGCTACGCGGTGGAGGTGGTCTTGCCCGGTCACGGACCGGTCTACTACGACCACCGGCGCCGCGCGGCCGAGATAATCGAGCACCATGAGCAGCGCGAGGCGAAAGTGCTGGCGGCCGTCGAGCACAACGCGCGCACGGCCTACGAAGTCGCAACCCAGGTCTTTGGCGAGGAGCCCCGGCCGCTCTTTCACCTGATGGCGGCAACCTTCGAGACGCTGGCTCACCTCGAGCATGCGCGCGGGCGCGGCCGGGCCCACCGGACCGAGCAAGCCGGGCGGGTGCTCTGGCGGGCCGCCTAGCAGGGTATTGAGAAACCCCTCAAGCTCGCTATCAGGCGTGGTTCCATTCTCAACACCCTGCGTAAAAGATGGCTTCTTTCCTACACCTTCTCTCCCTATGGGAGAGATAAGAGTGAGGGAGCAGGATGTTGAAAGGACTTTTTCAACATCCTGCTAGGGCGGCGGCCTAAGCCGGCGGCGGCGCTGCCGGCGCCAGCGGGCGGGCGCCGTTGGGCGCCCGTTGGTCGTAAAGCTTGCGGTAGAGCGTGGTGCGCTCGACTGCGACCCGCCCCATCGCGCGCGCCTTTTCCTCGATCAGATCAACCGGCACGAATTCGCCTTCCTGGCCGCCCGCCTGGGCGGTGATGCTTTCCTCCATGAGCGTGCCGGAGAAATCGTTGCATCCGGTCTTAAGCGTCAGGGCCGCCAGGTCAACGCCCAGTTTTACCCAGGAGGTCTGCAGGTTGTTGATCGAGCCTCTCAGGTAGAGGCGGGAGAAGGCGTAGAGACGAAAGTCAAAGAGCCCCCGCGGCGGCGGTTCCTTGACCAGGCCCAGCTTGAAAAGCTGCGTGTTATGGTGAACGAAGCGCAGCGGCACGAACTCGGTGAACCCGCCGGTCTGCTTCTGAATGTCGCGCATCAGCGTCAGATGGTTGACGATGTGGCGCGGCTGTTCGAGGTGGCCGTACATTACGGTGGCGGTGCTGGGCAGTCCCACGGCGTGAGCGGTGGTGATGATCTCGACCCAGTTGGCCACATCGACTTTCTTGTGGCTTAAGGTTTCGCGCACTTCGTCGTCCAGGATTTCGGCGGCCGTGCCCGGCACCGAACCCAGGCCCGCCTCGCGCAGCATCGACAGGTAGGGCCGGTAAGCCATGCGCGCCCGGCGCGCGCCGTACATCACCTCCATTGGCGAGAAGGCGTGGACGTGTACTTCCGGGAAGGCGCCTTTGATGAGCTCGAGCAGTTCCCGGTAGCGCAGCGGGCCCATCTGGGGATTGATCCCGCCCTGCATGCAGACCTCGGTAGCACCGCGCCGGCGCGCCTCGGCCACCTTTTCCAGCAGCACCCGGTCGGAGTGGTCGTAGGCCTCCGCCTCCCAGCGCTGGCGCTTGAAGCCGCAGAACCGGCATCCGACGAAACAGACGTTGGTGAAGTTGAGGTTGCGGTTGACGACGTAAGTCACCTCGTCGCCGCAATCCGCGGCGCGCGCCAGGTCGGCGCACTTGATGAGCGCGCGCAAGTCGTCGCCCTCGGCCTGGTAAAGCAGCAGCCCCTGCTCGGGCGTCAACTCGCGGTGCGAATCGAGCACGCCGATGAGCGCGACACGCACCTCGGGCCGCGCCCGGTCAAGCAGGCGGCCCGGCGAAGCCGCCTCGATTTCCTCCACGTATTGGTCAAGCGCTTGCAGTTCCACGGTTTTCAACTCCTCAACTCGGCCGCGGCCCGACGCACACGATCGGTCAGGCCGGGGTCGATCCATGCTGGGTCGATGTACTCGGGATAGACAGGAAGGCGCGGCCTAAGCTCGAAACCGGCCCGCGCGCAGCGCGCGCGCAATTCTGCCAGGTGCGGCCAGGGCGCCTCCGGGTTGACGAAATCGGAGGTTAGCGGAGAAATGCCGCCCCAATCATTGACGCCGGCGGCCAGGAACAGCTCGAGGTGGTCCGGAGAAAGGTTGGGCGGCGCCTGGATGTTCATCGCCGGTCCCAGCAAGAGCCGCGCAGTCGCGATCGCCCGCGCCATCTCAAGCGGTTGCGGCTCGAGCGCCTGGGCCATCGCGATCTCCGACTTGGCCCGGAAATTTTGGATGATCACCTCCTGGATGTGGCCGTGGCGGGCGTGGAGATCGCGGATCGCCAATAGGCTTTCCGCCCGCTCGGCGAGGGTTTCTCCGATGCCGACCAGGATACCGGTGGTAAACGGGACGCTAAGTTGCCCGGCCCACTCGATCGTCTGCACCCTAAGGGCGGGCGTTTTGTCGGGGGCCCATTGATGCGGCTGGCCGCGGCCGCGAAGCCGAGGCGAGATGTTCTCGAGCATGAGGCCCATGCTGGCGTTGACCGGGCGCAAAAGCTCAAGCTCGGCCCGGCTCATCAGGCCGGCGTTGGTGTGCGGTAAAAGCCCGGCCTCAAGCGCGATCGCGCAGGCCTCGCGGACATAGGCAATCGTGCTGGCAACTCCCAGTTCGGCCAGGGTTTGCCGGTAGCGCGGGTAAGCGCGTTCGGGTTTGTCCCCGAGGCAGACCAGGGCTTCCCGGCAGCCCAGTTCGCGCCCGCGCCGCGACCAGTCGGCAATTTCCTCGCGGGTCATGGTCCAGGCTTCGGGGTCGTCCGGCTCCTTGCGAAAGGTGCAGTAGGTGCAGCGGTCGCGGCAGAGATTGGTAACCGGCAGGAAGACCTTGGGCGAATAGGTGAGCAGGCGCCCTTTGCCGCGGTCGCGAAGCCGGGAGGCGGCCTTAAGCAGGCGGCTCAGCTCCTGCTCGGGGCAGGAGATGAGCGCGACCGCGTCGGCGCTTCCCAGCGGCTCGCCGCGCCACGCGCGCGCGATGGCGGCGCGCGCCGCTTTGGCGTCAGCCTGCTCCGAAACGCAGGTTTGCGTCTCCATCTCGCACCTTTTTATAGGCTACTCCGGCCGCCCGGTGCAACGCGAGGTCGCCCCGGCCGGCCGGCGCGCGGCGGTTTTGTAGCGCTGCGGGTGCAGCCGCCTGCCGCATCGCTTAGCCGATGCTATAATTATCAGATGCTGCTTGAGCGCCGGGCGCTCAACGGCGGCCGGCCAGGAGCACGGCGACCATGCCAGAGGCAGTCTTGACAGAGGCCACGCAGGAGGCCGCGCGCACCGAACGCGACCTCCAGCTCTACTACGCGATGAAACTTATCCGCAGCTTCGAGGAGCGGGTCTCGCGCCTGCATCGGCAGAACAAGATTCTCGGCGGGGTCTACTCCGGCGCCGGACAGGAGGCGATCGTCACGGGCGTGTGTGCGCCGCTGGTGGAGGGCGATTTCGTGGCGCCGCTGCACCGCGACCTGGGCGTTTTCCTGGCGCGCGGGGTCGATCCGGGCGTCCTGATGGCCCAGCTTATGGGCAGGGTGGGCGGCCTGTCGCGCGGCAAGGATTCGTTCCTTCACGCGGGCGACCTTTCGCGGGGCGTGTTCGGCGCCACTTCGATGCTGGGCGCCTCGCTGCCGGTGGCGGTCGGCGCGGCGCTCAAGTTTCAGCTCAAGCGCGAAAAGCAGGTGGCCGTCGCGTTTTTCGGCGAGGGCACCTCATCGCGCGGCGACGTTCACGAGGCGATGAATTTTGCCGGGGTGCGCAAGCTGCCGGTCCTGTTCGTCTGCGAAAACAACCGCTACGCCTTCTCGACGCCGATCGAAAAGCAGATGGCGATCGAAGACGTCGCCCAACGCGCCCAGGCCTACGGCTTTCAGGGCTACGTCTGCCCCGGCAACGACCTCCTGTCGGTGCTCGAACTGAGCGAGCGGCTGATTGGCCGCGCTCGCCAGGGGGGCGGACCGGCGCTGCTGGAATGCAAGACCTACCGCTACCACGGACACAGCGAGCATGACCCCGCCCTTTACCGAACCAAGGAGGAACTGCTCGAATGGGAAAGCCGCGACCCTATACCCCAGTTCGAGCGCTACCTGGAAAGAAAGGGACACGACCTTAAGCGCTTGCGGGAAGAGGTGGATGCGCGGGTGCGCGCCGCCATCCAGGCCGCCGTCGAGTTCGCCGAGCAAAGCCCGCTACCGGCGCCCCAGGAGGCGCTGGAGGGACTTTACGCCCCGTGAGCCGGCATCCGGGCGGCCGGCCGGATGCGCCGGCAGCCGCATTGACAGGCACCGTCCTCCGGCCAGGCGGATAAATCATGAAGGCAACCTATCTGCAGGCCATTAACCTTGCGCTCCACGAGGAGATGCGGCGCGACCCCAACGTCTTCGTCATGGGCGAAGACGTCGCGGTGCTGGGCGGCGCTTTCAAGGTGACCGAGGGGCTGCTGGAAGCCTTCGGCGAGGACCGCGTGATCGACACGCCGATCGCGGAAAGCCTGATTGTCGGCGCGGCCGTCGGTGCCGCGGTGCTCGGGATGCGGCCGGTGGTCGAGATGCAGTTTGGCGACTTCATCTCGTGCGCCTTCGACCAGATCGTCAACATGGCGGCCACCCTGTGCTATCGCCATGGCGGGCATGCCAGTTGTCCGCTGGTGATCCGCGCGCCCAGCGGCGCGGGCGTTCACGGCGCCCTTTTCCACTCGCAGAACCCGGAGGCGTGGTTTACCCGGGTGCCCGGCCTCAAGGTGGTCGCTCCGGCAACCGCGTACGACGCCAAGGGCCTGCTTAAGAGCGCCATCCGCGACGGCAACCCGGTGGTCTACTTCGAGCACAAGCGGTTTTACCGCAGCGTCAGCGAAGACCTGCCCGAGGGCGACTTCACCGTGCCCATCGGCGTGGCGCGGCGCCGGCGCGAAGGAGGCGACCTGTCGATCATCACCTACGGCGGCACCCTTCACCAGGCGCTCGACGCCGCCCTGATCGCCGAGCAGCAGGACGGGCTGTCCGTCGAGGTCATCGATCTGCGCACGCTGCTGCCGCTGGACCGGGAGGCGATTCTGGCCGCGGCGCGCGCTACCGGCAAGGTACTGGTCGTCCACGAGGACCGGCTGACCGGCGGGATTGGCGGCGAGGTGGCCGCCCTGATCGCCGAGCACGCGTTTGACTACCTGGACGCGCCGGTGCGCCGCGTGGCGGCGCTCGACACCCACAACGCCTTCAGCCCGCCGCTCGAGGAACATATCCTGCCCGGCACCGACAAGATCGTTCAGGCAATTCGCAGCCTGGCCGCTTGCTGAGGTATGCAGCGATGGCGGTCGATGTCGTGATGCCCCAGATGGGCGAGAGCGTGATCGAGGGCATCATTGTGCGCTGGCTGGTCAAGCCCGGCGATCGGGTCAGCGAAGACCAGTCGCTGTGCGAGGTCTCGACCGACAAGGTTGACACCGAGATTCCGTCGCCCGCCGCCGGCGTGATAGGCCGCATCCTGGCTGAGCCCGGAAAGACTGTGCCGGTGGGCGCCAAGATCGCCGAGATTGTCGAGGCGAGCGAGGCAACGGGCGCTGCGCCGGAGCACGCCGCGGGGCCGGGCGGCGAGCCCACCGCCGCGCGGCAAACCGAGCGCTTGGCGCCGGCGGCGCAGCCGGCGCCGATGCCGGCGGCGGGTGGGGGCCCGGCCGCGGGCCCTGCTCCGGCCGAGCGTCTTGCCGCCTCGCAGACGGAGAATGAGCCGCCTGAGGCAGCCGGGGCCGGCGCGCCCGCCGCGCAGGAGCAGGCGTTGGCCGCGCGATCGGGGCATCCCGCGCCAGCGCCCGCACCGGAGCGGGGTCCCCGCCGCTATTCGCCTGTAGTGCGGAAAATAGCCGCCGAACAAGGGATCGACCTCGCCCGCCTGCCGGGTACGGGAGCGGGCGGCCGCGTCACCAAGCGCGATTTGCTCGGCTATCTCGAAGCGGCCAGGGCGGGGGCCAAACCGGCGCCGGCCGGCCTCGCCCCGACTGGCGCTGGCGGCGCGGCCCCGGCGCGGCTCTCTGCCGCGGCCTTGCCGGAGCAAGCCGCGGGCCCGTTTCAGCCGCCGGTCTACCAGCCGCGCGAAGGCGACACGGTCGAGCCGTTCTCGCGCCGGCGCAGGATCATCGCCGAGCACATGGTCTACTCGAAAACGCATGCGCCGCACGTCGGCACGCTGGCGGAGGCCGACCTCAGCCGGGCGATGGCGCTGCGCCAGACGCATCGGGAAGCTTTCGCGGCGCGCGAGGGCTTTGCGCTGACGCTTTTGCCGCTGGCGGCGGCCGCGGTCGTGCGCGCGCTCAAGGAGTTCCCGCGCATGAACGCCTCGATAGTCGGCCAGACGCTGGCAATACGCAGGGAGATCAACCTGGGAATTGCGGTCGACACCGAGGACGGGCTGCTGGTGCCCGTCATCAAGGGGGCGGGCGACAAGTCGGTGGTCGAACTGGCGCGCGCAATTGAAAGGCTGCGCCGGCGCGTGGCGGAGCGTCGAATCACCGCCGACGAGCTGTCGGGCGGAAGCTTTACGCTTTCGAATCCCGGCCGCGAAGGCAATCTCTTCGGCTTTGCGATCATCAATCAGCCCCAGGCCGGGATTCTGCGCATGGGCGAGATCAAGAAACGGCCGGTGGTCGTGAGCGCCGACGGTTCTGACGCCGTCGCGGTGCGGCCGATGATCTACCTTGCCCTTTCCTACGACCATCGGGTGATCGACGGCGTGCTGGGCAACCGCTTCCTTTACCGTGTTGCGCGCCTGCTCGAGGCGGCCGAATTCGAGCTTTGATGCCGCCGCGAAAGCGCTGCCCGCCCGGCCTGGCGCGGCGCACGCAGAGACGACGATGAAAGCGATGGTTGTGCAAACGCCCGGGCCGGTTGAGCAAGAGCCGCTTAAGCTTATCGAGCGCGAAAAGCCGTCGCCGGGAGCGGGAGAAATCCTGGTCCGGGTGACTGCCTGCGGCGTCTGCCGCACCGATCTGCATGTGGTCGAAGGCGAGCTTGCGCCGCGCCGCGCCGCCGTAGTTCCGGGCCATGAGATTGTCGGCGTGGTCGAGCGATGCGGCCGCGGCGCGACGCGGTTTGCGCCCGGCGCGCCGGTTGGAATCGCCTGGCTTCGCGGGGTGTGCGGCCGATGCCGTTACTGCGCGTCCGGGCGCGAGAACCTCTGCCCCGAGGCACGTTTCACCGGCTACGACGAGGACGGCGGCTATGCCGAATATGCGCTGGCGCCGCAAGCATTCGCCTACGCGCTACCCGAGCCGCTGGTCCGGGCCGAGGCCGCGCCGCTGCTTTGCGCCGGCATCATCGGCTACTGCGCGCTTAAGCGGGCGCGGGTCCGTCCCGGCACCACCGTTGGCCTGTACGGGTTTGGCGGCTCGGCCCACATCGCCATCCAGGTGCTGCGTCACTGGGGATGCCGGGTGTTCGTGATGAGCCGCGGCGGTGGTCACCGGGAACTGGCCGAGGCGCTGGGCGCGGACTGGGTGGGCCGCGCCGATCAGCCGCCGCCGGCAGCGCTGGATGCGGCAATTTTATTTGCGCCCGCCGGCGAGCTGGTTCCCGCGGCGCTCGAAGCGCTCGACCGGGGCGGCGTGCTGGCGGTTGCCGGCATTCACTTGAGCCCGATACCGCCGCTCGATTACGCGCGCCACCTTTTCAACGAAAAGGAGCTGGTGAGTGTGACCGCCAACACCCGGCGCGACGCCGCCGAGTTTCTTGAGCTGGCCGCACGCATCCCGGTCAAGACGCATACCGTAGCGATGCCGCTTGAGCAGGGCAACCAGGCGCTTCGGATGCTCAAGCACGACGAGATAAAGGGCGCCGCCGTCCTGACCTCCGTCTAGCCCGCCTGCCTGCGCAGGCAGGCAGGCGGTTTCTCCCGAGAGCCGGTTCGGATCCGCGCGGGAATCCGGCAGCCGGTGCTTCGGTCCTCAAGCGGTTTCGGTTTTCGGACCTTCGAACGAGCCGGTCTTTCTTGCTTCGCGCCGGCGGCGCCTTGGCCGAAGCTGGCCTTGAGGCCGGCGCGCCGCGAATACAGCCTCGATGAGTTGGTCTCCGGCAAAAAAAAAAACAATTGACCCGGCCCAAGCCATCGTGCTTGTGGCCGGGCCGCTGCGCCACCAGCGGACCGGACCGGCTTTACGCTGGCGCCTGCGATCAGGCTCCTTTTCGCAAGGCGACGGCTGACTCAATCTCCTCGACCTGCGCGGCCAGGCGTTCGTGCAGGCTGGAGCAGACAAGCTGACAGAGTTCGAAGAAGGTGGCGTCCGCGACCCGATAAAAGACCCGCAGTCCCTGTTTTCGCCGCCTCACCAGCCCGGCCTGCAGAAGCACGCCCAGTTGCTTCGAGATATTGGCCTGCAGGCCGCCTACCGCGGCGATGATCTCACTGACGCCGAGCTCGCCGCCCCCCAGCGTGTGAAGAATCCTCAGCCGCATGGGTTCAGCCAGCACCTTGAATCGCTCCGCGATCAGGGCCAGCGCCGCGTCGGACAACTCTCTGTTCTGATCTTCCGCCACTTGCATTTCCCTCTTGACAGCGGTTCGACGTATTGCTACTTGGTCACGTACCTAATAACGAATATAAGCGGGCGCGATCCCTTCCTCAAGGGGGCTGCCCCGGGCGGCGATGTCGAAAGTGCGTTGCAGGCTAGTTGAGCTGGGCATGGTGTCCGCCATTCGCTCCCAGGCGGTGTACCATGCCGTTGCCGAGTGCTCGGATGCGGGTGACGCGCCGACTTTATGCGTCCTGTTGCCGGACCGTCCGTACGTTTCGATCGGGTATCACCAGGACGCTGAGCGGGTGGTGGATCTTGGCTTCTGCCGGGAGCAAGGGCTGGCGGTGATCCGCCGGAGAACCGGCGGCGGAGCGGTGCTGCTGGACCGAAACCAGTTGTTCTTCCACCTTGTCGTGCCGACCGAACGCCTGACTGAGCTTCGGCTTCCGCTCCGGTTTGGCGAGCGCTACCCGCGGCTCATCGCGCCAGCGCTTGCCGCTTACCGCAAGCTTGGGGTGGCCGCCGAGTTCCGTCCGGTTAGCGACATTGAGGTGGGCGGGCGCAAGATTGGGGGCACTGGAGCGGCCGACATCGGAGAGGCCTTTGTCTTCGTGGGCAGCATGATGCTCGCCTTTGACCATGCGCTCATGGCACGCCTGTTGCGTTTGGCTGGCGCCCGCTTGCGCGAGGCGGTGCGCGACTCGATCGTCGCGCAGGTTACGAGCCTTGAGCAGGTAACCGGCAAGCGGCCGGATATGGAAACGGTCCGGGTTGCGCTGCTCGCCGGGTTTGGCGAGCAACTGGGACTTGAGTTGGAAACGGGGCGCTTAAGCGGGCGCGAGGAGGCCAAGACCAAGGAGCTGGAACGGTTGTTCGCCAGCCATCGGTGGCTGCGGCGCATCGCTTGGGACCGTGCTCTGCCCCGCAAGCTTACCATCAGCGCCGCAGTCAGCTATGTCGACCTGCAGGCGCCAGGCGGAGGGTTGGGTATGGCGGCGCGCGTGGTTGACGGGCGGATCGAGGAGCTTCTGTTAAGCGACGGCGTTGCGGTGCGCGCGGCCGCGGCGCTCCGTCGGGCGTTGGTCGGCCTGGGAGCGGCTGCGACCGAGCGCGACGAG
The DNA here is from genome assembly GCA_021794015.1 of Deltaproteobacteria bacterium. Taxonomy (GTDB): domain Bacteria; phylum Desulfobacterota; class Binatia; order Binatales; family Binataceae; genus JAJYRQ01. The sequence continues at coordinate 22,139 of JAJYRQ010000012.1, read as the reverse complement.
CGCTTGGCTCGGCTCGCCCGGGATACGGAGGTGACACAGGAGATGGAAGCGCTGGCGCGCAGGCTGGTGGCGACCGTTGCACAGGACGATGAAGTCCGGAGGGCCGCATGAAGCAAGACCCCGAAGGCAAGAAGGTTCTGGTGATTCAGACCCATGGCGTCGAGACTCCCCGCCGCACCTACTCGCCGCTGTTCTACGCCATGGCCGCCGCCGCGATGGATATGGAGGTGGTCGTCTGGTTCACCATGGACGGCACCTCGCAGCTTAAGAAGGGCGAGGCCGAGAAGATCAAGCTGGACCCGCGCAGCGACGTGACGCTCCAAACCATGCTCGAGCGCGCCAAGGAGGAAGGCATCAAGCTGCGGGTCTGCCAGCAGAGCATGACGCTCTTTGACATGACCGAAGAGAACTTGTTCGACGGGGTCGAGATCATGGGTGCCGCCACGATCATTGAACTCGCGCTCGGCAGCGATTTGGTCATGAACTTCTAGGTGGACGATGGGCGAGACCGTTAAGATTGGCAGGTGCCTCATTCAAACCGACCTTCACTATCTGGTCGATGACCATTGCTGGGTGCGTTTCAACGATGACGGCACGCTAACCGTCGGGATCACCGACGTTGCGCAGCACATGGCGGGCCCGGTCCTGCATGTCTACGTGCGCAAGAAAGGGCTGCGGCAAAAGGGACAAAACCTGGCCACCATCGAGAGCGGCAAATGGGTGGGGCCGTTAAAGGCGCCGGTCAGCGGCGAGATTGTCGAAGCCAATGAGGCGCTCGAGAAAGACCCCGGCCTGGTCAACCGCAGTCCCTACGGCGAGGGCTGGGTGGTGCGCCTCAAAGCGCTCAAGCTGGAGCAAGAGCGGGAGGCCCTCCTGACCGGCGCCGCGGCGGTCGAGGCTTACCGCAGGAAGATCGAGCAGCAGAGCCTCAAAGCCTGCGCCGAGGTCGCCGCCTGCGAGAGCGGCTGAGTCTTGGCGGAGTTGTGCGGTGGGTTGCGATACGTCGAAATACGCCGCGGTTCCCTTGGCGGAGAAGCTGCGCCTTTTCGAGCAGGTGAAGGCCGACGAGCGCTTCTCCCACGGCTTGTACGGCTGCTACGAGTGCGGGGTGTGCGTTGCGGTCTGTCCCTCGGCGCGCTTCTACGACTTCAGCCCGCGCTGGATCGCCCAGGCGCTGGCGCGCGAGGACGCCGACCTGGTCTACAAGTTCATGAACGAGGACGTCTGGGACTGCTCGCAGTGCTTCTCGTGCGACAAGTGCCCGCGCGGCAACTCGCCCGGCGGCCTGATTACCATCCTGCGTGAAGTGGCCGTGCGCAACGGTCTCAAGAGCGCCAAAGACGCACTCGAGGGCTACGGCCGCATCATCTACAAGATACTGTCGACCGGGACGCAGGTCGCTCCCGACATGCTCCAGCCTAACGCCTTCCCTGACTGGGGACCGCATGTGAAGGAAATTTCGGAAAACCTTGAGTGGTGGCGCCGCGCGCTGCCGCCGGAAACCCTGCACACCACCGAGACAAGCTGGGAGGTGAGCGAACAGACCCTGCGCGAGCTCTACCTCATCTGGTACGCCAGCGGGGTCATGGAGATGATCAAGGAGGTCGACGAGGGCCTGCACATGATCCTGACAGATGTCATGGAAGAGAAGCTCGAGGAAGCGGGCTTCGCGCTCGACGCCACCGCGCAGGATTAGTCGCCGTGCCTGCCACCGTTTCAACCGCCGGGTCGGCGCAGCTCTCGGATCGCGACCGTGTCGCGGCCGAGCCGGCGCCGGAGCAGAGAGATGAAGCGACAACGCGGCGGCGGCAGGTCGTTGGGGCGGCCGAGCGCCGGCTCCACGCCCCGGAAAAACCGGGCGCCGGCCGCAACTCCGATCAAGGGCAAAGCGAAACCGCCGCCGCCGAGTTGTCGCTCATCTGGCGGATGACCGGGGAGACGGACCTGGTCGAGAAGCTCGCCCAAGGCTCCGGCCGGGCGGGCCGGGGGGAAGAGGACTAACGGCCATGCCGATCGATGCCGAGGGCGTTGCAAAATCGTCCCGCGTTTTCCACCGTGACCCTGAGACGGTCAAGAGCGTGCCGATCCGCGAGCAGGTGCTGGAGCTGGAGGCCAGGGGGGAGTGGATTGCTCAGCGGGTTCCCGAGCCCTACGCCGAGGTGGCTAACAAGTTGGGCCGCGCCAAGAAGATTCCACTGGCTAGGACCTGGCACCACAAGAGTTGCGGGCAGTGCGGGCACATTCCCGGCTACTCGACCTCGATCTTTTGGCTGCATCGCAAGCTCGGCCTCGACTATCACGATCCGCGCGACCAGACCTCGTGCACGGCCTGGAACTATTATGCCTCGGCGACCTCGAACCCGACGGCGCAGGCGGCGGTGGCGCTGCGCAACTTCGCCGCCGCCTATGAGAGCGGCTACTTTCCGCTCATCCACTGCGCGACCAGCTACGGCCACTACAAGGAGGTGCGCGAGGAACTGATCGGCTCGCAGAAGCTGCGCGACCAAGTCCGGCGGATCATGGACATGATGAAAAAGCCGATGGTCATGCCGGAGGAGATCGTCCATTACAGCGAGTGGGTGCACGCGGTGCGGGATCGGATCGCCGCGCGCAAGGTGCTCGACCTCTCCAACGTCGTCGCCACCGTTCATCCCGCCTGCCACTACCACAAGCTGGTTGCCGAGGACGCGATTTACGACCCCGACATTTACGGCGGGCAGCGCACGGCCACGGTGACGGCGACGCTCAAAGCGCTGGGCGTGCAGGTGGCCGATTACTCGACCTGGTTCGACTGCTGCGGCTTTGGTTTTCGCCACATCCTGGTTCAGCGCGACTTCAGCCGCTCCTTCGCGGTGCAGCGCAAGATCGAGGTGATGAAGGACGAAGCCAACCCCGACGTGACGGTCACCCACGACACGGGCTGCGTTACCACGCTGGACCAAAGCCAGTTCGCCGCCCGGGCCCACCAGCGCAGGGTCGGCATCCCGGTGCTTTCCGAGGCGCAGCTCTGCGCGCTGGCCATGGGGGCCCATCCTTACCGCGTCTGCCAGCTCCACTGGCACAACACCGACACCCGCAAGCTGCTGGAGAAGATGGGAATCGACCACGAAGCTCGCTGGCGCGAGTTCGAGGCCGACGTGGCGCGGCTCAAGCGGGGCGAGATCCAGTTTCTCGGCTGGGAGGACGCCGATGTCTAGCGGGCGGGTCCTGATTATCGGCGGCGGGCCGGCCGGCATCGAGGCGGCGCGCGGCCTGGCCGACCTCGGGGTCCCGGTAACGATTGTGGAAAGCCGCGACCGGCTCGGCGGCATGCCGATCGCCGCCCACTACGCAACGCTGACGCCGAGCTTGGAGGACGCCGAGCAGGCGATGGCGCGAATGCTGGCCCCTTTGCTCGGCAATCCCGCGGTTGAGCTTCGACTGGGCGCGGCGGTCAGCGGCTTTGCCGGCGCGGCGGGTGACTTCGAGCTGAGCGTGGCACGCAACGGCAGCCAGGAGTCGGTCAGGGCCGGCGCGATTATCGTGGCCACCGGCTTCCAGCATTTCGACCCGGGGCGCGAGACCCAGATGTACGGCTACTACGAGTTCGACGACGTCATCACGCTGCCCGAAAGCGAAAAGATGCTGAAGGAGCACAGCTTCGTGCGGCCCTCCGACGGTCGTCTTCCCGAGCGGGTCGCCTTTATTCAGTGCGTAGGCTCGCGCGATCGCCAGATTGGCAACGAGTTCTGCTCCAAGGTCTGTTGCGGGGTCGCCTCCAAGCAGGCGATCGAAATCCGCCAGCAGCTTCCCGAGGCAAAAGTCTTCATCTTCTACATAGACATGCGCATGTACGGCTACTGGGAGAATCGCATCTACTGGCCGGCGCAGGAGCAGTACAAAGTTAACTACATCCGCGGGATTGTCGCCGAGGTTCTGAAAAAGGGCGATAGGCTCGTGATCCGGGGCGAAGACACCACCCTTGGCCGGCCGATGGAGATTGCGGTCGACGTGGTGGTCCTGTCGGTCGGCATGGAACCCTCTCAAGGCACCCGGGAGATGGCCAGGCTGCTCGGCCTGCGCCAGAACAAATACGGTTACATCGAGACCGAGGGAGTGCCGCTGGCGACCGTGCTGACCTCGGTAGAAGGCGTCTTTGCGGCGGGCGCCTGTACCGGCCCGGCCGACCTGGAGGACTCCGTCTCGATGGGTGGCGCCGCGGCTCTGAAGGCCGCGGCGTTGGTGCGCAAGAAGGCGCTGGCAGCCGGCGCAACGGGGTAAGAGGGCGCCGCGGTGGTCGACACGGAAAGCGCCCGAGCCTTCATGGTGGAGGCGATGTCGCGGATCAGCGAGGAGGAGCGGGAGGCGATCGAGTTGGAACTGGCCGCCAAGAGCCGGCGGTTTGCGGCGCTGTGCGACCCGCAGGCGCTGGCAGAGGCCGGTGAAGCGCAGCTTCGATGGCTGCTGCGAAGCGTGTTTTCCACGCGGCGGGCGGCCGGCGTCATTCTGCGCGACAACGGCGTTTCGGCGCTTCGCGGCCGCATCTTCGATCTCCTTTACGGCGACGCCGCGCTGGCCGTCCGGTTTCAGCAGTTTTGCCAAACGCTTGCGGGAGCGGGGAGCGCGACCGTTGGCTTCGATTTGGCAAGCGAGCTGCTTCACTACGCCCTTCCCGGCCGGTACTGGCTGTGGACGCGCTGGATGTGGAACCCGCAAAACGGCAGCGGGGCGCTCCGTCTGGTAACGCTGGACGGTTACGAGCTGCAGGCCGGCGACCTGGGCGAAACTTATCTTCGGGTTGGGCAAGCCGTGGCGTTCGTGTCTGAGACGGCCAAGGCGGCAGGCTTGCAGCGCGCCGACAGCGGGCTGTTCGCCACTACCGTCTATCTCTGCCTGGTTTATGTGATTTATATCTACACGACGCTGCGGCTGCGGATGACCAAGGAGTTCAACAAAGTGATTCCCGGGCTACCCGAGCTGACCCGGCGCATCCTCGGAATTTACCGGCCGGAGGTGTACGCCTGATGCCGGTGGAAAAGGGAAAGCTGCTGTCGGTTGAGCCCGAACGCATCCGCGAGCACCAGCGGTTGGTTCTGGACGGGTCGGACATTTCCGGCCACTGGAACCGGATGTTCGAGCAGCGCGTTATCTGGGAATACACCCCGGAACAACTGAGCAAGATAACGGCCCTTGAGGGCGGCGAGTCGCTGGGCTGGTGCTACCAGTGCGGCAAGTGCGTCGGCGTGTGCCCGGTGGACGTGGTGGGGGATTACGGGCCGCGCAAGATCTTCCGCAAGGTGCAGGCCGGCATGGACCTTTTCAGCGCCGACGATCTCTGGCTCTGCACCACTTGCATGAACTGCCTGCGGGTCTGTCCCAAAGAAGTGAACATGGTCGAGATTATGCCGGCGGTGCGCGAGCAGGCGGTGCTGGCGGGCAGCATGCCGGCGGAGCTTCAGGACGCCTTCGAAAAAACCGCCAGGTACGGCAACCCGCTCGGCGAGCCGGCACGCAAGCGCGCCGAATGGACGGCCGAGGCCGGCGTCGAGGTGCCCATTGTCGCCAAGCTGGGCCGGCCGGTGGACGTGCTCTGGTGGGTCGAGTGTTATCCGGCCTACCACTGGCGCGGCAAGGAGGCCGCGCGGGCGCTGGCCCGTACGCTGGCCGCCCTGGGCGTGGACTTCGGGATCGTCGGAGTCGAGGAGAAATGTGTGGCCGACTCCCAGCGCCTGGCCGGCGAGAAAGGGCTCTTCGAGAGCTTAGCCGAGGAAAACATCAAGACCCTTGGCAAGTACCAGTTCCGGCAACTGATGGTGACCGATCCGCATGCCTACAACGCATTCAGGAACGAGTACCCGAAGTATGGAGCCAACTACCAGGTCGTCCACTACACGCAGCTCCTGGCGCCGCTCGTTTCCCGGCTCGAGTGGAAAGAAGCGCTTCACTACAGAGTTACCTTTCACGATCCCTGCTACCTGGGACGGCACAACGGAGAGTACCAGGCGCCGCGCGAAATCATTAACGCGATCCCCGGGCTGGAACTGGTCGAGATGTTTCGCTGCCGGCAAAACGGCTACTGCTGCGGGGGTGGCGGCGGCGGCATGTGGCTTGACGGCTTCAACGCCCGCCACCTTGGGGAGCGGCTCTCGGAAAGGCGCGTGCGCGAGGCGGTGGAGGTCGGCGCCGACGTGCTCGCGGTTTGCTGCCCGTTCGAGGTGTCCCGCTTCGAGGATGCCGTCAAGTCGACCGGCAACGAGGGCAAACTCCTGGTACGCGACATCATCGAGCTGGTAGACCAGGCGCGGCTTGGCGCGGCTCGCTGAGAAGGGTTTTGGGCTTATGCACATCGTGGTGCCGCTCAGGCAGTCTCCCGATTTGGTCGAGGAGCTGCAGATCAACGCCGAGGCGACCGACATCGACCGCCAGGCGGCCAAGCTCGGCATCTCCGAGTGGGACGAGCAGGCCCTGGAAGAGGCGCTGTGCCTCAAGGATGGCTCGGGGGCGAAAGTGACCGTGGTTACGGCCGAGGGCGGGCAAGCCGAAGAGCTGCTCTTTACCGCGCTGGCCAAGGGCGCCGATCGCGCGCTCAAGCTGGCGGGCGATTTCTCGGCGCCAATGGACAACCATCGGCTCGCCCGCGCGCTGGCAGACGCGATTGGCCGGCTCGGGGCCAATCTCGTTCTAACCGGCGTGCAGTCGGTCGAAGACCTCGACGGGCAGGTCGCGGTCTTGCTCGCCGCGATGCTGGGCTGGCCGCACGTAAGCGTGGTTACCAGGGTCGAGCTAGCGGGCGAGACGGCCCAGGTGAAGCAGGAACACTCGGGGGGGGTGAGCGCGGAGTTGGAGGTGCGCTTGCCCGCCGTCATCGGGGTGCAGGCGGCGCGCCGAACGCCGCGCTATGCACCGGTCAGCAAGGTGCGACAGGCGCAGAAGAGCGCCAAGCTGGAGCGGCTCGCGGTCGCCACGGACGGTCGCTCAGGCCTGCGCGTGCGCCGCGTCTTCAAGCCGGAGGCGGCGGCGCAGGCCGAAATGATCCAGGGCACGCCCGAGGAGATTGCGGCAAAACTGGTCGCCATCCTGAGCGAACGCGGCCTGTCTCGGTAGACAAGGTAGGCAAGCGCATGCCAGCAGGCGTTTACGTCGTAGTCGAGCACCTAAACGGTCAAATCGCCGAACTCTCCTTCGAGCTGCTCAGCGCCGGCAGACAACTGGCAGACGCCCGGGCAGGCAAGCTTTACGCGCTGGTGCTGGGTGCGGGTGGCGAGGCGAGCGGAGTAGCCGGCGCGTGCGGTGCGGCCGACGCCGCTCTGTGCGTCGACCACGCGGCGCTGGCCGGCTTCGCTCCCGAGGCCCACATCGTTCAGCTTGCGGCGCTGCTCAAGGAGCGCCCGCCGGCCGTCACGTTGGTCAGCAATAGCTCCAAAGGCATGGACCTCGCGCCGGCGCTGGCGGTTGCACTGGGAGTTGCGGTGGTCACCAACGTTGCCGGGCTGGCGGTCGAGGGCGCCAAGATTGTAGCCACCAGCCGGCTCTACGGCGGCAAGATCGCCGTTGAGGCGGAAGTCGAGGGCGGCGCGGCGGTGCTTTCGCTGCTTGCCGGCGCCTTTCCCGCCGACAAAGGCAAGAGCGGCAAGCCGGTCGCTGTTGAAACGGTTAGCCCCTGCCCCCAGCTTGATAACGCGCGGGTAGCCTTCAAGCGGCTTGAGCGGCCGGAGGCGGCCGACATCGATATCAGCAAACAAGAGGTCCTGGTGAGCGTCGGCCGGGGAATCCAGGACAAGGAGAATCTCGCGCTGGTGCAGGAGCTGGCCGAGGCGCTCGGCGCTGCACTGTGCGCCTCGCGACCGCTGGTGGACATGGGTTGGATGCCCAAGAGTCGCCAGGTGGGCAAGTCGGGCGCCTCGGTCAAGCCGAAGGTTTATCTTGCCGTCGGCATCAGCGGCGCTCCGGAGCACGTGCAGGGCATGAAGGATGCCGCGACGATTATTGCCATCAACTCGGACCCCAAGGCGCCCATCTTCGATGTCGCCCACTACGGGGTGGCCGCGGACCTCTTCGAGGTAGTGCCCGCGTTGACCGAGAAGCTGAGGGCGCTGCGAGGCTAGGGCGGGAGATGACGGTGGGCGTCAGGGTAGACCGCGAAACGTTCCGCAACTTTTCGAGCGCGGAGGTGGCGCTCTTTTACGCGCTGGCCTGCGTAGCCTTGGCGGTCTTCGCCTATGGGGTGTTCCTTAAGCTGCGCAAGTACCGGCGAGGACGGTTCGAGCGCCGGTTTGACAACTTGCCGGCGCGCCTGGCCCGCGCGCTGGCGGTGGTGGCATCCAGCACCGGCGTGGCGAAGCGCGACGCCTTGGCGGGAGTGCTTCACGGCGCACTCCTGTGGGGCTTCGTCGCGCTCTTCATTGGCACGACGATCGTCTTCATCGACGACGACCTCCTGCGGCTGGTTCATCCGGCCTGGCGTTTTTGGCACGGCGCATTCTACCTCTGGTTCAAGCTGCTGCTGAACTTGTTCGGTTTTGCTTTCTTGGCCGGCGTTGCGGCGATGTGGCTTAGGCGCAAACTCTTTGGGCTGCCGCAGCTCGACTATGCCCGCGTTGACCGCCCGGCCGGGGAGTACGACCGGAGCGCATACGTACGTGGCGACGCGCTTTTTCTGGGTCTCTTTCTGGCGATCGCGGCAACCGGCTTCCTGGTCGAGGGTCTGAGGATCGCAGCGGACCGCCCCGCCTTCGAGGTCTGGTCGGTGGTGGGCTGGAGGTTGGCGGACGCGTTGCAGGCCGCCGGTCTGCCCCATCACAGCTCGAGCCAGCTTCACTTTTACGTTTGGTGGGTGCACGCGCTTCTGGCACTGGCGTTCGTCGCCTACATTCCTTTCTCCAAGGCGAGCCACATGGTCACGGCTTTGGCGACCCTGGTCTTTGCCGACGCCGACGCCGGGCGGCGCTTGCCCCGCGCAGTGGCCGGGTCTGAGCACCTGGGAGTGAAGAAGCTGGCCGACCTGTCGTGGAAGAACCTGCTGGAGCTTGACGCGTGCACCAAGTGCGGACGGTGCCATATGGCCTGCCCGGCGCGCGCCTCGGGGGCGCCGCTTTCGCCGCGCGATCTGATCCTCGATCTGCGCGAGTACGCCGATGCGAGTTGGGCGCGGCCGGCGCTCGAGCAGCCGCGCTTTCTCGGCAGAGATGCTGCGCCACAGCCGGAGGCGGCGCTTGCCGGCGGCGTCATCAGGAGCGATACGCTGTGGGCTTGCACCACCTGCCGGGCCTGCGTGGCCGTCTGTCCGGTCGGCATCGAACACGTCCCACTAATCGTCGGCCTGCGCCGCAGCTTGATCGAGGACGGCGAGGTCGATCGGCGGCTGGGCGAAGCGTTTGAGAGCCTGGCCAGGCGCGGCAACTCTTTCGGCCAGTCGGAGAAACTGCGCGGCCGGTGGACCAGGGGGCTGCCATTTGCGGTGAAGGATGCCCGCAAGGAGCCGGTGGAATTTCTCTGGTTCGTGGGCGACTACGCCTCCTACAACCCGCGCGTGCAGGAGGTCTCGCGCGCGCTGGCCCGCGTCTTTTGGCGCGCCGGCCTCGACTTCGGCATCGCCTACGACGGCGAACGCAATGCCGGCAACGACGTCCGTCGCTGCGGCGAGGAAGGACTGTTCGAGCTGCTCGCCGAGCACAACGTTCAGATGTTGGCGCAGTGCCGGTTCCGGGAAATGGTCACCACCGATCCCCACTCCTTCAACACGCTTAAGAACGAATACCCCGACTTCGGCGCAACGTACGCGGTGTCGCACTACACGCAGGTCCTGGTGCGGCTCGCCGAGCAGGGCAAATTGAGGCTCAAGGCTCCGCTCGGCAAGCGGGCTACTTACCATGACCCCTGCTACCTGGGTCGCTACAACGGCGTCTACGACGCCCCTCGCCGGCTCATCGGGTGGCTCGGCCTCGATCTCGTCGAGATGCCTCGCTCGCGCCAGAACAGCTTTTGCTGCGGGGCCGGCGGCGGGCGCATCTGGATGGATGAGTCCAACGTCCGGGAGCGGCCCAGCGAGAACCGTATCAAGGAGGCGGTGGCGCTCGGCGGAGTTGACTACTTTGTGGTGGCCTGCCCCAAGGATGTGACCATGTACGAGGATGCGGTCAAAACCTCGGGAAACGAAGGCAAAATCCGGGTGCGCGACATCGCCGAGCTGGTCGAGGAGGCGTTAGCCCAGGATGGACCGGCTTAAGACACGGCGCGGCCAGGCAACACCCGGCCCGCACGGCGCGTGACGGGCCATGACGTGCGCCTATTGTTCGTTTGCCGGCCAACGGCGCGCGCTGCATGCGCACCTTAGCGCCGCCCACGCCGAGCAAGTGCGCACTCGGCGCGACGAGGCGAGCGGCAGGATGTTCTTTGCGCTCACCTGCCCAAGCTGCGGGCAGACGATCGAGAAGCGGGTCAAACCCCGTTGGAAGGAGCCCGGCTTTCTCGAGGAATACGAGCGGGAAATCCGCCTGGTTGCGTTTGACCTGTTGCTTTACCACTGGGAAACACACGGCCCTGGACCGGAGGATAACGGCTGATGGAGGCAGCGGCAAAAACCTGGCGCTATCTCGAGCACGACGGCGTCTCGGCCTCGGCCGGGCTGGCGGCCGACGAATCCCTGATGTCCACTCGCGGCCCCGCCCTGCGCCTTTATACCTACCGCTCCCACTGCGCGCTGGTGGGCAAGTTTCAGAACCTCGAGGCCGAACTCGACCTTGCCTTCTGCCGCGAGGCTAAAGTTGCGGTCAACCGCCGTCCGACCGGCGGCGGCGCGATCCTGATGGGCGAGGATCAGCTCGGCATCGCGGTGGTAGACTCCTTTCGCCGGGCGGGGGTGCCGGAGCACCCGAAGGAAATTTTTGCCCGCTATGGCCGGGGGATTTTGGCCGGGCTGGAACGGCTGGGCATCCGCGCCAGCCTCGAGGCGAAGAACGACCTTCGTGTCGGCGGCCGCAAGATTGCCGGGCTGGGCGTTTGCCGCGACGAGGAGGGGACTTTTCTCTTCCACGCCAGCCTGCTTGTCGACCTCGACGTCGACCTGATGCTGCGGGTGCTGAAAATCCCCGCCGAAAAGCTTTCGGACAAGCTGCGGGCCCGAGTGGCCGAGAACTTGACCACCGTGCGCCGCGAATGCGCCGGCGCGCGCGCGGTCGCCGAGGTGCGGGATGCCATCCGCAGCGGCTTTGCGGCGGTCGAGCAGACGCGGTTCGAGCGAGGCGATTTCACGCCGGAAGAAGCGGAGGCGGCGCGGGCCTTGGAGCGGGAGAAATATCTGCAGGACGCCTGGATACTGCGGCGCCAGCCGACGCCCGACGCGCTCGGCGCAAGCTTGCGCAAAACCCCGGCCGGTCTGTTGCGGCTCTACCTGTCGCTGGCTGGGGACCGGATTAAGGACGTTACCATCACCGGTGATTTTATGGCCGACGAGAGCGCGATCCTGGCGGTGGAAAAGGCCCTGGCGCACCAGCCGGCCGAGCCAGAGATAATCGCGGCCGTGGTGGCCCGGCATACCGGATCGCTGGGCGAGCTCGAGGCTCGGGAACTGGTCGGCGCCATCTTGGACGCCGTCGCCGAGGCGCGCAAATTGAGCAGCCAGGGAGGACCCTACGGCTGCTTCGTTAACGTGAGGTAGCGCGCGGTGCACGGTGATTTGACCGGCGTGACGTCCTCTGCGTTTGAGACGCGGTTGCGCAACTTCGGCCGCCGCATCCACTTCCACGCGCCCGGGCTCAAGCGCTACGCCACCGAGGAGTTCCAGCAGGCCGCGCCCGAGCGCTTCACGGCGCTGAGCCTTACCGCGGGGCGCTGTTCTCTGCAGTGTGATCATTGCAAGTCTTCGGTCCTGCTGAGCATGCGCGCGGTCCCGCGCGGCGCCTCCTTGTTCGAGTTTGCGCAGGGCTTGGCCGCGGCCGGGACGCGCGGTTTGCTGGTGTCGGGCGGGATGACTGTTGACGGGCGCGTGCCGCACCGCGAGCACCTGGAGTCGCTCGCCCGAGTCAGGCGCGAGCTGGGTCAGAAGCTGTTCCTGCATACCGGTCTGGTTGACATCGAAACGGCCCGGGCGATGAAGCGTGCCGGCGTGGATGGCGCCCTAATCGACATTGTCGGGTCCGACCAGACCATTCACGAGGTCTACCACCTGAAGAAAAAGCGGGTTGCGGATTTCGCGGCTTCCCTGGCCGCGCTTTGCGAGGCCGGCCTCACGGTGATGCCTCACATCGTGCTGGGCCTGCATTACGGCAGAATGCTGGGCGAAGAGAACGCTCTCGAGATCGTCGCACGCTACCCGGTGGCGGCGCTGGTGCTGGTGGTTCTTACGCCGATATTGGCCACGGCGATGCAGGACGTTGAGCCGCCGGCCCCCGAGGAGGTCGGCCGCTTCTTCGAGCGGGCGCGCCTGAAGTTGCCGGCCGCTCCTATCTATCTCGGCTGCGCGCGCCCGGGTGGCGCTCACAGGCAAGCGACCGACCGGCTGGCCATTGACATGGGTCTCAACGGCATCGCCTATCCCGGCCAAGGAGTCGTCGCTTACGCCCGCAGTCGCAATCTGCAACCGGCCTTCCATGAGGCCTGCTGTTCAATCCACGAGCTATGAGGAGAACCGATTAATGGAAGCGACAGCGCTCAATGCTGGCTCTCGGCCGCGCAGCCCGGAGGTCTTGCGCACCAGCAACGCCGCCGCGCTTTCGCTTAGGCTTGCGGCGGGGCGGTTCTACCGCGACGTGGAGCTGGGGGGCATCAACGTCCTGCTTGACTACGAGCGGGGCTGCCACGCCAACTGCGCCTACTGCGGGCTGGCGCGCGAGCGCGCCGGTACCTACGAAGACAAGTCCTTCATCCGGGTGGATTGGCCGGCGTACCCGACCGACCGGATCATCGAGCAGATGGCCAGGCAGGCCGAACGGATGGGCCGCTTTTGCATCTCGCAAGTGGTCCACCCGCGAACCCATCCGGACACGCTGGAGATAATCCGTCGCTTTCGGGCTCGGACCGATACCCCGATCTCGGTGCTTTGCGCGCCGCCGGTGCTAAACCGCGAACGCCTGCAACAGTATAAGGACGCGGGCGTGGACATGATCGGCGTGGGACTCGATGCGGTCACCGAAGAGACTTTCGAGCGGCGGCGCGGCCGGGCGGTCCGAGGCGGGCTGCAGTGGAAGAAATACTGGGAGATCATCCTGCGGTCCCGCGAGATATTCGGCCCCTGGAAGGTGAACTGCCACGTGGTGGTCGGGCTGGGCGACGCTGACCGCGCAATTCTCGAGTTCAGCGCCCGCGCTCGGCGCGCGCAAATCTATGCCTATCTTTTCTGCTTTTTTCCGGAGCCGGGCTCGGCGATGGCGGGCGCGCGGCGGCCGAGTTTATTTCGCTGGCGGCGCATCCAGCTCCTCAAGCATCTCCTCGAGGCGGGAGACATCCGCCCAGGCGACATCCAGTACAACCGGCGGGGCGCAGTGGCCCGGGCGTCGATACCTCGCGCGTTGGTCGACCGCGCCATCGAGGATGGCATCGCTTTCATGACCAACGGATGCCCTGACCAAAGAACCGGCCTGGTCTCCTGCACCCGGCCGTTCGGCAGCTACCGGCCCGGCGAGCCCTGGCGGGACTATCCATTCGTACCCACGGCGGCCGACCGCACGGCCATCCGGCGCCAACTGCGCCTCGATCGCTGGGTGCATTACAGGTAAGGAGCACGGTCATGGCCAAAGCACGCCTGATGCGCTTGCCTGAAGACCGCTACTACGCTGCCGGCGAACACCTCTGGGTCAAGGTCGAGGGCGGGCGCGCGCGACTCGGGATGGACGAACTCGGCTGCTGGGCGGCCGGGAGCATCGCCCACGTCGAGCTCCATCATCCCGGAAAACGCCTGGCGCGGGTCGGCGCGGCCTTCGGCACGCTGGAGGCGAACAAGTTCGTGGGCGCGCTCCGGACCCCGCTGCGCGGCACGATCCAGGAGGTTAACCGGGATCTTTTAAAGAATCCACGGCTCCTTAACACCGACCCTTATGGCGAGGGGTGGTTGGCGGTACTGGAGCCCAGCCATCTTACGGAGGACCTGGCGCCGCTTGTCCATGGCCGGGCGGCGATCATCCACTACGCGCGCGAAAAGACCGCCGAATACCGCCGGCGTGGTATCCTTCCCGAGGAGGCCGACGATATACAGGTCGTGGTGCGATGAACGCCAGCAGGAGGAAAAGAGCTTATGGATGAACCAAGCCAGACCGACAAGGTGCTGGACGCCAAGGGGCTGCTCTGCCCGATCCCCGTGATCAAGGCGCGCAAGGCGATAAGAGAAATCGCTCTGGGCCAGGTGCTTCGGGTCGAAGCCACCGACAAGGGGGCGGTAAAGGACTTCGAAGCTTGGGCGCGGCAGACCGGCAACGAACTCATTGGATGGACCGAGAACGGCGGCGTCTATCTCTTTTATATTCGCAAGGCAAAGGAATAGGCGGCACGCGGCCGATGCCGCGCGCCAGGAGGAAGAGCCCAATGTCAAAAGCTAACGGCGTCAAGCGAGTCGCCCTCATCGCCTCGAAGGGCACCCTGGACATGGCATATCCCCCGCTCATCCTGGCCAGCACGGCGATCTCGATGGATTGGGAGGCAGGGATTTTCTTTACCTTCTACGGCCTCGACATCATCAAGAAGGCAAAGCTCGAGCACCTGAAGGTGCCCTCGCTCGCCAATCCGGCGATGCCGGTGCCGGTGCCAAACATCATTGGCGCCCTGCCGGGCATGACCGCGATGGCAACCATGATGATGAAAAGCTGGATCAAGAAGGCGCACGTAGCGACGCTCCCCGACCTACTCGATGTTTGCCGGGAAGGAGGGGCTCGGCTTATCGGTTGCCAGATGACGATGGACCTGATGGGGGTGAAAAAGGAGGAACTGGTCGATGGGATCGAGGTGGGCGGCGCCGCAACCTTTCTCGAGTACGCGAGCGAAGCGGACGTGAGTCTGTTCATTTGATCGATGGGCCCTCGAGTTCAGGCGTTGCTTTGGCGGGTGGACTGCCGGGGCATGCCGATGCCCTATCCGCTGCTCGGCGCGCGCGCCGCGCTCGCGCGCATGACGCAGGGGGACATCCTCGGGCTTCTGCTCACCGATCGCGAGTCGGAGCTGAGCCTGGCGGCTTGGTGCCGCATGACCGGCAACCTTTTACTCTGCTCTACGGAGCGGTTGGGTGTTCGCTGCGCGGTGATCAAAAAAGGAGACGGGCGGTGCTCGAATCGTTGAACCGGCGTGGCGCCGGCGAGCTGGCGGGGGTGGGGTTGTCTCAGCGGCGCCTTGCCCGCGGTCGGTTGCGCAGGAAGGGGCGATGGCAGCCGAGCAAATAGGGCCAGCCGCCAGCGACGCCGCTTGGGGCGCGTCGCACCACGCCGGCGGGACCGACGGGCCCGTGGACATCGGCGAAGCCCTCAGGCGGTCTGACGTTTTGGCCGCGCTGGACGAGATCGACCGCGAGCTCGTCGGCCTTGAGCAGGTGAAGGCGCGAATCCGCGACATCGCCGCCTTTGCGCTGGTGGCCCTGCTGCGGCATAGCGCCGGCCTGACCGGCGCCACGCCAACGCTGCATATGTGCTTCACCGGCAGACCGGGCACCGGCAAGACGACGGTTGCGCTCAGGATGGCCCGGGTCCTTAAGCGGCTGGGCTATCTCAGCCAGGGGCACCTGGTTGTGGCAACGCGCGCCGATCTCATCGGCCGGTACGTGGGCCATACCGCGCCCAAGACGCGCGACGTTTTAGGAAAAGCGACCGGCGGCGTGCTCTTCGTCGATGAGGCCTACCATCTTTATCGGCCCGGCAACGAGCGCGACTACGGCCTGGAAGCAATCGAGATGCTGCTCGAGGCGATGGAAAACCGGCGCGCCGAGCTGGTGGTGATCCTTGCGGGGTACAAGGAAAAAATGCGGGGGCTTTTCGCGGGGAATCCGGGATTGCATTCCCGGATCGCCTATCATATCGACTTTCCCGACTACACGCTTGCGGAACTGACGCAGATCGCCGACCTGATGTTGTCGCAGCAGATGTATAGATGGGACTCGGAGGCTCGCTCAGCCTTCCGGGAGTACCTGCGTCCGCTGCTCTGCGGACCGGACTTTGCCAATGGCCGCACCGTGCGCAATGCGATCGACCGCATCAAGCTTTGCCAGGCCTGGCGCCTGGTGCGCCAGGGTGGGCGTGTCGGCAAGCAGGAACTTATGCGCATAGACGCCGCTGACATACGCCAGAGCCGCATTCGAGAGGAACAGGTTGGCGAACAAGAGAATCTCGACCGAATTCCGGAGAAAACAACCTGAAGTCACACGCAGAGCTGAAGCACCGGCCGGAGCGGCAACCCTCCGGCCGTTCTCCACTGCTCGCTGATAAAGCGGGTGCGGTTCGCCGCCGCAGCTCGCAGCGGGCGGGCGTTGCTGTGCCGCGCAGGCGGCTCGGCGGGATGGTCAGGTAACACGCGGCGGGCCAGCCTGACACCGAGCTGGCCCGCCGCCAGCCAACCAAAGAGGGAGGAGACAATGGACAATAAGCTAGCGATGGAATCTCGCCGATCGGTCCTGAAGAAATGCGCGCTGGTCACAGCCGGGGTGGCCGCCGCCTCAGTCGGCGGCCGTGGCTCGGCACCGCGCGCCGAGGCGGCGCCTCTCGTCGGGGGCAAGGGGAAGGCCGAGCTGCCCAAAGCAAGGGGTCCGCGCCTGGTGATCGTGGGGGCGGGCACCTCGGGGCTCACGATTGCCAAACATGCCAAGCGCGCCTACCCAAAGTTCGACGTGGTGGTGGTGGACAGACGAGACATGTACGCCTCCTGCTTCACCAGCAATTTATGGTACGACGACCTAATCAATCTGGAATTTCGGGCCAACTACAGCTTCCTTGATGCGGCGAGGAACCACAAGTTCGTCTACTTCAGTGCAACTGCCACCGGGCTCGACCGGGCCGCGCGCAGGCTTTATACCAACCTGGGCGAGATCGGGTACGATTTCCTGGTGGTGGCGCCGGGCATCGATTACGACTACGGCCGCATCGGGGTCAAGGAGCCCGAGGTCGAGTACGCGCTGCGTACGGCTTACCCCGGTGGGTTCGTCATGCCCACGGAGCACGTAACGATCCGCAACAAAGTCCATAGCTTCGAGGGCGGGATTTTCGTCCAGTCCGTGCCGAGCGGCAACTATCGTTGCCTGCCGGCCCCGTATGAGCGGGCCTGCATGATCGCCTCGTGGTTCAAGCGCAAGAGCATCAAGGGCAAGGTGCTGGTGCTCGACGCCAACCCGGACATTACGATCAAGGCGAAGGGCTTCCACGCGGCCTTCGACCAACTCTACAAGGACATCATCGAGTACAAGCCGTCAGTGGAAATCAAGTCGGTGGACGTGGAAAAGCGCCTTCTCAAGACCGAGTTTACCTCGTACGGGTTCGACGACGCCGCGATTTATCCGGGAGTGCGGGCCGGGCTGCTAATTGAGCAGATGGGATTGGTGGATCGCCAGAGCCCCCAGAAGGAAGCCCGAATCGATCCCTACTACTATAACGTTCCCGGCGACGAGCATGTGTATGTGACCGGCGATGCGCGCCCCATGCCGTACTCGAAGAGCGCCAACACTGCCAACTCCGAAGGCGCGTACGTAGCCAAGGTGCTGGCGGCGCGGGCCCAGAACAAAAAGATCCCGTGGGAGAGCCCGGAAACGCTGTGTTATTCGATGGTCAACGGGAGCCCGACGGAGGCCATAGCGGTCGATGCCCACTATGCCTATGACAAGAAGACGAAAAGTTTCCAATTCGCCAACGTGAAGCTGTTCGAGCAGCGAGACCATGCGATGGCCGAGGCTTATCTGGAGTGGGCCCGGGGGCTTTTTCGAGACATGTTCGCCTGATCGCCGATGGGTAGCGGCGCGGTCCTCCGGGAACACGCCTGACGGGTGTGGGGTCAGAGCATGAGAGAAAAGTCAGTTCTCGGCCTGTGCGCCGGCCTTGCCACCGTTGCGGTCGCCGACCGCCTGGTGGCTGGGGCTGTCCGGCGCGGCGAGTTTACACGGTGGGCCGAGGCCCTGCTTGTGGACGACGCAGGGAAGCCGCTGGCGGCACGCGGGCTCGAAACCGCTGAGGCGCTGGTGTTCGCTTATCCTTACGTGAGCACCCCGTGCTTCCTGATGAATCTCGGGGCTGCGGCGTCCCCGAGAGAGTTGTCGCGCGGCGACGGGGTTTCGTATCGTTGGCCCGGAGGGGTGGGGCCGGCGGCTTCGCTTGTGGCCTATTCAGCCATCTGTGCCCATCAACTGGCCTACCCGAGCAGGCAAAGGAGTGCGATTTCCTACGCGAGCGGGGCGAACAGGATCGCCGGGCGCAGCCGCGTGATCGTGTGCTGCGCCCACCACAGTGTCTACGACCCCGCAAGCGGCGCCGCCGTCCTGTCCGGGCCTGCGCCACAACGGCTGGCCACCGTTGTGCTGCGCTACGAACCGGCCACCCAGACGCTATCCGCAACCGGCATTCTGGGAGCGGCGTTGTTCGACGATTTTTTCGTTGCTTACAGGGAGCAACTCGTAGAGACGTATGGCCCCGGACAGTGGAGGCGGAAAGTCGAGGGGAGAACGGTTGTGACCCCGTTGAGCCGGTACAGCAAAGAGGTTGTGAGCGCCGCGGGGTGCTGATGGCAGGTGTTCGGGCGGGCGCGGGGCGAGGCTGCACGCCGCTTGTCGCGCGGTGGTTGGCGGCAGCTTGGCCGTGGAAAGGGTCGGTCGGGTCTTGCCTACAGGGCTGCGCACAGGTGGCCAGGTTCACGCGGAGAACCAACGCCGAGTCCCCGGCTTTCCTGCTGCCATGGCGACGGCCGCGCCCGCGACCCGCAGCGAGCTTACTGCTTGGTGCCCGGCTCAGGCCGGAAGTCGCCGTCGGCTCCCGCCTGGTCTTCCGGTGAAAGCAGGGGCGCCGCCATCGGCGTTCCGCCTACTATCCGTTGAGGCACGAAGAGCGAGAGAAAGGGGGTCTTTACCGTGACCCGGGTCAAAATGAGAAGACGTGATTTCCTCCGCATCACCCTTGCCGCCGGCGCCACCGCCGGGCTGGCGGCGTTCGCTCGCCGCCGCGCTTGCGCCGACAACGCCGCGGTCCAGCCAAGCCAGGCCTTTGAGGCCAGGACGCTCGCCGATGCCTTGAGGCAGACGGTCGGCAAGGGCGACGTCCCTTTGTCCGCGAGGGTGAAGCTCAAGGCGCCGGCCACCGCCGAGAATGGGGCCGAGGTGCCGGTCAGCGTTGAGGTCGACTCGCCCATGACGGCTGACGACTACGTTAAGACGGTCTACCTCTATGTGGATAAGAACCCGAAGCCGTTAGCCAGCGAATTCCATTTCACTCCCGCCAGCGGCAGGGCCTATTTTCGGCTACGCATCAAGATGGGCGATACTTCCAACGTTCGCGCCGTCGCGAAGACCAACAAAGGCTTGCTGATGGCCGCGGTGCGGGAAGTCCGGGTCACCATCAGCGGCTGCGGCTGATTGCCCGCCTTCGCAGCGATAGGGGAAAGCATCGATGGCACAGAATATAGGCAACCCTATGATCAGCATGCCCGCCAGCGCCAAGAAGGGCGACTTGGTGGAGATCCATTGCCTAATCATGCACCCGATGGCTACCGGCCTGCACAAAGATGAGCAAGGCCGGTTCGTTGTTGCAGAAGCGCCCGCCCATTTTGTGCGGACAGTGGCCGCGAGCTTCAATGGCAAGCCGCTGATGACCGCGCAGTGGGGCATAGCTGTCAGCACCAACCCCTTCCTGGGTTTCACGATGCGCGCCGAGCAAAGCGGCACCCTGAAGATCGTTTGGCAAGATAACTGGGGCGGCCGTTGGAGCGCAGAGTCGAAGCTGGCCGTTAGTTGAGCGGCCCGGCGTCGCGAACCCTGCCGGGTTGTGAGAGAGCGGCCGGCGCGGCACGAGCCAGCGGCCTAAACGGGAACGGCCGGTACGCCGCACGGCGCCATGGCCTCGAACCCTGAACATATACCGCTTTCCGGCTCGCCTCCGGAACAGGGGGCGCCGACGCTCAAGGGCAGCCAGCGTGGCAGCCGGGGAATCCCCTTTTCTCAAGATTCAGAACCGTCTGGTCTGGGCTGACCAGCCAGAGCAAGCGGTGATAACCGACCATGTTGGCTTTCTTGCGGTAAACGGCCCTGAGCCCGAGGCTATCCGCTACGCCTCTGAGCTTGCCGCTGCTCGGCGTGGACGGATTCGTGTCCGCGGCTCGGAAGCGTTGCGCCGCACCGCCTGGAGCGAGGCGGTCGTCCTCGGAATTGATCTCGTGGGCTACGCACCCACCGATTCGGAGCGTGCCTGGGCCGAGCCGACCTGTTCCCGAAAGCTCTTGTCTTCACCCGCGCCGCCGGCGCGCAAGATTCTGCCTCGTTGCGACAGGCGCTCCGTCGAGGTTGTCAGCTAGAGACTCGTTCTCACTGGCGTCTGAAGATACGGTTCTTCCCGCTGACGCGGGTTGGGGCGGGTTGCCCGCAAGCTGACGGACTTCCCTTCGCCCCCTAACTGCTTAGCCACTGCTTACCGAAGAGCCGAGTACCCGCCGCTTTTCGTCAATGCTTGGAACTCCCTGTCGTTCGAGGGGATTTTGGTGAGCCGTCCGGGACTCGAACCCGGGACCCTCTGATTAAAAGTCAGATGCTCTACCGGCCTGAGCTAACGGCTCAAAAGAACCCGCGAACCATCAGATAAGCACCCGGCCGCACCCCTGTCCACCCGCGTATGGGGGAGGTCAGACCGGCGATGCGCTCGGATCGCCCGCCCGGCGCGCAACGTGCCGCCGACGTCCGCCCTGAGGGCGTTGGGTAGTGAAGGGTTTGCGGGCGGGAGCCACCGGCCGGCTCTGCCATAAGCTGGCGAAAGGCTTGACATTTAAAATCCACCCTAGCAGATTAAGGCCAAGCCATGGCCCGTAGCAACGTGTTACTCTTGGCGGGGCCGGCCTAGGTGTCTCGGTTCAGGCGTCGTCCTGCCCGAGCCGCGCGTCTGCGGCGGTCCCGGATCGCGTGGAGCCGGAGTCGGCGCACGTGGGTTCGGGAGAGACCCTCGGTGAAGACCAGGAATCCTCGGCGGCTGGAGTTGTCGGCGTTGCAGGCTCCTCCGGATTGGGGCGTTCATAGTTGGTGATGCATAGCGACCTTCCTTTGCTCTCGGTTCGCGACCTAACGGTGCGATTCTCCGGGATCGTGGCGCTGGAAGGGGTTTCCTTCGATGTCGAGCAGGGGCAGATTGTCGGTCTGATCGGCCCCAACGGCGCGGGCAAGACGACGCTTTTCAACTGCCTGAGCCGGCTCTACGCTCCTCAGCGGGGAGATATTGCGTTCGCAGGAAAGTCGATCTTCGCCCTGCCGCGTTACCGGATCGCAGGCCTGGGAATCGGCCGCACGTTTCAGAACCTGGCACTCTTCCCGCACATGGCGGTGGTCGAGAACGTGATGGTGGGGCTGCACAGCCGCACCCGCAGCGGCTACCTGGGCAACGCCCTGCGCCTGCCGTCAGTCTCTGCCGAGGAGCGAGCGGCCAGACAGTCGGCGCTCGAGATGCTGGAGTTTCTCGGCTTGCGCCCGGTTGCCGACCACCTTGCCGCGGGGCTTCCGTACGGAACGCTTAAGCGAATCGAACTGGCACGAGCGCTGGTGGCCAAGCCCAGGCTGCTCCTGCTGGACGAGCCGGCAGGCGGGCTTAACCACGAGGAGCTAAGCGGCCTGGCGCGGCTCATCTGTGACATTCGCGACCGCCACAACGTGACCGTGCTGCTCATCGAACACCGGATGGACCTCGTGATGCAGATTTCCACCAAGGTGGTCGTCTTGAATTTCGGCCGTAAGATAGCCGAAGGCGCGCCTGCCGAGGTGCAGAACAACGCCGAGGTTATCCACGCCTACCTCGGGAGCGTCTAGTGTCCCGTCTCTGAATTAAATATGGGTTTGTTCGTCTATGCAGCATGGGCGTAAAAGCAGGTGGAGTGGAAGTGAGGGCGGCAGACCGCAAGCAACTGGAGGCGTGGTTGCGCACCCATAGCATCCCGCAGGCGCTGGCCACGCGCGCGCGCATCGTGCTGGGCAGCGCGGCCGGCGAGAGCATACGCGCGCTGGCGGCCAGGCTTGGGGTGACCGA
>JAJYRQ010000043.1 GCA_021794015.1 Deltaproteobacteria bacterium | reverse complement strand
ATCAAGGCGCCGCCCTGAGCGGAGCGCAAGCGGAGTCGAAGGGAGAGGGGGGACGCACCGCGCAAGCGCAGTCGAAGGCAGAGGGGGGACGCACCCAGAGACTCGAGGTGGCGCCAGCAGCCCCCCTCACCCTCCCCTCTCCCCCCAAGGGGAGAGGGAGACAAGAACGAGCAGCGCGCGCGAGGGGTCCCGAAACCGCGGCGCCACACCATCGCGCGGCGGCTGGCTCGCGTGCCGACCAGCGTGGCGTCGCGCTCCCGTTGGCCTGCCTGCGCCGCGCCCGGCCGTCGCCAGCAAAGACGAGCCCCTCAAACCCCCGGCCGCAACAGCAACAGATGAGAACCCGGCGCAACCCGGAACCGAGACCCGGCTGGCCTGGCGGCGATGCCGAAAGCCGTCAAATCCTGCCGGGGACAACTGCACCGGCGCGCCGGCCAGCCCGGCTGCCGATGCCGGTCGCCCAATCGACCTGACGGCCCAGCCGGGGAGACAACTCCCCACTCTGGGACAGCCTTGCGCCAGTTGAGTCGCGGGATGAGTGACAGGTGCGCAGCCGGTGCGCGGTCTAGGCTTGCGTCTTGATTCGCGGCTTAAGCCTGATGCGCGCGTAGCGCGGCGTCCACATCTTGGCTTCAACCGCCTTTTCCAGTTCCTCCGCGCTGGTCTTCAGGGCCAGCCCTTCGCGCTGCGCCTGCGAGGCAACCGCAAGCGCCACCTGGCGCGAAACCTGACGCACCTCCTCGACCGGGGGCAGCAGCGCCGCCTCAGCGTCGCGGCGCGAGGGCGAGCACTCAGCCAGTGCGGCGGCGGCCGCCATGAACATGCCGTCGCTCACGCGGCCCGCGCCGCAGGCCAGCACTCCCAGGGCAACGCCGGGAAAGATGAACGAGTTGTTGCACTGGCTGATGCGAATGCGCCGGCCGGCGTAAGTTACGTCCGGGAAGGGGCTGCCGGTTGCCACCAGCGCGCGCCCTTCGGTCCACGCCAGCAGGTCGCGCGGCGTCGCCTCAGCTTTCGTCGTGGGGTTGGAAAGCGGAAAAACGATCGGGCGTTGGGCGTAAGAGGCCATCGCCCGGACGATCTGCTCGCTGAACGCCCCGGCAATTGCCGACGTGCCAATCAACACGCCAGGACGCAGGTTGCGCACGACGTCGGCTAGCGTAATCGGACCGTTGCCGCCAAGCTTCCAACCCTTCACGCGCTCGACCGGCTGATAAAATTTCCGGCGGTACGGGAACTTCGGCTCCTCCATGTTCGAGAGCATCAGGCCATGGCGGCCAACCAGCCAAATCCTGGAGAACGCCTGCGCCGGCGAAAGCCCTTCGGCCACCATCTGCGCAACGATTTGGTCGGCAATGCCGGTACCGCCGCTGCCGGCGCCGAAAATCACCACCTCCTGCGCACTCAGCTTGGACCCGGTGACGGCGGCGGCCGCGATGAGGCTGGCCAGGGTAACCGCGCCGGTGCCCTGGATGTCGTCGTTGAAGACGCGTGCGCGAGTGCGGTAGCGCTCGAGCAGGGCGCGCGCGTTGAGCGTGCCGAAGTCCTCGAATTGCAGCAACGCGCGAGGCAGCGTCTCCTGCACCGCGCTGACGAAGGCCTCGAGAAAGTCATCGTAGGCCGGCCCCCGCACGCGCGGATGGCGCCAGCCGAGGTAGAGCGGATCGGCCAGACGCTCGGCGTTGTCCGTGCCGACATCGAGCATCACCGGCAGCGTCGCCTCGGGCGCAATTCCGCCGCAGGCCGTGTACAGCGCCAGCTTGCCGACCGAGATCGCCATCCCGCCCGCCCCCTGGTCGCCGATCCCCAGGATCGCCTCGCCGTCGGTGGCAACGACGGCCTCGACCTGCTCGGCATTGGGCAGGTTGCGTAGGATCGATCCGAGTCGGCCCTGCTGCGCGGGAGTCAGAAAAAGCCCGCGCGCCTTGCGCCAACTATGGCTGAAGCCCTCCACCGCCGCGCCAACCACCGGCGTATAAACAATCGGCATCATCTCGGCGAGGTGGTCCGTTAGCACCCGGAAGAAGAGAGTTTCGTTGCGATTTTGCAGGCTGGTCAGGTAGATGTGACGCTCGAGGTCGGTGGTCTTTTGCCGGTACTCCTCGTACGCCAATGCCGCCTCCTCCTCCATCGTCAACACTCGCGGGGGAAGCAGGCCCTCAAGCCCCAGCTCGCCTCGCTCCTGCTCGCTGAAGGCAAGCCCCTTGTTGACCAGCGGATCGTTCAGCAGCGCGCGCCCCACCGTTTCGACTTCGATAGTTTCTTCGCCGCTTTGCGTCTCCCGGATTCGCGTGATTCTCATGGCTTGTCCCTCGCGGTAGTTCTGACCGTAGCCTTGGAATGTTCAGGCAAAAGCCGCCATGTCCTAAACCAACAATAGATTAGGCTAGCCATATCTGCAATGGTCTCTCTATTAGCAGAACTACCTCAACCTTAGTCTCGGATTAAGGCCGGACCCATGCAATGGTCGGGCCCGCCACCCTCGCTGCCCGGTAATGGTCTTGACGCCTCGTAAGCGTGGTAGGATATAGAGGTTTGGCAAAGCGGACCCGGAAGTTGGAGGCCTTGGCCGCAGCACAGAGGGGGGAGATACGCCAGGGTGGTTTTGCTGTTGCGCGCTCCGGCTGAAAGAGGCGGGACCTGCTGGGCCAAGCGACTGGCCGCGGGCTCTGCCCCGGGCGCAGTTTGCGAAATTCTCGCCTGCGGCGCTTCGCTGCCTATCACGGAAGCGCCAGCACCGCGGGTCAACCCGGGCGCCGTCAAAGAGCCGAGCGAACAGCCGGCAGCCCGGTCTTCGCGAGAGGTGCCCAACCGTGGCGACCTATCTTAAGGAAGCGCTTGGGACGGCCGGAACAGAGGCCGACGACAACAAGATCAGAGAGACGGTGGCCAACATTATTGCCGCGGTCAAGGCAGAGGGCGACGGCGCAGTGCGCCGCTTCTCCGAGCTTTTCGACCGGTGGTCGCCGGCTTCCTTCCGCCTCTCGGCCGAACAAGTCCAGGACCTGGTCGCGAGCGTTCCTGCCAGCACGCTTGACGATATCCGGTTCGCCCAGACGCAGGTCCGCGGCTTCGCCCAACGGCAGAAGGAGTCGATGCGGGAGATCGAGGCGGAAACTTTGCCGGGGGTGCGTCTTGGCCACCGCCACATTGCGGTGGACAGCGTCGGCTGTTACATCCCGGGCGGCCGCTACCCAATGGTAGCCTCGGCACACATGAGCATCGTCACCGCGCGAGTGGCCGGGGTGCGCCGCATAGCGGCCTGCACGCCGCCCACCGGCAGCCAGCCGCATCCCGAGACCATTGCCGCGATCGCGCTGGCCGGGGCGGACGAGATCTACATCCTGGGCGGCGTCCAGGCGGTTGCGGCCATGGCGCTGGGCACCGCCAGCATAGCCCCGACGGACATGCTGGTGGGTCCAGGCAACGCCTACGTGGCGGAAGCTAAGCGCCAGCTTTTCGGACGGGTCGGCATCGACCTGTTGGCCGGCCCCACCGAGGTGCTGGTCATCGCCGACGACAGCGCGGATGTGGAGATGGTTGCCGTCGACCTCTTGGGCCAGGCCGAACACGGACCCACCTCGCCGGCCGCCTTGATCACCACGTCGCGCCGCCTCGCCGAGGCGCTGGCGGCTGAGATTGCCCGCCAGTTGAAGACTCTACCCACGGCCGAGGTCGCCGGCCAGGCGTGGCGCGACTGGGGTCAGATCATTCTGGTGGCCGACCTGGATGAGGCGGTGCGCGAGGCCGACCGGCTGGCTTACGAGCATGTCGAAGTGCTGACGAGCCAGCCGCGTTTCTTCCTGGAACGGCTGAAAAATTACGGCTCGCTGTTTCTCGGCCCGCAAACCAACGTGGCTTTCGGCGACAAAGTTATCGGCACCAACCACATCCTGCCCACCAGGGGCGCGGCGCGCTATACCGGCGGCCTTTGGGTAGGAAAGTTCCTCAAGACGGTGACCTACCAGGAGTGCACTGCAGCAGCCAGCGTGGTGATCGGGGATTACTGTTCGCGCTTGTGCGCCATCGAGCGTTTCTGGGCTCACAAGGAGCAGGCAGACCTCCGTCTTAGGCGTTACGGCGGGCGCAAGGTAGGGCATGGCGTCAGCGCCGGAGGCGAGCCATAAACCCTGCCACCACCGAACCGCCCTGGTCGTTGCGCCTTGAGGGGCGCACCGCGCTGGTCACTGGGGCCGGGCGCGGGCTGGGCGCTGATACCGCCATCGCGCTGGCGGCGGCCGGTGCCGAGGTGGTGCTGCTAAGCCGCTCGGGGGCGGAGTTGGCAGCGGTGGCCCGGCGCATCGCCGAGTCGGGCGGTACGGCGAGCACGCTGGTATGCGACGTCACCGATGGGCCCGTCCTGCGCGCCGCCGTCGGCAACCTGGCGCAGCTCGATATCCTGGTTAACAATGCCGGGGGCAACATTCCTGAGCCCTTTCTCGAGGTGACCGACGACCATCTGGACCGGTTGCTCGCGCTCAATGTGCGAGGCAGTTTCCTGGCCGCCCAGGCGGCGGTTCGCAAGATGCTGGAAGCTCCGGACCGGCGTGAGCTTGGGGGCGCAGTGATCAACGTCTCCTCGCAGATGGGTCACGTCGGCGCTCCGCTGCGCACCGTCTACTGCGCTACCAAGCACGCCGTCGAGGGGATGACCAAGGCGCTGGCGGTGGAACTGGCGCCCCACAATATCCGGGTCAATTCCGTCGCCCCGACCTTCGTCGAGACGCCCCTGACCGCGCCGTTTTTCGCCGATCCCGCCTTCCGCAACTGGGTGGTGAGCCGTATTCCGCTAGGCCGGCTCGGCCGTCCCCAGGAGGTGGTCGCTGCCATCGTTTTCCTGGCCTCGCCAGCCGCCTCGCTAATCACCGGGGCGAGCCTACTCGTCGACGGCGGCTGGACGGCCCAATGATCCGCCGGCATCCTGGCCCCCGACCAAGGGCAGGCCGCTGACAGAGCCAACGCTTTCGCCTCAAGCGGTGTGAAGCGGTTCCGCGCTGGCAGTTGCGCCAAAGGGCGAACGCGATTCAGTCGCGAGGCTGGCCGGCACAGCCGGCTCAGCTTGGCGTCTGCACGTACGACCTCTGGCGGCGACAGCCGGGATTTCTGGCGCGCCCTGAGGGATTTGAACCCCCGACCCGCAGATCCGTAGTCTGCTGCTCTAATCCGCTGAGCTAAGGGCGCGCTCGCCTTACTAGCTTTTTCACAGCCCTGGGCTGCCCGCAACAGGGTCAGCGGCTTTTGCTTTCGCCAGCCCAAGCCAGACGCGAACCGTCGTGCCCTTGCGTAGGCGGCTTTCAATCCGAAGCCGCCCGCCATGAAGCTTGACGATATGCTTGACGATCGCAAGGCCAAGACCGCTGCCGCCCGGCTCGACCGAACGCGCCCGGTCGGCCCGGTAAAAACGCTCGGTCAGCCGCGGCAGGTCAGCCGGCGCGATGCCTTCTCCGGTATCGCCTACGCTGAACTCGACGCCGGCCTGGCCGCCGCCATCAGGGTCAGAAGCGACCCCGGCGCCGAGCTGGATTGACCCGCCGCCAGGCGTGTACTTAAGGGCGTTGTCAAGGAGGTTGATCAGCACCTGCTGCAGACGGTCGCGGTCGGCATCCAGCGGTGGGAGGTTCTGCGGGCAGACGATCCTGAGCTCAACGCCCTTTTGCCGAGCCGGCTCGGACATCAGCTCTGCCGCCTCCTCGAGCAGCGATTTGGGGTCGAGCGCGGCAAACCTGAGCGGCCTCAAGCCGCGCTCCAATTCCGAGAGCGCTACCAGGTCGTCCACCATGCGCGCCAAGCGCTCGGCTTGGCGCTCGATGATGCCGAGAAAGCGCCGCTCAGTGGCCGGGTCGGGCACTCCGCGCGCCAGGGTTTCGGCGTAGCCGCGCAAAGCGCTAAGCGGCGTGCGCAGCTCGTGGGTCAAATTGGCCACCAACTCGGACTGCCAGCTCTCGTACGCCTTTAAGCGCGTCACGTCGTGAAAAACCAGGACCAAGGCGGCCGGCGCGCCGGCTGCCTCGCGCACCGGAGCGCAGGCCACGGCCAGCCAACGCGCCACCGGCTGCTGGATGTAGACCTCCTGGGTGGTCGAACCGCCGCCGGCCGCTTCGGTTGCGCGCGACAGCACCTGCTGCATCGCCGGGTCGCGGCAAAGCTCGACCAGGTCGTGCCCCGTCAGCTCCCGCTCCGGCTCGAGCGCAAACAACAGCCGCGCCGCGCGGTTGATAAACCGGATGCGGCCGCGCCGGTCGGTCACCACCACCCCTTCCGCCATGCTGCGAACGACTGCCTCGAGTTCGTCGCGCTCGGCCTCGAGCAGCAGGAGCTCCCGCAAAACCTCACCGGCCCCGGCGGCCAGCCGCGCTTCGCTCGCGCCCAGGTGTGCAGCGCCGGCCGCGCCGGTCCAGGAAGTCGGCAGCACGCTCTTCTCTTCCAGCGCCCGGGCCAGAGCGTCGAGCCGGGCCGAACGCAGCTCCCACCAGCGGGCCGCCGCCCTGGCCGCCAGCAGGCATCCCACAAGCCCCAGACCGAGCGCCGCCGCGCTCAGGCCCCAGGCCAGCCGGTCGGCGGCGGCCAGAACGATCAGTCCGACAGCGCCGGGCGCAAACCCGGCGCAGGCCAGAAAGATGCACCGCGCCAGCGCCGGCCTAGTCCAGCCCCTCCGGGTTGAAACGATAGCCAACGTTGCGCACCGTTAGAATTGCCCGCGGCCGGGAATCGTCGCGCTCGAGCTGCTGGCGCAGCCGCCTTATATGGACGTCCACCGTGCGCGGCTCGACGAAAGCTTCCCGGCCCCAGACCTGGTCGAGGAGTTGCTCCCGGGTGTATACCCGCAGCGGATGCCTGACAAAAAACTTGAGCAGCTCCAGCTCGCGCGCGGTGAGCGTGCGCGGCTGTCCGTCGACAAAGACCTCGTAGGTGGCGAAATCGATCCGCAGCCGGCCGCGCTGGTAGCTCTCGCCGCCCGCCGTCTCGGCCGCCATCGCGCTGCGGCGTAAAAGCGCCCGCACCCGCGCCGCCAGCTCGCGCGGGCTGAACGGCTTGACCATGTAATCGTCGGCGCCCAGCTCAAGTCCAAGCACCCGGTCGGCCTCGCTGCCGCGCGCGGTCACCATCAGAAGCGGCAGGCGCGCCGTCGCGGTCTGGCCGCGCAGCTTGCGGCACAGCTCCAGCCCCGACATCCCCGGCAGCATCAGATCGAGCACGACGAGATCGGGCACCCGGCGCGCGATCGCTTCCAGGGCGCGGGCCCCGTCGAAGGCAAGCTCTACCGCGAAACCCTCGGCCTCCAGGTTGTAGCGCTCCAGCTCGGCGATGTCGGGCTCGTCTTCGACGACCAGCACCAGGGGCCGAGCCGAGCCGGCCGCCGCCGTTTCGGCCGTCACCGCTTGCTCCTGTCCATGTGGCGGATGGTCTTGCCCTTGACCATGAAGATGACGTTCTCGGCAATGTTGGCGGCGTGGTCGGCGATCCGCTCGAGGTACTTGGAAACGAACAGCACTCGGGTCGCCTGGGCAATGGTCTTGGGCTCCTCCACCATGTAGCTCAGAAGTTCGCGGTAGATTTGGTGGTTTAGCGCGTCGACCTCGTCGTCGCGGGCGATCACCTGCTCGGCCAGCGCCGTGTCGTTGCGCATGAAGGCGTCCAGGCTGTCCTTGACCATCGACTGGGCCAGCTCGGCCATGCGCGGCAGGTCAATGTAAGGTTTGAGCTGCGATTGTTCGTTCAACTCGATCGCGCGCTCACAGATGTTGACCGCGTTGTCGCCGATCCGCTCCAGGTCGGCGGTGATCTTGAAGCCGGTGGTGATGAAGCGCAGATCGCTGGCGGCCGGCTGGTGAAGGGCGAGCAGCCTGATGCAGCGCGCCTCGCACTCGATGTCCATGCGGTTGACTTCGGCGTCCTGGGCGATGGTGCGGCGCGCCTTCTCGGAGTCGCGTTCGACCAGGGCGCCAACCGCCTCGGCGATTTGCCGCTCGACCAGGCCGCCCATCCGCAACAGGTCGGCGCGCAGCGTGCGCAGCTCCTCCTCGTACTGGCGGTTGGTGTGCAACTGCTGAGGTTCGTCCATGGCGGGACCTCCCGGGTTCGTTAACCGAACCGCCCCGTAACGTAATCCTCGGTTTCGCGGCAGGCGGGGTTGGTGAAAATCTGGTTGGTTTCGCCGAATTCCACCAGCTTGCCGCCAAGAAGGAAGGCGGTGAAATTGGAGGCCCGGGCGGCCTGCTGCATGTTGTGCGTTACGAGCACGATCGTGTAATCCGCGGCAAGCTCGCTTAACAGCTCCTCGATCCGCGCGGTTGAGATTGGGTCAAGCTGGGAGCAGGGTTCGTCGAGCAGCAGGACCTCAGGTTCCACGGCCAGCGCCCGGGCAATGCATAGCCGTTGCTGCTGACCGCCGGAAAGGCTGGTGCCCGGCTTGCCCAGTTGGTCCTTGACCTCGTCCCAGAGCGCCGCCTGCCTAAGGCCGCGCTCGACGACCCGCTCCTTTGCGGTCCGGCTCAGCCGGTTGCCGTCGAGCGACAGTCCGGCCACCACGTTCTCCTCGATCGTCATGGTCGGGAACGGCGTCGGCCGCTGAAAGACCATGCCAATCCGCCGGCGGACCGCGGGGGCGTCGACGCCCGGCCCATAGACGTCCTCGCCGTCGAGCAGCACCTGCCCTTCCACTCGGGCCCCGCCAACCACCTCGTGCATCCGGTTGAAACAGCGCACCAGGGTCGACTTGCCGCAGCCCGACGGCCCGATTACGGCCGTCACCGAATTGGTGGCGATGTCAAGGTTGATATCGTGAAGCGCCCGCAACTGCCCAAAGTAGGCACTCAGACCGCGACAAGCGAGCTTGACGGTCATGCTGCCGGACACTGTGACGGCCCCACTGGCAAACATTCTACGCGAACCGGACGAGCAGTGCGACCGGCCGCCGGATGGCCGGCGCCGGGCTGGGCCCGCGCCTTGGCGATCGGGCTCCGGGTGCATCACAAGACTGGGCGTGGCCCGGCCGCAACGCCAGGCGCGGCCTGATGACCGGCCAGCGCGCGGCCCCGGCGGCAGAGCCGGCTTTTCCCGGCGCGGCCGTGAGCCATCGGCTTTAGCTGCGCGCGCTTCGCCTCAAAAACAGCCGCGCCAGCACGCTCAACGCAAAGACCGACAAAATGAGCAGCAGCGCCCCGGCCCATGCCTGCGCATGCCAGGAACGGTAGGGCGAAATGGCGTAGGTGAAAATCTGCAGCGAAAGCTCAGCCATCGGATTGGCCGGGTTAAGCTCCCAGAACTGGCTCCCAAAGGCGGTAAACAAAAGCGGCGCCGTCTCGCCCGTCACTCGCGCCACCGCAAGCAGCAGACCCGTCACCACGCCCGGCCACGCTGCCGGCAGGACAAAGCGCAGCGTGGCGACGTGCTCGCGCGCCCCCAGCGCAATGGCCGCCTCCCGAATCTCGTGCGATACCCCGCGCATCGCGGCTTCCGAGGTCCGGATGATCAGCGGCAGCATCAGCACGGCAAAGGCAAACGACGCCGAAAAACCGGAAAAATGGCCGAACGGCTCGACCAACAGCGAATAGGCAAACAGCCCGATCGCGATGCTCGGGATGCTCGCCAGAACATCGCAAAGGTAACGCACCAAGTCCACCAGCGTCTCCCATCCGGAGCTGGCAAGAAAAATTCCCGCCAGCGTACCCACCGGGAAGGCCATCAGCGCCGCCAGCCCCACGATGATAAGGCTGCCCACGATGCCGTTGCCCACGCCGCCTCCTGCAACCCCCACCGGATGCGGCAGCTCTGTCAGGAACGACAACGAGAACGCGCCCAAGCCTTCGCGCACCACGTAGCCCAGGATCAGCAGCAGAGCGCCTGCCACCCCGGCGGCGCAGCAGGCGCACAGCCAGGGCGCGGCCGCAGACCTTAGCCGCCAGAGCGCCGCCGAGCGCGCACGATGGACGACCGCACCGCTCATGCCTGCCGCAAGCCTCCCGACAACGCCCGCAGCAACACCCGGGCCAGGCCGTTGACAATCAGGCTCAGCACGAAGAGCAAAAGACCCAGCTCGGTCAATGCCCCCAGGTAGACGGTGGTCGTCGCCTCGGTGAATTCATTGGCGATGACGCTGGCCAGCGTATAGCCGGGCGCGAACAGCGAGGCGGAGATCACCGGCCGGTTGCCGATCACCATTGTCGTTGCGATGGTCTCGCCGACGGCGCGCCCCAGGGCCAGCACGCAGGCGCCAAAAATACCGCCCCGCGCGGCAGGCAGCACCACCCGGCGGGTCACCTCCCAGCGCGTGGCCCCCAGCGCAAGCATCGACTCGCGCTGAATATCGGGCACCGCCAGCAATACGTCGCGCGAGACCGCCACCACCGTGGGAACGATCATCAGCACCAGGATCAGAATCGCCGTCAGCATTCCCACCCCGTAGATCGGTCCCGAAAACAACGGCAGAAACCCCAGCGTCGCCTGCAGAAACGGACCGATCTGGCTGCGTACGATCGGGCTTAGTACGAAAAGCCCCCACAAGCCGTAAACCACGCTGGGCACCGCGGCGAGCAGTTCGATAAGCAATCCGAGCGGCGCGCCCAGCCAGCCAGGCGCAAATTCCGCCAGGTAGATCGCCGCCAGCAGGCCCACGCCCGCGGCCAGCGCAATCGCCACCAGCGAACTGACCAGCGTCCCGTAGATGAACGGCAGGGCGCCGAATTTCCCCGCCACCGGGTCCCAGGCGCTAGTCCAAAGAAAGCTTAAGCCGAAGGCGCGAATCGACGGCCAGGACCCAGCCAGCAACTCCAGGAAAATCCCCCCAACTACCAGAAGAAAAAGACCGCACGCCAGGTCCATCGCGAGAAAAAACAGCCATCCGGCCATCCGCCCGCGCCGCCCTCCGGCAGCGCCACCGCCCGCCCGCGCCCGCGCACCTGCGGCCAAGCCACCCTCCTGCGGTCTTCGGTCGGCCGGCCGACCGTCACCGGTCGCGCTCATGTTTTCCTTTACGCTGCGGCAAAGAGCCCGTCCGATCGGCCCTAGGGGGTTCTCATCCGGCTCAGGATAGCAAGCGCCTGGG
This sequence comes from Deltaproteobacteria bacterium, assembly GCA_021794015.1. Taxonomy (GTDB): domain Bacteria; phylum Desulfobacterota; class Binatia; order Binatales; family Binataceae; genus JAJYRQ01. The sequence continues at coordinate 14,175 of JAJYRQ010000043.1, read as the reverse complement.
CCTGTACCTTTTCCGGCAAAGGAACGTATCCCACCGACTCGGCCGTCTCCTGGCCCTTGGTGACCAGCCATTGCATCGCCGCCTTGACCAGGGCGGCGCGCCGGGGGTTGGGCGGCATCTGGTAAAGCACCACCCACGAATAGCCGGCTATCGGGTAGGAATTGGCGCCGGGCGCGTCGACGATCGAGAAATCGGCTGCGCTCACCCCGGGCTTGGTCGCAGCGGCAGCCTTGATCGTTTCGACCGTGGGATAGAGATAGTTGCCGTCCCGGTTGCGAACGAGCGCGTAGGCCATCTCGTTCTGCAGCGCATAGGCCAGCTCGACGTAGCCGATGGCGCCCGGCGATTGGCTTACCTGGCCGGCGACGCCTTCGTTGCCTTTTCCGCCGACGCTGCTGGGCGCCGGCCATTGGACGCTCTTGCCGGTGCCCACGGTCTTGCGCCACGGCGCGGAGACGGCGCTGAGAAAGTCGGTGAAAATGTAAGTCGTGCCGGAGCCGTCCGACCGATGGACGACCGTTATCGGCACGTCGGGCAGCTTAAGGCCGGGATTGAGCCGCGCAATTGCGGCGTCGTTCCAGCGCGTGACCTTGCCCAGGTAGACGCCGGCAATCAGTTCCGGCGTCAGGCGCAGCCCCTTGCCGATTCCGGGGAGGTTGTACGCAACAGCCTCCCCGCCCAGCGTAACCGGAACCTGGAGCACGGGTGCGCCGGCGCGCTCTATCTCTTCGGCGTTCATCGGCACGTCGGTGGCGCCGAAATCGACGGTCTTGGCGATGAACTGCTGGATGCCGCCTCCGCTACCGATCGACTGGTAGTTGACCGTCAGGTCCGAATGCTGCCTGGAGTACTCGTAAAAGGCCCGGGAAAAAAACGGGTAGTCGAAGGTCGAGCCCGCCCCGGTTAGCTGGGTCGCCGCCAAGGCGCCGGACCAGAGCCAAACTACGGAACCCAGCGCACACAGCGCCGACCTGGCTAAAATCGCACGCTTCAAGTTCGCCTCACTTGCGGCGGGGGTGAGAGCCGCGGCAAGCGGCTTGCAACCGCTGCAAACCGGACCCCCCGTTTCCACCACTGCCACGCAGCGGTTAAAGCCCCTTTACCTCCCGGTTAAAAATGGATTAAAGCGGGCATCGCGCCGGGCAATCTTCATTGGCGAGGCATTTCGATCGCGCTCTTGCCGCCCATATACGGGCGCAGCACTTCCGGAATGACCACGCTGCCGTCTTCTCGCTGGCCGTTCTCGAGCAGCGCGATAAGCGTGCGCGGCAGGCCCAACCCCGAACCGTTAAGCGTATGAACAAACTCCGGCTTTGCCCCTTTCTCGGGGCGAAACCGAATACCGGCACGCCGCGCCTGGAAATCGGTGCAGTTCGAACACGAGCTGACCTCGAGCCACTCGCCCAGGCCCGGCGCCCAGGCCTCGATGTCGTAGGTGGCGGCGCTGGCGAAGCCAAGGTCTCCGCTGCAAATGCGCACCACGCGGAAGGAAAGCCCGAGGCGGCGGCAGACCTCGCAGGCGTCCTCGACCAGCCCAAGCAGCTCGCGGTCGGAGTCCTGCGGGCGCGTGAGCTTGACCATCTCCACCTTGTCGAACTGGTGCCCGCGCTTGATCCCCCGCACGTCGCGGCCGGCAGACATCTTCTCGCGCCTGAAACAGGGCGTGTAGGCGGTCAGATAAATGGGCAGGCGGGCAACGTCCACAATCTCGTCGCGGTAGAGATTGGTCAGCGGCACCTCGGCGGTCGGAATGAACCAGAAATCCTCCTCGGCGTCGCGGTACATCGTGTCCCGAAACCTGGGCAGGTGTCCGGTGCCGGTCGCCGCGGCCGAATTGACCATCAGCGGCGGCCAGACCTCGGTATAGCCCTGCGCGCCCGTCTTTAAGTCGAGCATCCAGGCGATAAGCGCCCGCTCCAGCCGGGCTCCCTCCCCGAGCAGAACGTAAAAGCGGGTTCCCGCAAGTTTCACCCCGCGCTCGAAATCGATGATTCCAAGCCTCTCGCCAAGCTCCCAGTGAGGCCGCGGCTCAAAGGAAAACTGCGGCGGCGCGCCCTCGGACCGCACCACCTGGTTGTCCGCCTCGGTGCCGCCCTCGGGAACGTCGGGGCGGGGAATATTGCGCAGGCCCAGGATCAGGGTTTGGAACTCGCCTTCGGCCTGGGCAAGCTCGCGTTCGAGTGCGCCGATACGCTCGCCCAACGCGCGCATCGCGGCGCGGCGGGCCTCGCGCTCGGCCGGGCCGAGCGCGCCCAAGGCGCGCGATTCCCGCGTGCGCTCGGCGCGCATCCGGTCGAGTTCCTGCTTAAGCGAGCGGCGGCGCGCCTCGCAGCCAAGCAACCGGTCGACTTCGGCGCCGTCGACGCCGGTCTTGGCCAGTTGGGCCTTTACCCAATCGGGACGTTCACGCGCCAGCCGAATATCGATCATCTGAAGGCATCCTTAAAGAGCGCAAGCCGAGTCCGCAGGCCGCTTTGCGTGAGCGCCGCCACGTCGAAGCGCACCGGGCGCGAGCGCAGCTCAAGCGGCTGGCGCGCCAAGTAGGCTTGAGCCGCGCGCCTTAGCCGCAACTGTTTGCGAGAGTCCACCGCCTCCTCGGGTCTGCCGGCACTTAGGCTAAGTCGGGTCTTGACTTCCAGGAAGACCAGCGTCGTTCCGTCCAGCGCAACCAAGTCGATCTCCGCCCCGGCAGCGCGAAAATTGCGCGCCAGGATACGGTATCCCATCCGGCGAAGCCTGCGCTCGGCAAGCCGCTCCCCGCGCCGGCCAAGCGCGCCGTGGCGACCTCCGGGCTTGCCTGAGCCGGTTTGCCGCCGGGCGAGCAGCCTGCCGGCCCACCTCTTTAGAATCCCGGCCAGCCCCATCTCTCCTGAGAACGTAGACGCCGATGGCCCGCCTGGCAAGCCGGCACGCCTTGGCCGTTGCGTCATTCCAGCCTCTACCCGCTCGATAACGACCCGGCGGCCCCCGGCCTTACGCCTGCAGAGGCCTCGCACGCTCCTGACAGGCCGGGCGCCCGATGCTAAGATCGGCGCGATGGCCCGGTTGGAAATCGATTCGGCGCTGGTCGAGCGCGTGGCGCGCCTGGCGCGCCTTGAGTTGACCGAGGCCGAAGCTGACCGGCTTAAGACCGAATTGGCCGAAATAGTCGATTACGTCGGCCAGCTCGACGAACTGGATACCAGCACGGTCAGCCCGACAACTCAAGTGAGCGAATCGGGAACTCCGATGCGGGAAGACGAGGCCCAGCCCGACCCGGCCGGGGCGGAAATCCTCGCCGGAGCGCCCGAGCGCGAAGGCCGCTTCTTCAAAGTCCCCCGAATCGTCGAGTAGGCCCGGGAGTGAAGCGCGCCGAGCCGAACAGCACGGGAAGTGCAGACGGCCGCAAGCCGAGGCTCGCAACGACAACCGGTCGACCGCGACAGCCGGCGCCAGGCGGGCCAACTGACCCGGTGGGTTGACAGCCAATGGCATCCGTAGAAGAAGTCACGATTCGGGGCTTTCGAACGCTCAAGGACGCGACCTGGAAACCCGGCAGCCTCAACGTCGTCATCGGCCAAAACGGCTCCGGCAAGTCGAATCTCCTCTGGGCGCTCAAGCTGCTTCGGGAAAGCGCCAGAGGACGGCTGCGCGACTCGATTCTCGCCGAGGGAGGGTTTAGCCAGCTTCTGTGGAATCACGAGGCGCCCGAGCTCGCCTGGTCGCTCTCGCTGGAGATACCGCCGCCGGGATCGCATTCGCACCAGCTCACTTACGAGCTGCTGCTCCAACCCCAGCGATACCAAGGCGACTTCAGCGTCGCACGTGAGCTGGTTACGGACACCGCCGACCGGAAACCGCGCACGCTGCTGGTGCGCGACGCGGAGCACATGGAGTTGTGGGACGGGCAAAAGCTCGCGCCAATACCGAGCAAAGCCGTCCAAGTACGTGGCCGCGCCCCTGAGCCACCGGTCCGGGAACAGGAGACACTTCTTTCCTCAGCTTGGATCGCTGGCTCGCGGGCGCAGCTCTGTTGCTGGTTGCTGAAGCTCCTTGGAATCTACCACGATATGGTAACTCATCGCGGCGCCAAGGTGCGCGAGGCCGTAGTGACAAGAGTCGAGGACATCTTGGATTCCGACGGCCAGAATCTCGCCGCAGTGCTGCACACGCTGTACACCAAGTCGCGCGATTTCAAGAGGACGCTGGACGGCGCGATGCGGGCCGCCTTCGGCAAAGAATTCGAAAGCCTAGCCTTCCCTCCCGCGGCCGACCAGAAGATACAGCTCGCCGTTCAGTGGCGAAGCCTCAAGAAGCCGGTTTCCGCGGCTTATCTGTCCGACGGCACGCTGCGGTTTCTGATGCTCGCCGCCGTCCTGGCGAATTCCGAGGTTCTGGCGCCTCTGCAGCCGTTAATCGCCATCGACGAGCCCGAGACGGGACTCCATCCGGGAATGTTCCGCATAATTGCCGAGCTCGCCGCCGAAGCGGCTAAGCATACCACCGTTGTCTTCACCACCCATTCTGCAGAGTTCCTGAATGCGTTTTCGGCCGAACAGGCGCCCACGGTCACGGTCGCGGAGCTAAGCGACGGGCAGACGCATCTGCGGGTGAAGGATGGCGACGAACTCAAGCGATGGCTTAAAGACTTCCGTCTGGGGCAGATGATGGCGAGCGGCGACCTCGAGGCTCTCTCTTGAGATTCCTGCTCTTCGTGGAGGACAACGGACTGCGCGAGGCGATTGCAGACTACGTCAAGCGACTGCTCGATAAGCGGCTATCGCAACCCGTTCGGGTTACGCCGATTGGCCACAACGGCAAGTCCGATTACCTGGGCACGATCAGGAGAAAGGTCGAGCTTCACCTCTGCGCGGACAGCGGCTCGGATGTTATCGCCGCCATCGGGCTTGTCGATCTTTGGACGCTCGAAGAGAGCATCCGTCAACTTCGCAACCTGTCCGAGTTGAAGAAGCGGTGTGGCGAGGCGAAGCGTCATGTCGAAGGGATCGTCGGCCACGCGAAGTTCCGGCAGCATTTCGCCGTCCAAGAAGTCGAGGCATGGCTCATCGCAAGCCCGCAAATCTTCCCGCCAAAGGCTAGACGCGACGTCGAGAAGCACGCCGAGCCGGAAGCCATTGGCGGAAACGAATCTCCGGCTCGGCTACTCGCGCGAGTGTACCAAAAGCGCCTGAACCGAGATTATCGCAAGGTGATAGACGGAGCCTCCTTGTTTTCTGACGCCGACCCGCAGCACGCCTACGAGGCTTGCCCTCACTTCAAGCGTATGCTGGACGATATGGAACAACTCGCAAAGGAGCGCGGCCTCTAGGCGGAAAATCAAGCAACCGATGGCCAACGCACTAAACGATCTGACCATAACCGAGGCGCGCCGGCTGCTGGTCGAACGCAAGATTTCGGCCGTCGAGCTGACCAAGGCGTGCCTTGCGCGGATCGCCGCCACCGAGCCAAGGTTGAACGCCTTTATCACGGTGTGCGAGAAGGAGGCGGCGCTTCAGGCCGAGGATGCCGACCGGTGCCTTAGTGCAGGCGATGCTCCGCCGCTATGCGGTATCCCGATCGCGCTCAAGGACATCCTCACGGTGCGGGGCGTGCGGGCCACCTGCGGCTCGCGCATCCTGGAGAACTTCGTTCCCCCTTACGACGCAACGGTAGTCGCCCGGCTGCGCTCGGCGGGCGCGGTTTTCCTGGGCAAGACCAACCTGGATGAGTTTGCCATGGGATCGTCGACCGAAAATTCCGGCTTCGGGCCGACGCTCAATCCCTATGACCTAAGGCGCGTTCCCGGAGGCTCCTCGGGCGGCTCGGCTGCGGCGGTTGCGGCAGACCAGTGCCTGGCGGCGCTTGGAACCGACACCGGCGGCTCGATCCGGCAACCGGCAGCCTTCTGCGGCGTGGTCGGGCTCAAGCCGACCTACAGCCGGGTGAGCCGCTACGGCGTGGTCGCCTATGCCTCGTCACTCGACCAGGTGGGACCGCTGGCCAAGAGTGCGGCCGACGCGGCGCTGCTGCTTGCGGCGATCGCCGGGGCGGACCCGCGCGACGCGACCTGCTCCGCCCGTCCCGTTCCCGATTATACGGCCGGGCTTGCCGGCGAGATCGCCGGGGTCAGGCTCGGCGTGCCGCGCGAGTACTTCGGCGAAGGAATCGACCCCGAGGTGCGGGCCCGGGTCGAGGCGGCAATCAAGGCTCTCACCGCGATGGGCGCAAAGCCTGTCGAGGTGTCGCTACCGCACACCCGCTACGCGATTGCGGCCTATTATCTGATCGCCACGGCCGAGGCGAGCGCCAATCTGGCGCGCTACGACGGCGTGCGCTACGGCGTGCGCGCAGGCGCCGACAACCATCTCGACCTTTACCGCCGCAGCCGCTCGCGGGGTTTCGGCGCCGAGGTCAAGCGGCGGATCATGCTGGGGACCTTTGCGCTTTCGGCCGGCTACTATGACGCCTACTACCTGAAGGCGCAAAAGGCGCGCACGCTTATCCGTCGAGATTTTCTTGACGCCTTCGAGCGCTGCGATCTGATCGCCGCTGCGGTCTCGCCGACCACCGCCTTTGGGCTGGGCGAGAAGACCTCCGACCCGCTCACCATGTACCTTTCCGACGTCTTCACGATCGCGGTCAACCTGGGCGGGCTGCCAGCGCTGGCGCTGCCCTGCGGCTATGACGGCCGCGGCCTGCCGGTGGGCCTGCAGCTAATCGGGCCGGCCTTTTCCGAGGAGCTGCTGCTGCGGGCCGGCCACGCCTACGAGCGCTGCGGCTTTTCCCGGCGCCGTCCCGCGGCGCTGTGACCGCAGAGCCAGGCAACCCCCAATGGCAAGCGATAACTACGAGGCGATAATCGGGCTCGAGGTGCATACGCACCTTGCGACCCGCGCGAAGCTCTTCTGCGGATGCTCGACCGCCTTCGGCGCGCCGCCCAACCAGAACATCTGCCCGGTGTGCGCCGGGATGCCGGGAACGCTGCCGGTGCTGAACCGCGGCGCGGTTGAACTGGCGCTTCGCGTCGGCCTGGCGATGAGCTGCGAGATCGCTTTCGAGTCGGTCTTCGCGCGCAAAAGCTACTTTTACCCCGACCTGCCCAAAGGCTATCAGATAACCCAGTACGAATTGCCGCTATGCAGAGGCGGCCGGGTCGAGCTGCCGCCCGATCGCGAGGGACGCAGCCGCACAGTCCGGCTCACCCGCATCCATCTCGAAGAAGACGCCGGCAAGAACATCCACACCGGCGGCGCAAGCCTGGTCGATCTCAACCGGGCCGGCGTGCCGCTGCTCGAGATCGTCAGCGAGCCCGACCTGCGCACCGCGCAGGAGGCCGGCGCCTACCTGCGCGAGCTGCGCGAAATACTGCGCTACACCGGCGCCTCGGACGGCCGCATGGAAGAGGGCAGCCTGCGCTGCGACGTTAACGTCTCGGTACGGCCGGCGGGAAGCGAGCAGTACGGGGTCAAGGTCGAGATCAAAAATCTCAATTCCTTCCGCTTCGTTGAACGGGCGATCGAGTACGAAGTTGGACGCCAAATCGAAGCGCTCGCGGCAGGCGCCACGCTGACCCAGGAAACCCGGCTGTGGGACGCGGGCCGCAGCGTGACGCGCCCGATGCGCTCCAAGGAGTTTGCCGACGATTACCGCTACTTTCCCGAGCCCGACCTGCCGCCGCTCGTGGTTGCGCCAGCCTGGGTCGCCCAGGTGCGGGCCAAAATGCCGGAACTGCCGGCAGAGCGCCGGACACGCTTTACCCGCGAGCTTGGGCTTGGCCCCTACGAAGCCGGCGTGCTGACCCAGCAACGCGAGCTGGCCGACTACTTCGAAGCGTTGGCCGCCCAAGTTACGAACCGGCGGAGCGCCGCGAACTGGGTCATGACCGAAGTGCTGCGCTTTGCCAACGAATCCAACAAGCCGCTGGCCGAGGCCGTTTCGCCGGCTGTGGAAGCGGCCGCGCTGCTCAGGATGGTCGAGGCGCAGCAGATAAGCCTCAACGCCGCCAAGACCGCCTTTGCGGCGCTCTGTGCCGGGTGGCAAAAGGGCGAGCACAAGAGCGCAACAGACCTCGTCGCCGAACTCGGACTCACCCAGGTCTCGGACGAAGCCGAGATCGCCGCCGCCTGCGACCGCCTACTCGCAAGCGAAAGCGTCAAGGTCGCCGAGTACCGGGCCGGGCGCGACAAGCTGTTCGGCTTTTTCGTCGGCCAGGTGATGAAAGCAATGGGCGGCAGAGCCAACCCCAAGGTGGTCAACCAGGTCCTGCGCCGAAAGCTTCAGAGTTAGAGGCTGAGCGCCCGGCGGACAGCTTGCCGGCCGCCGCCGGCGGCGTCACGGCGCGGCCACGGGTTGTAACCGTGCGGTCCGCGACTTCGCATCGCAGCCAAGCTGTGGCATATTCGTTGGCGTGACGCATCTTAGCCGGCTGCCTTCGCTTCGGCGGCGCGGCCAGAGCTGGAGAAAGCGCCGGTCAGCGGTGAAATTGTTCTTCGCTGGCCGGCACAGACTTGCCAAGCAGCGTTGGAGGGTTCCTCATGGCTAAGGTTGACGGCGGCGAGTTGGTCGCCCGGGTGCTGAGAGAAAACAAGGTCAAGTACTGTTTCACCATCAACGGTGGTCATCTCTTCCCCATCCTGGCGAACCTGAAAAGCCATGGCGTAAAGATGATTCACGTCCGCCACGAACAGGCGGCCGCCTACGCCGCCGACGCCTACGCGCGCATGAGCGGAGAGCCGGGCGTCTGCATGGTGACCGCCGGATGCGGCCTGACTAACGCGGTCACCGGCCTTTGTCTGGCGGCGCTTACCGGCAGCGCCGTGGTCTGCATCTCCGGCCAGCATCCGAACACCGAGGACCATACCGGCTCGTTCCAGGAGGCTTACGGCTCCGAGGTGGTAAGAAGCTTTGCCAAACACACCAAACGGGTAACCGATTGGACGACGATCTCTTTCGACATGCGCAGCGCGTTTAGAGAAGTGATAGCGCCGCCGCAGGGCGTTGCGCTGGTGGAAATCCCGCAAAACATCCTTTACCATCGCGACGACGACGGCCGCCAGACCCCCGGAGCAACCCGGCTTACCCTCGAGGATGTCCGCGCGCAGGGTAATCCGGCGATGGTCGATCGTGCGCTGGAGATTCTGCACGCTGCCGAGCGGCCGCTCATCGCTGGCGGCGACGGTCTTTTCTGGTCGCAGGCCGCACCCGAGCTCAAGGAATTCGTCGAGCTGACCGGGATTCCCGTCTACACCCGCCGGGCGGGACAGGGCGCGCTGCCGGAGAACCATCCGCTGGCGGTGCGCGGCGCCTTCAAGAAGCCTTTTACCGGCCGCGCCGACGCGGTCTTGGCCCTTGGCTTTCGCTTCTGGAGCGGCGAACATTTCGGCCAGCCGCCCACCTGGAACGACAAGGCGCGCTATATCCAGGTAGACCCGGTCCCAACGCGCATCGGCTGGCAGGTCGGCGCCGAGGTGCCGATCGTCGGCGACCCGAAGCTGGTTTTGCGCCAGATGATCGCGCGCGCCAAGGAGTTGCGCCTGGACTTCTCCCGCAAGCGCGACTCCCAATGGGCCCGGGAAATCAACGAGGCGCGTACCACCTTTGAACGGCTCATCAGAGAGCAGGAGGAGAAAGCTCACGGCAATCGGCCAATCCATCCCGCCCGCATGGTCAAGGACCTGGTCTCGGTGCTGGATGCCAACTGCACGGTGATCATCGACAGCTTCTCGCTTTCCGGCTGGATGAGCCAATGGTTTTCAAGCCGCTTCCCCGGCCAGATTATCGACGCCGGCCCGTTGGCTCCGGTCGGCCACGGCTTCGGCATGAGCCTGGGCGTTCAGCTTGCCCGGCCGGGAGCGCAAGTCGTCATGGTGATGGGTGACGGAGGGCTGGGAATCGGCGGATTCGACATGGAGACGGCCGCCCGCTACAACCTGCCGGTGGTCTGCGTTTTGTGGAACAACAGCTCCTGGGGCCCGAGCTTCGAATCGATGCCGATCCTCAAGGGCAAAACCGACCCGTTCGATATGCTGCCGAACATCCGCTACGACAAGGTCTTCGCCGAGATGGGATGCCATACCGAGCACGTCGAGGCGCCCGACGAGATAATCCCGGCGCTTAAGCGCGCCTTCAACTCGGCCAAACCCTCGCTCGTGAACATCGTCGGCGACAAGACCGTCGGCCATCCGACCCTGGGCGGAAACCTGCTCGGCTCGACCGGCGCCCGCTAACTTCGCGCCGGCAAGCACGGTGCTCGCCGCACGGCAGGTGCTTAGCGCAGGGCACCTCGCCGGACCAACAGGAGAGCAGCGCCACGCCACAGGGCGTCTGTGCTGCCATGCGGTGGCTCAGCGTGCGCTGTCGGCGAACCCCCGCCGGGGTGAGCTTCTCCGGCGGCGCGTCGATTCGAGCCGCCGGATAGCTCCCTTTGAGCGCCTTCCCGGCCCTGCGAGGGCCTGCCGACCGGAGCGCCGGCCGCGAGCAGTGCCTGCTGTCTCTGTCTAACTCCGCAAGCGCTACGCCTGTGGATTCGACTGGACCATCTGTGTCCTTCAAGCACAGCGTAAAGTTTCCCTCGTGAGCTTTTGAAACTAAGGCTCTTGAATCGCCCTCTGCGTGGGGCGTTTGCGGTCTATTCGTCCAGGTAAGTCCATATCGAATCGGCACAATCCGAAGATGCAGAATTGGTATGTAGCAGTAGAAGCAGCCAACACTGAAAACAAGTCGCTCTAAAATGCGCCAGTGGCACGGTATTGGCTACCGCTACCCGTGACACGAGAATCTGGTCGCCGGAGGCTGCAATGGCAGCCGTGTTGAGTTGGGGGACGGCGCAAAAGGGGAGCTTGGATTTCGGCCGGAGTCTTCCGGCGCCAAGGCTGAAGCCGACCCGGAGTAAGGCGCGCGCTGGGCGAGCTTTCCGAGCTTTGCCGCCCCCTGCCGGATGCCTCGGATTGACCGGGGGTGCTGCGGCGTCCACCGGCAAAGCGCCTACCATTTCGTACGGTCTTGGCCCGCCTTTCCTGTCGGTCAGGCAATCGAGCAAGCAGCCGCCCGACTATCCCGGCAAGCCAGGCTTTGCCGGCTTTCTTGCGTTCTTGCAGCCGCGCCAGTTGTCAGCGCGGCCGACGCTTCGCTTCCGGGGTTTGACGCTCGACCAAGAGGTGTCGCACCGGCCGCACGCACCGGCCCTTGGCCGTTGGTTCCGTACCCGTCGCCCGCGGTTGGCGGTGCAAAGCGGCCGGTGCGCCTGCAGCCCGGCCCGTAGGGCTGGTGGGAGGGCGCGCAGGCTGCGGCGCGCCCCCGGCTAAGCGCTTGACTCAGTGAAGGTGAGGCAGTGTTTCCCAGGCGGCACCACGAATGGGTATTCGTTGCGGGACTGGGGCGGCACTGTTGAGCGGGACGGCGCGGACCGGCTGCCTCTGGGCGAATCTCAAAATTTATCCTTGCGAAGAAAGAGTGACCGGACTATACGGAGAAAACAAAGGCAGAAACCCATGATGAAAATCCCGCTCAAAGCGGCGGGTGCGCCTGCAGTTCGGCGCATCCCGCTGGTGGGAAGGCGCACAGGCCACGACGCGGCTTCGGGCAAGCACCCGACTCAGCAAAGGTGAAGCAGTGTTTTCCAAGCGGCGCTACGACTGGGTATTCGTTGCAGGACTGGCGGCACTGTTGAGTACAACGGCCTGGGCTGGCGAGCCTTACTTAAAGCTCAAGAACCAGGCCAGACAGGTGGTTGTGACGCGCCAGTCGGGCCCGCCGCCGGGGATTCTGTCCCCGGCGCTTCCGACCAACACGTCGCTGCCGACTTACGACTACGCGGCGCCGCAGACCTGCCCGGGGTGTCATTTCATCCTCGGCCTTAACCATACGTCGCGCGTGCTGGGGGTGATGTGGAACGCGACGACCAGCACCTGGGAGCTGACCGGCTCGGGCTGGCTGTCGGCGTGGCATTCCCAAACCGACCAGGGCTCGACCGAGAACACGTTCTGCGCGAAATGCCATTCGCCGATGCAGGCCTCCGCCTCGGCCAGCTTCAACGCGGGCGCGGTGACCGCCGACCCGATACCCCAGCAACGGTTTCAGGCGGTCACCTGCGGCGTTTGCCATCCGCCCGACAACCTTGCCGCGGTGCTGGGCACGCTAAATCCGAACGCCTGGGACGGTGGAGCAATGGCGGTCTACCTGTGGAAGGGCCTGAATAATCCGGCCTCCTACCAGACCCTCACACAGGGGACGCCTGGGCAGCCACAACAGCCCGGACAAGAGGACACGCTCTGCCTCAACTGCCACGAGCAGCGCCACAGCACCGGGGACACGGCCTTCCAGGCGATGTACGCGGCCGGGGTGCGGTGTATTGACTGCCACATGGCCAAGTACCGCTACATCGGCGGCGGCTCGACCGGGCTGCCGCAGCTTGCCGAGCGCTTCCATGACTGGAAGGTGGGCACCAATCTTCCCTACTCCTGTGGCGCGCAGGGGTCGATCAGCAACTGCCATAGCTCTTTCACGCTGGCCGACGCGGCCAACATCATCCCGTTCATTCGCCAGCAGCACAGCGCATGGTGGACGCTATCGCCCTTCAACGGCCAGCCGCAGCCGACCAGCCTGCCGCCGGTGGCTGCGATCGCGGCTCACCGGGTCATCCAGGTGGCGGAGTACAAGGCGCTGTGGCGCGAGATTGCCGAAGTGGACGCGCGCGGCGGGTGAGGTCCAACGATGTTGCAACTGCCAACCACGGTAACGCACGGCGGAGCGCAGCAGATGAATTCCCGATGGTTGCAAAATAGAATACTCGGGCCGGCCGAAAGGCGCGCTGCTTTGGCGCAGCAAAAACGACCCGGTCTTATCTCCAAAGCGTCCGCGGCGGTCCTTTTACTCAGCGCTCTGCTGCTGGGCTGGAGCGGGTTGAGCCTTGCCTTCCCTGAGCCTACTAACGTCAACCGGCAGAGCTACAATTACGCGGGGCCAGACTTCTGCCCGACCTGCCACTTCATCGACGGCTACGACCACACGGCGCGGGCGGCCGGCGTCCAATGGAACAGCACGACCAACCTATGGGAGCGCACCGGCCACGGCTGGTGGGACTCCCATCACGCGCAATCGCAGTATGGATGGTCGAATCCGACTTCCTCCTTCGGCTGGACGCAGCCGAGCAGCACCTACGGCGAGAACGACAATACGTTTTGCACTTACTGCCATTCGCCGCTCGAGGCGTCAGCCAGCGGCCCGAGCGAAAGCGATACGACCGGCTCGGTGGTCGGCGGCCAGCCCGTCACCCAGTTCGAAGGGGTGGTGTGCGGCGCCTGCCACGCCTCCAGCAGCATTGCCGGAGCAATCGCCAAGGCCTACCCCGGCGCGGAGGCGGGCGGCGAGCTGGGCATCCTTTTGCGCGGGCAGAACCCGGCCCTGGCGACTTCCTGGATCGGGCTTATGCCGGGCCAGGAGAACGACTTGTGCCTCTCCTGTCACCAGCAGGACCCGCACAACGCGGCCTCGAACTCGATCTTCCAGGTGATGTACAACGCCGGCGTGCGATGCATCGACTGCCACATGGCGCCGTACCAGATTTTCACCGGGACCGCGACCAAGCCGGCACCGCCGCTGCCCGAGCGGTTCCATGACTGGAAGGTGGCCGAGAATCTGCCCTACTCGTGCGGCGCGCAGGGCTCCTTGCCCCAGTACACCTGCCATTCGGAGTTCACGGCCGCCTCGGCGCAGGCCTTCATTCCGGTGCTGACGCAGCAGCACAGCGACTGGTGGAATTTACCGCCGTTTACCAGCACCGATCCCAGCCCGGCGGTTTCGGCACACGCGCTCAACGCACCGAGCGACTACCTGAATTTGTGGCAGCAGATCCAGAACACCCAGCTCGCCGGCCGCTAAGGCCGCTCGGCTGACGCCGGGAGCTGCAGAGCACGATTTGGTGGTACCTGAGATGCGGCGCTTGAAAAAAGTGGTGGAAAAACGGCTCGGACCCGGGCCCGGTTGGGCAGGCGCGATGGCGGCGCGGATCGAAACGCTCGCCGCGGTCATTCTGGCGCTCGTGGCCGCGGGCTCCGTGACGGCGTGCAGCGGCGGTGGCCATGGGCCGTCGCCCACCACGGCTTCGGTCAGCGGCGACGTCCTTTTGCCGGGCGGGGTGGACCAGTTTAACGGGCCTACCGCGACCGCCGAGTTTTACAACGTCACCACGGGCAGATC
>JAJYRQ010000042.1 GCA_021794015.1 Deltaproteobacteria bacterium | reverse complement strand
TGAAACCAATAGCGCTATCCAACCCATCCTCGCAAACACCTTTGGAGGGTGGGTTGGATAGCGCGCGACCCTTTACTTCCAATACGGTCGCTTCACTCCAGCAGCCTCCGTTCAGGATGACGGATTACGGGCTGGCCTTGAGCATTTCGTAACTTACTTGGGGGACACAGCACTAGAGCGCCGCCAGTTTGCCACCCACACGCCGCCATTGCAATGCGGCGCGCTTGTTGCGCAGCCTGCCCAGCCCCGCAAGCGGGGTCGCCTCTGCCGTGCCAGCTCATCCGCGCCGGTGGCATAATTGGCCCAACGGCGCGCGAGGCCTGTCAAAGGCAAGCTCTTCCCCCGACGCGCACGGGCGCCGGCTAATCGTTATAATATTGGGTGGGTAAAATAAGATGTCTTACCCGTTTAAGCGGATTCTCTGCCCGGTCGATTCCGACCAAAGCGCGGCCGCGGCCCTCTGCTGCGCCGCGCAAATCGCGGGCCGCCCAGAGACGACGGTCTATCTCCTGCACGTGGTCAGGCTGCTCGTCCCGCCCGACGGCATGCTGGTTGGCACGGAGCTCTATCGCTCGCAGGACGAAGCGGCGTGGCACAATCTCGAGCAACTGGCGCGCAAGTATCTTGGCGGTGTCAACTACGAGTTGATGGTCGGTCGGGGAGACCCACCCGCCGTCATCCTCCAAGTGCAGAAAAGGATTTCCTGCGACCTGACCGTGATGGCAACGCACGGACGGCGCGGCTTGTCGCGCTTCCTGCTCGGCAGCGTCACCGACATCGTGGTGCGCCGCTCGAACTGCCCGGTGCTCACGCTGCCGCCGCGAACGGCGGACAAACGCAGCGTGGCCGCCTGGATGACCAGCGCGCCGGTCGTCGCGGGGCCGCACGAAAAGCTTGCCTCGCTGGACGCCCGGATGCGCAGCGGCGGCTTCCGGACGATCCCGGTCGTCAAAGAAGGCCGCCTGGTCGGCCTCGTCACCGACCAGGAACTGCACCGCCATGCCAACGAGCTCGAACAAACCGAGGCGGGCCAGGCGATGACTCAGGCCGTCACCGCAGTCGGCCCGGAAACCACGCTGGCCGAAGCGACCGAGCTTCTGCGGCAAAGCGGGCTCGGCGCGCTTGCCATCGTTGAGCATGGCAAGCTGGTGGGTATCCTCACGCCCAGCGACGTTCGCAAAGCTGCCGATTGCCAGCCGGCGTAGCCGCCGGCCGCATCCAACGCAATGACACAAACAGGCGCCATCGCGCCGGCCGAAAGCCCATCCGGCCCGCTTGCGCCGCTCATCCGAGCGATGAGCGATCCCGGTTTTTATCCGGAGAAACCCGAGTCGGTCCAGCTCAGGCAGACGCACATTTCGTACGTTTTCCTGGCCGGAGACTGGGTTTACAAAGTCAAGAAGCCGGTGCGCTTTCCTTTCCTCGACGCTTCCACGCTTGAGCGCCGCCGGGCATTGTGCCGCGATGAAGTCCGTCTTAACCGGCGCCTGGCGCCGCAGTTGTACGCCGGCGTGCTCCCCATTGTTGGCCGCGCCACAGGCTACGCCCTGGGAGCGGCCGGCAGCGAGGCAGCGGCGCTGGAGTTTGCCGTCAAGATGCGCCGTCTCGACTCGGGCCGCTTTCTGGAAACCCTTGTGGCCGCCGGCCGGGCCGACCTCGAGACGATTGCCGCGGTCGCCCGGCGGGTGGCAACCTTTCACGCCCGGACAGGGGCGCAGCAGTCCTGGCAGTTTGGCGCTGCAACGGCGCTTTGGCGGCGCGTCATGGGCGACCTGGAGAGTTACCGGGTCTTTGTCGGCTACACGGTGGGAGCCGACGAGTTCGCCGCCATCCAGGCCTTCTGCGGCGGCTTCTTGCGCCGGCAGTGGGGCTTGCTTGACCGGCGCGCGCTGGCCGGAAAGACCCGCGACGGCCACGGCGATCTTCGCGCCGAGCATGTATGGGTTGACCGCGACCGCGTGCTGATTTTCGACTGCATCGAGTTCAGCGATTCGATCCGCCACTGCGACGTCGCCTCGGAGATCGCGTTCTTGGCGATGGACCTCGACCGGCTGGGCGCCGCGCGCCTGTCGCTCGCCCTGGTTTCGACCTACCGCGCGCTCGCCGGCGACGACGAGCTGGCGCTGCTGATGCCCTTTTACAAGTGCTACCGGGCCTGCGTGCGCGGGATGGCTGAAAGCGCGCGCAGCCGTGAGGCCGAGGTCGGCGCGGCTGCGCGCGCGGCGGCGCGCGCACTGGGCGGCCGTTACTTCGCCCTGGCGCGCCGCTACGCCGCGTTGGCCGCGCCCGCGATGATTGTCGTATGCGGGCTTGCGGGCGCGGGCAAGTCCACCGTGGCACGGGCGCTGGGGGAACGTCTCGGCTTCCCGGTGGTCAGCTCCGATGTGCTGCGCAAGCAGATTGCCTCGGTTTGCTCGCCGCCGCTTGCGCCTGCGGGCTACGGCCGGGGAATCTACTGCGAGCAATTCAATCGCCGCACCTACGGGGCGCTGCTGAACCGGGCCGCACAAACGCTCGCGGCCGGCTCAGGTGTAATCCTCGACGCCACATTCAAGGACCCGACCAACCGCCTGCTCGCAATCGAAACCGCCCGGCGCGCGACGGTTGCCTGGCTCTTCGTCGAGTGCCGCTGCGAAGAAAAAGAAGCGCTAAAGCGTCTCGATTGTCGGGCGCGGCAGAAGGGCGCCGCCTCGGACGCCGACCGCCGCGTCTACCTGCGCCAGCGCGGGGAATTCGTCCCGCTAAGCGAGCTCCCCGCGCAACGCCATCTGGCGGTTGACACCACGCTGGACAGCGCCGCCGGCGCTCTCGCCGTCGAGCGGCGGCTGGCCGAACTCCATTAGCTTGCGCGATAACCGCGCGCGCTCCGGCCAACGCCGGCGCCTTTGAGCCGCGGGCCGGGCCGCGGCGATCTCTCGCCTGGCAGGATGGGATCGCCTCGGTTCTCTGAGCGAACCTGCTCGGGTGATTGCGCCGTGCCCCCTGGGAACTTTTTCCGCAGGTGTGCAGGTATTTTGCCGCCTCGGCTGGGGCGGTCCCCCAATTTAATGAAGCCGGGGCGGTGGCTACTTTGGTTTCAGGAAAGGCAAAAAGACAAGGAGGTGAGACAAGATGTTCAGGAAGTACCAGGGCGGAGCCAACGTTAAAGGCGGCTTCTATTGGAATACCCGCGAATGGAGGGTGGTCGCGGTGGAGGGGAAGAAGGGAACGCTGCCGGCCGGCATCGAGTGCGAGTATCGGCGATTGCCGACCTTGGCGTTCATACCGCTGGCGCTTTTGCTCGGCGGCCTGTACGTGGTCTTTCTTCCCTTGCTCGGGTTCGCGATGCTGCTGAGCATCGGCGGGCGCAAAATGGCCGGCAGGCTTTTCGCGCTGCAGCGCTCGCTGGCGCAAAAGTTCTGGGCGCTTACGGCTCCCGAGGAGTCTTAAGCGCCCAGACAAGAGCGCGGCATGTCGGCGCCTTCTGCGCGGCACGCCGCCGGCGCCGTAAGTTGCCGCTTCGAGCGGTCGTATAGCCGGGTTCCGGAAAGCTGGCGGTTGCGCGCCGCGCAAAACGCCACGCGCGCCCCCGAGTGAGCGAGCGCAGCCCCGGTCCTGGCTGCGCTCAGGGCTCGATGCGAATTACGCCCTTCTTGATCGCGAGCTTGATGAGGTCGGTGCGGCTGTGGAGATCGAGCTTTCCCATGACCCGCTCGCGGTGCGACATCGCGGTCTTGACACTGATCCCGAGGACTTCCGCCACCTGCTTGTTGCTGTTGCCGAGCGCGACCAGCCGCAGCACCTGCCTTTCCCGGTCGGTCAGCGTCTCGTAGGGGTCCTCGCCCGCGGCTTCGCTTTGCCGGGGACGAAACTCCTCCAGCGCCTCCTTGGTCACGCGGGGGTCGAGCACCAGGCCGCCCTGGGCGGCGGACCGGATGGCCCCGGCCAGTTCCGAGCCGAGCATGCGCTTGAGCACGTAACCGGACACTCCCGCCTTGAGGAAACGCCGTACGTATTCCCGGTCCTCGTACTGGGTAAGCACCAGGACCTTGGTCGCCGGGACTTCGCGCTTGAGCTCCAACGTCGCCTCAAGGCCGCCGAGCCCGGGCATCGCGATGTCCATCAGCACCACCTCGGGTTTGAGGCGGCGGCACTGGGCGACGGCCTCGCCACCGTCGGCCGCTTCGCCCACCACTTCGATGTCGTCGGCGAGCTTGAGCAGCGCCTTGATGCCGTCGCGCACAAGGGCGTGGTCGTCGGCGATGACGACCCGAATCTTAGGTCCCATTTTCGCTCGCCAGCGGCACGCGCAACACCACCCTGGCACCCTGTCCGGGAGCGGACTCGATGCCCGCGCTGCCGCCCAGCAGTTCCATCCGCTCTTTGATTCCCGCCAGGCCGAGCCCGGCGCCCTCGACGGCGCTGGCGCCAAGGTTGGCTGGGTCGAATCCCTGGCCGTCGTCCTCAATTTCTATCACAACCGCCCGCGCCTCCCGCGTGCATTGGATGAGGACAGTCTCGGCCCGGGCATGCTTCACGATGTTGGTGATCGCCTCCTGGGCGGCCCGGAACAGGCCGGTTTCCACTTCCGCGGGCAGCCGGCCCCGGTTGCTCTCGTCGAATTCACAGCGCACGGCAACCCCAAGCGGCTTGAGACGGCGCTCCGCGTACCATTCGACGGCGGGGAAAAGGCCGAGGTCATCGAGCACCGAGGGACGCAGGTCGAAGCTTAAGCGGTGAATCCCGTCGAGGGTGCGCAGCGCCAGCGCCTTGGCCTCCTCCAGCCGCTGGCGGGCGGCGCCCGGCGCCAGTGCGGCCATCGCCGCGTCGAGCCCGAGCGCCAGGGCCGCCACGACTTGGCTGGTCTCATCGTGCAGCTCGCGGGCGATTCGCCGGCGCTCCTCTTCCTGGGCCGAGATGAGCTTCTGCAACAGCCTGGCCCTCAGCTCGTCGCGCTGGCTGAGTTCGCGGTAGAGCTGTTCCACTTCCTGCGTTCGCTCCCGGACGCGCAGTTCCAGTTTCTCGCGGGCCTGCGCCAACTCGTCGAGCGAGCGCGCCAGCACCAGCCGCATCGCCTCCAAGGCCGTTCCCAGTTGTCCGACCTCGTCGCTGCCGAGTCGGGGAACCGGCGTCCGGAGATCGCCGCCGCTGATGCGCCCCGCCACCCGGGTCAGCACCGAAAGCGGTGCCGTGATGCTGGCCGCGGCCCCCAGGGCGAAGAGCAGTGCCAGCAGCAGCAGGGCGGGAGCCCACGCCAGCACCTTCCAGCGCATGGCCAGCGCCGTCGCGAAGGCGCGCTGCTCGGCCTGGCGCATGTCGATTCCCCACGGCACCCGCGCCGAGAGCGGCGCAAAGGCCATTACTTCGTTCACCCGGCGACGAATCGCGCCGCGCGCATGACATCCGTGACAGGTGCCGGCGGTCTCGGCCTGAGCGCTAATCAGCCCCGCCAGAAAATCGCGGTGGTCGCTCTCCATGTACAACCGCGCGGCCAGAGTGCTCGCGACGACCACGCCGTGTCGGTCGACCAAGTCCACGGTCTCGCCGGGGTCGAGCGGCACGAAGCTCAAGAGCGAACGAAACCGCGCGCTCTCGGGCACGATCGCGCCGGCGAGCAGGCCGCCGATCGTGCCCTGCCAATTCCTGACCGGCACCACAAGGTAGAGTTGGCGAACGCCGCCGCGCCCGACGCTCAAGTCCGAAACCGCGGGCACGCCTTGGCCGAGCGCCCGGCGCATCGCGCCCAGGTCCGCAGGCGGCGCGCTCAGGCCGCGCGCCGAGCCCGGCTCCGCCATCAGCACCCGGCCGGCACGGTCGAGCAGAAAGACACGCCCCAGGAAGCGCGAGCGCAGGTATGCCCCCCGTAGCGCCTCGGCGGCGCCGGCCGGCGGATTTCCGGCCGCGGCGCCGAGCCCGGCAGCAACCGTTTCCAGCAGCAGCAGTTCGGTCTTGATGAGTGAGTCCACGTAGGTGGCCACGCTCTTGGCCGTACGCTCGCGCTCCGCCAGCACCTGGCGCTCTAGCGCTCCAACGCTCTGGAAGCTCAGCCAACCCACCAGCGCGCTCGGCGCCAGCGTCCCGGCCAGCGTCAAAAGCACGATCCGCGCCCGCAGCCCGTGGCTTGACCGTCGCCGCTTAGTCGAGACGGATTCCATCGCTTGCGCCGCGCGGCGCCTGGCGCCGGATTGCTGAGCGACGGCCCGGCCACGCCGCGCTCAAGGGGTTTCGCCGGCCTGCGGCCGCGGTTTTTCCTCGGCCGCCCTGATGCGCGCGTACTCGAGCGGGTGCTCTTTGGCCATGCGCTCGCGGCTCAGCTTTCCGCTGAAAATGCTGGGGTCGAAAGGAAAGACCTCGGGCGACAGATGGGCGTTGAAGATGTGCCAGGTGATGACCACCAGAAAGGCGAGCAAACCCTCGTTGCTGTGCGCAATCTTCGCCGCCGGAATGAGTTGGCCGGGTAGCCAGCGCGCCACCGTTACCGGATAAAGCAGGATGAACCCGGTTACCATCATCACCAGCCCGCCGAGCACGAGCCCCCAGTACTCGAACTTTTGCCGGTAGTCGAAGCGATCGAAGCGCGCCTCCACGTCGGATATCCTGAGATAGTAACGCAGCGCCACTACCGCGTCGCGGAAGTCCTTGCGCGTCGGAACCATCGAGGCGCTCGACCGCCGGGAAAGAACGAGCCACGCGCCGGCCGCGAAATGAACAATCGCCAGCGCCGCGAACAGCACCCCCGCCGCGCGGTGAATCCACCGTACCCGATCGATCCCGCCCATCGCCGCGATTGCCCGCGCCGCCCACCAGTTGTCGAAGAATTTCTGCGACAGCCCGGTTATCGCCAGTACGGTGAACAACACCATCACGCTGAAATGCTCGATCCGCTGCCGGAGCGAAAAGCGCACCACGTATTCGTTCATCGATTCACCACCGCCCGCCAAAGGTGCAGCAGGATTTGGATGACCAGTCCGCCAATCACGAACGGAATGAAAATCAGGTAGAAAAGCTTTACCAGGTAGACCAGCGGCGCATGGCTCAGGCTCGGCTCGTAGTGGCCGATCCAGGCCGAAGGAAAATTCGCGCTGGCACCCCGATGGCATCGCGCGCAGGTCTTGCGCAGGTTGGCCTTGATCGCCGGGGAGCCCGGAGCCCCGACCCGGCCAATGTCGTGCGCCCCGTGGCAGTCGGTGCAGGTGGCAGTAAACATTGCCGGCCGCACCTTTTCCGAGCGATACAGCGAGGCGGTCATGCCGTGAAAATCGTTCAGGTAGGTGGTGAGCACCTGGGTGGAAATCCCGTACTTCGCCATCAGCGCCCGGTTGGCGTGACAGCGCGCGCAAAGCCGGTCAATGCTGAGGTGCCAGGCGGCCGACAGCGGATTGGCGTTGTCGTGCGCCCGGTGACAGTCGGTACATACCGGAACGTCAGGGTTGCCGCTGGCCAGCGCCTCCCCGTGAACGCTTCGCCGGTAGGCGGCGACGACCGCCGCGTGGCACCTGGCGCAGGTGGCGGAGATGCGCGTGCGCGGCTGGTCGGGGCGGCCGATGCCGTGCGAGCCGTGGCAGTCAACACAGGTCGGCGCCCGGTCGTCGCCTTTGGCCAGCAGCGCATAGTGGACGCCGTCAAGCAGCCTGGCGTACTGCGCGAAGTGGCACCGCTTGCACAACTCGTAGTAGGCCAGCGACATCGCGCGCCGACTCTTGAACTGCCTGACCCCGTGCGGCACCCGGGCCATGTCCACGTGACAGTCGGCGCAGGCGAGCTTGCCGCCGTGCACCGAGCGGGCGAACGCCTTGGGATCGACGAAAAGCGAGAGCGGCTCGCCGTTGGCCAGCTTGGTCGCAGCCGCCGGGTTGCCGTGACACGCCAGGCAGAGACCGTTCGAGGCCGGCGCTGGCGCGATCGCCGAGGACCGAGCTGGAGCCAGGATCGCCAGAAAGAAAAGGGCAAAAAACTGAAGCGGCCTGCCGACCATCTTGCTGGCTGGCCCCAGCGTCTGGCTGCGAAGCCGTTTACGCAGCGATAGCATCGGACCCGGAACTCGACTCAAACAAAGGCGCCATGCCCGCGGCGTTCACCTCAACTGCAAGTGCGCAGGTCGCGCTTGAGGCCGGCTGGCGGCCAACAACGCCACGGCCGTCGAAGCACAAAACGCAGCAGCTAACGGCATCTGATACCCCCCATCCTGAAGCGCACACAGCGGCCAGTTTTCAGCCACGTTCGCGCTCCTCTGGCCCGCCGGCCAGGCTGGGGCACGTTCCCCGCGGCCCAGCCCGGAGCCGACTGCATCTCTCCACCGGTAGCCGAGGCCAAACCCCGCTCCCGCACCGCCGGGCGCCGAGACCAAGGACGTCAGGTCCGCCCGCGCCTCCGGCCTTGCCGAATCCATGCCGTCCGGAGCCGCAAAATCGGCCCGCGCCTTGGTATCAGGGAGGCGCAAGGCTTGTGCCAAGGGTCTCCTGGCCTAACCTGGCGTTCGTCGACAACTCTAACGGCTTCGGCGGTTATGCCTTGGGCAGTGTGATGTCTCCTCGGCAGGCTCACGGGTCCGACTTGTGGCGCCCTTCGAAGCAGGCCCCGGGCACTTAGTGACACCGGCAGCGTCATCGAGCGTTACAGCAGAGCCGCAACCAGAGCTTTAACCGGCTGCGCGAGGAGCGTTGCGAGCCGACGCGGCGCTCGGCGCGGCTGCCGGGACGGCTTTGCTGCAAGCAGCGCGCCTGGTAGTTCGGCTTAAGAGTGGGGAAAGCGCTGAACCAGGCGGGCTGTCCTAGTGGCGCGAAGTTAGCGCCGCGACCGAGGCGGCTGCGCTTTTGGCGAGCCGCTTTTTCTCGCGTTCGCTCGCCGTTGTGTTGGCTGGGGAGCTTTCGCCCCGCCCTGGGACTTGTTTGCACCGCGTAACGCCTTGGGCCGACCATCGCTTTGGTGGGCGACGTCTGTTTTGCGCCTGGTCTTGGCGTGGTCCGCTCTTTCGAGTGACGTTTGGCGGGCTTGCCAGCCCTTCCGCGCAGGCCAGGGGGGCTGGCATGCTTGATGCTTTTCACGTGCAGTGATGGCTCGGCAAAGCGGCAAGATAGTTCGTTTCGGGAGTGCTGGGCGCACGGGAGCGGCCGGCCTGAGACACCACGCTTGGCGGGCCGCGACCGGCAAAGCGCCGGCGCATGGCCTCGAAGCCGCACCGGGTTCGCGTCGAACCGCGCGCGTCCAGGGTCGCGAGTGGAGAAGCATGGCTTTCGGTGTCCTTCTTCTGGCCGGGTTGCTTGGCGGCGTGCTGTTCGGGGCCAACCTTCACCAGTTGCCGCCGCGGCAAGTGGGCAACCATGCAGAGGCGGCCTCGAGGCCGGGGGGTTTCTGATGCGGCGTCAATTGGTAAAGCGCAGCCTGTTTGACGGCGCGGCGGTGGTGGACGTAGCTTCAGACGACCTAGGCTTCGCACCCGACCTGCTGCCGGTACAATTTGCCGAACGGGTCGGAGCGCGGCATGTCGTCAGCGGCGAAACACGGCTGCTGCTGGCGGTACTCGAGGACGCCATCGTCTGCTACCTGCGGGGGCCGCAGCCGGGCGAGCCGCCCTACAGCAACCCCGGTTCAGAAGCGCGCCGCTGGGTCGAGACCCGCGGCGACCGCGGGCTCTTCAGCTACGAGAGCATCTGTGGCCTGCTGAATATCGACGCCCAGCGACTGCGCAAGCTGCTGCGGCAAACCATCTCGAAGAGCCGTACCCCGGGCCGTCTTGCGGTCCGGCCGAAGGCCACGCCCTTCATCTCAGGTCCGAAGAGCCGCGCGGCTTGACGCCGCGTCGCCGGCCGCTTGAGCAACGGCCCGGCTGCCACACCGTTGCGAGGAAAGCCGAAGAACGCTCTGCCTGGAGCCGGCCGGCGGCGGCTGCGGCGGACTGCTTCCCGCCGCCGGCGGGCAGGACACGCGGGCTTTCCGGCCCACGGTCCGCGCCCTGCTCTGGCGGAGGGGGTGGGATTCGAACCCACGAGCGGCTTTCGCCGCTGCCGGTTTTCAAGACCGGTGCCTTCAACCGCTCGGCCACCCCTCCAAGCCTTATTTTGCCAGCATTTGTCCCATTTTCGGCCGCGATGCGACAATCCGGCCGTCCACGCGGCGACTCTCCCCAAGCCGCGTGGCCTGACCGCTTATCCCTGAAAGACTCAAGGAACCGAGATGCTGGGCACGCAGCCGCGGACCACCCCAAGCTTAACAGGAGGCCGCAGCACCGCGAGGCCGGCGGCGTGGCCGACCTGACGTTGCGCCTGCCGATGACGGAATCGGCGTAACGCTCGCCCCATTCCTGCCGCGCCTTGAGATAGACGCTGCCTTCCATGCCGGCGCCTCGCTGCTGGCAATCGAGCACTGGTTGTGAAATTGGTGCCTGCCGGGCTCAGTGCTTGACTCGATTCTGTGCCGCCTCGCCTCCGCACGAGGTCAGGTGCGACTTCCGGCACAGCGATGGAAACCGAGAGGCGCCCACCACCCACATCGGCCGCCTGGAGGGGTTGTTGAGCTAACCTTACTTCCGTATGGGTTGTACAGCCAACCGTCAACTGCGAATGCGCCAATTTAGTGCCCGCTTCGGGAAGTACCTGCGGCACCTTAGGCGACGTCGAGCAACAGAACCCCCATATTTAGGCCTTATACGACCTGAGGTGATCCCTCAAAAAAACCGTCGGGCGGAATTTCAACACCAGCGCCTTCAACCGCGCGGGCACCCCTCCCAGCCTTATTGGAACGTCGATCTGATGCTCAGATAAGGGTCACGGCAAGAGCGTGCCGATGCGCTCGACCTCGACCGTGAAGCGCGCAGGATCGCGCCTCAGCTCGGCCAGCGCAAGGGCCAGGAAAGCCTCGATGCGGGCGCGCAGGATTCGATAGGCGGCCAGGAACGCCGCGTCGATCTCCGCCTCGCTGCCGGCTGCGCGCGCCGGGTCTTCCACGCCCCAATGGGCGCGCAGCACCGGGCCGAAGTAAGCCGGGCAGCTTTCGCCGGCGGCAGTGTCGCATAGCGTGATGACAAAATCAGGCGCGGCTGGCAGGTCGTCCCAGGACTTGCTGCGCAGCCGCTCGGTCGGCACACGCTGGCGGGCGAGCAGGGCGAGCGTGCGCGGATGCACGCGGCCAACGGGCTGGCTGCCCGCGCTCATCGCCCGCAAGCCGGCCGGCGCCAGGTGGTTGAAAATCGCCTCGGCCATGATCGAGCGGCACGCGTTGCCGGTGCAGAGAAAAAGTACCATGTAGGCCGGCTGCGCTATCAAGCCGTCACTCCGGAGCGTCTTATTGAGGGCCGCATATTATAGCGATAGCCCTGGCACTAGCGAGCCGCCAGGCCTCTCGCGCTCGTACTTGGCTGCCGTGCGCGGCACCCGAAGGGTTTGCGCCCAGCCCGCCAGCGGAATCCGGGATTCCTCGCGCGCGCCAGGCCATTGCATGGCGGCGGGGACACCTGGCGCACATCCCCGCATTGCGCTCCCGTTGGCCTGCCTGCGCCGCGCCCGGCGCAGGCAGGTCGGGCGAGCTGCCGTGCGGCCAGCACCGCGCGCGGGAATGACAAACAGCGTCGTCTCCCTGCGCAGCCAGTGTAACTATATTGTGCAGTCCTCAATAGGCGCGTCGTTGCCTAGGCCGCTCTTTTCAGCAGCAGCCTCCCGCCGCCGGCTTGCGCGCCCGGATAAAAGCGCTCATCAGCTTGCCGTCCACCTGAGGAGCGATCGCCGCCGCGTCAATGCCGGCCTTGGTCAACAGACCGGCCGCGTCTTCAGCGCGGTAGATTCGAAACGGCTCGATCCCGACCGCCTCGAATCCCGCCGCCAGCAGCCGGGCGCGATAGTCCGACTCCTCGAGCGCGCCGGCGACACAGCCAACCAGAAGCTCGATGTTGCGCCGCAACTCGGCAGGCATCGCGCCGCGCGCGACGATATCCGAGACCGCCAGCCGACCGCCCGGCCGAAGAACCCGCAACGCTTCGGCAAACACCCGGTCCTTGTCGGCGGAGAGATTGATCACACAGTTGGAGATGATCACGTCAAGCGAAGCGTCCGGCAGCGGAATATTCTCGATCTCGCCCTTGAGAAACTCGACGTTGTCGATCCCCGCGCGGCGCTGGTTGGAACGCGCCAGCTCGAGCATCTCGTCGGTCATGTCCAGACCGTAGGCCTTGCCGCCCGGGCCGACACGCCGGGCCGAGAGCAGGACGTCAATGCCGCCGCCCGAGCCCAGGTCGAGCACCAGCTCGCCCGGCTTGAGTTCGGCCAGCGCCGTTGGGTTGCCGCATCCGAGCGACAGCCCGACTGCTTCGTCAGGAACCGCGCCGAGCTCTTCAGCACTGTAGAGATTGGCCGTGATCGGGTCGGCGCATCCGCCTGCGCTGCAGCATCCGGTTCCCGCGCCGCGCGCCGTGCGCGCCAACTCGCCGTAACGTTTCTTGACGACTTCCTTGATCTCCATCGCATCTTTCTCCTTGCAAGCCGCGCCCCGGCCCGTTGCGCGCGCCTCAGCCCGAGGCGTGCCGCCTGGCCGCGGCCTGTGCGGCTACCGGTGCTGCCGCGACCACCTGAGCTGCCGGCGGGGCGCATGCCTCGACACGCCCCTGACAGCAGTTCTCTGTAAGATAGGCCAGCAACTCGCGCATCGCGCGGTAGTCGGCCGAGTAGATTATCCGGCGGCTTGCGCGCCGCGCCTTCACCAGGCCGGCGCGCCTTAGCTGCGCCAGATGAAACGAGAGCGTCGGCGCGGCTATCTCAAGGCGCCGCCCGATGTCGCCCGCCGCCAGACCGCCCGGGCCGCGCTGCACCAGCAGCCGGAAAATGTCGAGCCGGTTTTCCTGGGCCAAAGCGCCCAGCGCCTCGATAATCCGCGCCTTGGCCATATTTCGACATTATTGGAAGAGTCAAAGCAATGTCAAGCCTGGCGCCAAACGCCTCTGCCGCCCCGCGCCCGCCTCACAAATCGGGGCTCGCCGCCCAAGCGCGCGGGCCAGCCCGGCTGCAAGGCTCAAGGCCGCCTTTCAGCTATAATCGAGCGGCAGGCGGGCGCGCGGCGGACCGCGCCACCCGCACGCAACAAAGCCATGGCCGACAAGATCGACATCATAGGACCGACTTCGCATTACTTTTACTCCCAGCGGCTCAAGCTGCATTACGTCGACTGGGGCAACGCGGACAAGCCGCTGGCCGTGCTGGTCCACGGCGGGCGCGACCACTGCCGCAACTGGGACTGGGTAGCCGTTGCGCTGCGCGGCCAGTTTCATCTGGTGGCGCCCGACCTGCGCGACCACGGCGACTCCGACTGGGCGATTGGCGGCAGCTACTCGATGATCGACTATGTGCTCGACCTCTGCCAGTTAATGGAGGCCCTGGGAGGCAAGGAGGTCGTGCTCATCGGGCACTCGCTGGGCGGCGCAATCGTGCTGCAGCGGGCGGGGGTGTTTCCCAACTCGATCCGCGCCGTGGTGGCGATCGAGGGCGTCGGACCGCCTCCCTCGATGATCCAGCAGACTCCCGCGCACGAGCGCATGGCCCGCTGGATCGGGGAGATGCAGGGGCTGGCCCGGCGCAAGCCGCGCGACTACCGGACGCTGGACGAGGCGCTCGAGCGGATGCGCGAGGTCAATCCCCGGTTGAGCGTCGAGCAGGCCCGTCACCTGACCGTTCAAGGGGTTCGGCGCAACGAGAACGGAACGTTTTCCTGGAAGTTCGACAACTACACCCGGGCCAGCTCGCCTTACCTGTTCAACCTGAAAGACGCGATGGAAATCTGGTCGCAGATTCGCTGTCCCTGCCTGCTGGTGCGCGGCGATGAGTCGGTGTGGGGCAGCGGCTGGGAGAGCGACGGGCGGCTTGGCGGGTTTCGCAACGCCGAGGTGGTGACCGTGAAGAACGCCGGCCATTGGGTGCATCACGACCAGCTCGAGCGCTTTCTTGCCGAGGTGCGCGGTTTCCTCGGCCTGGACGGCGACAGAGCGTTGTCTCCAGGCAAGTGAAGGTTGCAACGGGTTCTTCGCCGGGTCCGGCTTCGGTTGCGCCGCGCTACCTGGAATCGGTGCTGCTGGCGGCGGCGGTCGGTGTTTTGGGCGCGCTGGCCAACCTGGCTTTTCGCGCGCTGATTAGCGGCTTCTCCTGGTTTTTTCGTGGCGCCGAGTGGCACCTGCTGGGCATCCAGCTCGGTTCGCCGCGCGCGCTGCTCATCGTTGGGGTGCTGGCGAGCGGCGGCTTGTGCCTTTTGTTGCTCGACCGATTTTTTCCCGGCGACGTGATGGGCTACGGTTTTCCCGCCTTTCTCGAGATGGTCAATCTCGGCAACGCCCAGCTCAAGCGGCGCTGGATTCTGGTCAAGGCGCTGGGCGCCGCGCTCTCGCTGGGTTGCGGCGCCTCGGTGGGACGGGAGGGGCCGATCGCGCAGATCGCCGGCGCGATCGGCTCGGCCGTGGCGCAGCTTAGGCGGCTGTCGGTGGACCGGGCTAAGGTGCTGATTGCGGCGGGCGCGGCGGCGGGAATCGCCACCACGTTCAACGCGCCGATCGGCGGGCTCATGTTCGCGCAGGAGATCGTCCTTCTGGGCCACGGTGAGCTGGCCAATCTGACGCTTTTGGTCGTCTCGACCACCGCCGGGGTGCTGGCCTCGCAGGCGCTGGCGGGCAACGCGGCGATATTTCCCACCCTGCCCTTTGTTTTTCGCAGCTACTGGGAGATGGCGACTTACGCGGCGCTGGGCGTGGCGCTGGGTTTTCTCAGCGCAGGCTACATCCGGTTTTTCTACGCGGTGAGCGATTTCTTCGAACGGCTCAAGCCGGCCCGGCCGGTAAAGCTGCTGGGCGGGCTGGCGCTGGTGGGTCTGCTGGCCGCGGCGCTGCCGCTGGAATTGTCGGACGGCTACCCGGTGATCGACCGGGCGCTTAACGGCGCCTTCGGTTTCAAGGAGCTGGCGCTGCTTTGCGTCGGCAAGTTTGTCAGCAGCGCGATTTCTCTGGGATGCGGCGCGCCGGGGGGCGTCTTCGGGCCGATCTTTTTCATCGGCACGATGGCGGGCGGAAGCTTTCAGCGGCTGTGCGCCGGCGCGTTGCCCGGTCTTACCGGCCCGCGCGGCTCCTACGCCCTGGTCGGACTGGGGGCGTTTCTGGCCGGGGTGACGAGTGCGCCGCTGACCGCGCTTTTTCTGCTTTTTGAAATGACGCGCAGCTACGAGGTCGCCCTGCCGGCGATGATCGCCACGGTGGCGGCGCTGGTGGTGGCGCGCGCGCTGGAGCCCGAGACGATCGACTCCTACGGCTTGGCGCGGGCGGGCAAGCCGCTGGGCCTCGGGCGCGAAGGCTTCCTGCTCTCGCGCATGCCGGTGGAGTCGGTGATGCGCCGGCAAGTGGCAACCGTTTTCGACGGCGCCTCGCTGAGCGTCGTGCTCGCGGCAGCCGGCCAGACTTCGCAAACGGTCCTCGCCGTGGTCAACCCGGAGAACCGTCTTACGGGAATCATCGCGGTGCGCGACCTCATCGGGCTTTTGGCCTCCGCACCCGAGCTGGGACCGCTGGTCAACGCCTATGATCTCTGCTGGCGCGACTGCCCCGTGGTCGGACCCGAGGCAGACCTGAACGAGGCCAACCAGTTGCTCGACATTGCAGGACTGGGCGAGTTGCCGGTGGTGAACAACCCGACCGAACGCAAGCTTCTGGGCATGGTGGCGCAGATCGACATTTCCGGGGTTCTAAACCGCCTAAGCCTTTCGCTGACCACGCTGGCCCCGGCCGACAAAGACGTCTTCTGGGCCAGCGACTACCGGCTGATGCGCCTGCGGGTGCCGTCGGCGGCCGACGCCAAGACGCTGCGCCAGCTCGATCCGCGGGCCCGCTACGGCGTAAGCGTGCTTGCCTTTCAGGACGCAGCCCATCCCGACAAAGGCTTTTCGCCGCTGGCGCCCGACCTGCCGCTCAAAACCGGCGACCTTATCGTGGCGGCCGGGCGCCCTGCCGACCTGCGCCGCTTCGTGCGCGAACTTGAAGGGATCGAGCCCGCAGGCGAAGCCAACCACGGCACCAGCTAAAACGGCGCTGTCTTGACGGCCGGCGCGGGACGGCGCACGGGCCGCCGGCGCGGCGGGTGGCGGCGCGCTGCCGGGGACTTCCTTTGGCGCCGCGGCCCCGGCCGCGGTTGAGCCGCTCGGCCGCTTGCTCTAGGCTGAGCGGTGGGAGGCGCTGAGCGTCATGAAGATCGACATGAATCTCAAGGGCGGCTTCCTGCAAAGCCTCAAGCGCGAGGTTTTGGCCACCTTGAGCGCCGAGGATCGCGCCGTGATCGAAGTTTCCACGGGGGAACTGGGCAATAAGCCCGAGGCGGTCAAGCTCGGATGGCTTAAAATGCGCACCGGCGAGAGCTGGACCCGGCAGCGCTACACCAAGGCCCTAAGCCGGGTGATCGAGAAGCTGCGCCAGGAAGTGGCAGCCCAGGCGGCGGCCAAGAAGGCCGAACGGCCGTAGCCGCCGCGCCGGCCGGCCCGTCGGCGCAAGGCGCGCGCGGCTCTAGCGCGGGCCGCCGCGCCGGGCAGCGCCCGAGGCGGCCTCGACGCGGGCCACGCGCCGTTTGCCGACCTCGAGTACGCCGTCGCGCCCCGGCACAAAGTGAAAGTTCGGATCGCTTATCGTCCTGCCGTCGACACGTACGGCCCGCTGGCCGATAAGCCGGCGCGCCTCGCTGTTCGAGGCAACAAACCTTAGCTGCTTCATCAGCTCGCAAATCCACAACTCGCCCTCGACCCGGAAGACCGGGGCGTCGGCCGGCACCACACGCTGCTGGAACTTTTCCTCGAAATAGCGCTGGCCGAGCTCGGCCCCCTCCTTGCCGTGGTACTCGCAGGTCACCGACCAAGCTAGTCGCTTCTTGGCCTCCATCGGATGGACCTGCCGGCTTTCGACGGCCTCGATCTCGGCCGCCTCGGCGCCGGCTAGCAGTCGCAGGTAGCGCCCCAGCACCCGGTCGGGTATCGACATGAGCTTGCCGAACATTTCCTCGGGCGGATCGGTCAGGCCGACGTAGTTGCCGTAGGATTTCGACATCTTGCGCACGCCGTCGAGCCCCTCCAAAAGCGGCATCGTGATGACCACCTGCGGGCTCTGGCCGAAGGCGCGCTGCAGCTCGCGGCCCACCAGCATATTGAATTTCTGGTCGCTGCCTCCCAGCTCGACGTCGGCCTTCAGCTCGACCGAGTCGTAACCCTGGATAAGGGGGTAGATAAGCTCGTGCAGGAACAGCGGCTGGCCGGCTTGCAGGCGTTGTTCGAAGTCGTCGCGCTCGATGAGCCGGGCCACGCTCAGCCGGGCCGCAATCTCGATTAGCCGGCCCATCGAAAGCCGGTCCATCCATTCGCTGTTGAAGCGAACCTCGGTGCGGCCGACGTCGAGCAGCCGCGAGACCTGGGCGAGATAGGTCTTGGCATTGGCCCGGACTTCGGCCGGCCCAAGCGGCCGGCGCGTCTCGCTGCGGCCCGTGGGATCACCGATGAGCGCGGTGAAATCGCCGACCAGAAAGACCACCTTGTGGCCCATGCGCTGGAACTCGGCAAGCTTCTTGAGCGCAACCGTATGGCCCAGGTGCAGGTCCGGCGCGGTCGGGTCCATGCCGAACTTCACCCGAAGCGGTTTGCCCGCGGCCAGTTTCTCCTCCAACTCCTCAGGCGAGATCAGCTCGACCGCGTGCGCTGCAAGTTGTTGCGCTTTGGCCTTGGCGTCTGTTTCGGCCACCGGCGGACCCCGCCTTAGACGGCTCCGGTTGGGTATCCGACCCGCCGCCGGAGCGCGCGCTTAAGTGGAACGCTCAACCTGCCGGCCGCGCCGCCGTAGCCTGCACCCAGACTCACGCTCCCAGCGCCCACACCATGGAGCCGCCAGCAAGCGCGCGCGCGGCCGCAATAGCCTCCTGCCGGTGGCAAAGCCGCTTTCAAACGCATCATGCCCGGTCAAGCACGAAGAGCAGAAACCAAACCGGCAGATAGACCAGCGAGCACAGAAGGAGGCTGCGCCCCGCCGAGGCTGACCGGCCCTGCAAAGCCAGCTCGAGCGCGTAATAGAACATCGCGCTGCCCCCCAGCAACCCGGCCGCGCCAAGCGGCAAGCCGCCAATACCGAACCATACCGGCACGACTCCGGCCGCCACCAGGCAGAAGCTCTCAATCAGGATCAGCGCGTTAATGTAGGGACGCCCCGGCCCCGGCGCAGGCATCAGATGGAGCCCCGCCGCGGCGTAATCATCCTGGTAGAGGCTCGCCACCGCCAGCGAATGGGGCAGTTGCCAGAAAAACATCAGCGCGAACAGCATCCACGGCTCGGCGCGAAACCAGTCTCCACCCGCCGCCCAGCCGGCCACCGGCGGCAGCGCCCCCGGAACCGCGCCCACCCAGTGGGACACCCACGACACCCGCTTAAGCGGGGTGTAAGCGAACAGATAAAGCACCGTAATCGAGCCGGTCAAGACGGCGCACCAGATGCCGGCAGTGCTCCCAAGAAAGACCAGCCCGCCAACCGCCGCAAGCACCCCAAAATAGAGCGCATGTGAAGGGCGCAGCCGCCTCGCAGGCAGCGGCCGATTGGCGGTACGCCGCATGAGCCCGTCGGTCTCTCGCTCGATATACTCGTTTAGGGCAAGCGTGCCGCCCGCAGCCAGCGCCGTTCCCGCCAAAAGCTCGAGGGCGCGCAGCAGCTCCAACCGCCCGCCGCCGCCCAGGTAAAAACCCACCAGCGTGGTGAGCAGCACCATCGCCACAACGCGCGGCTTGCACAACTCGAAATAATCGGCGATCGCCTCGCCCGCTTTGGGCTCCAGGGGCAGGGCCGTAGCCAAGGCGCGTTTCATCGCTTACGCCTGCAGAGCGTCCGCGCCACGGGCGAAGGCGCCGGCCGGCGCTCCGGCAACCGCTTCCTGGCCATGTCCGCGCGCGCGGGCCCAGCAGCGCAGCGTCAGCATCACGCTTGCCGCCAGCACCGCTGCGCCCGTGGCGACGTGGGCGGTGGTCACAATCACCGCCCTGCCGCTCCACACCGTAAAGGCCCCCAGGCAAAGCTGCAGCGCGACGATCGCCAGCAATGCCCGGGCCGGACGGCAAAGAAATCTTCCGGCCCCCTCCAGCCGTAGCACCCGCACCGAGGCCCACAGCGCAAGCAGCGTCACCGCCAGCGCCCCGACTCGATGGGCGAAGTTGACCTCAACCGCTACCGTTTCGAACGGCGGAATGAGGCGGCCGAAGGACAGCGGAAAGTCGGGAATCGCAAGGCCCGCCCCCAGATGGCGCATCACCGCTCCCAGCAAAATCTGCAGGTAGGCCGCAACACTGACTGCCCCGCAAAGCCGCGCTGCAGCTTCTGCCCGCGCCGGCTCGGGCCCGCCGCCGGGATGGGACCACGCCGGGTCAAGCACCGTCGCCAGCCCCACCACCAGCGCGAAAAAGCCCTGCGCCACGGCGGCGTGGGTCACCGCCACCGCAAGCGGCAGTCCGTAGAGCACCGTGATCCCGCCGAGCACCGCCTGCGCCACGACCAAGCCCACCGCGCCCCAGGCAAGCCGCCGCACCCAGACCCGCGGCTCGGACCAAGCCGCCCACGCGGCCAGCCAGCAGGTCAGCAGCACCACCACCGCCGCAACCACCCGATGCGTGTACTCGAAGCGCACTCCCCCAACCAGCCGGGGCACGAGCCGGCCAAAGGCAAGCGGCCAGTCCGGGACAGCCAGGGCCGACCCGGTCGAGGTGACAAGTCCGCCCAGAAAAATCAGCGCAAACGTCGATCCGGCCGTCAGCAGCGCAAGACGGGTGAGCCCGGCCGGCGGCGCCGATCGGCGCTGGCCGGCCTCGGTCGCCTGTTCCTGGTCTTTTCGCCCAAGAGCCATCGCTAAGAAGCTGCGCCAACCGCTTCGCCAAGGCCTTGACGCCCGGCGCGCAGCCAAACCGCCGCGCTTGAACCCGCCGCAACGGGGCCCTGCACCCCACCGGCGCGGGACAACTCCGACCCTGAAGCCAGAGACAAACCTTGGAACAACAAGAAAGCATATCGGCGCCCTCCGCGCAAAGGCCACACCCTCCCCGGCGCCTCGGCCCGACGCCGCAACCATCCGGCACAATTCCTGGCCGGCGGGCCTCGGGCGGCTCGTTGAGAGCGGCTCGGGCGGCCGAAAAAAGCGTCCAACCGCTTGCCGCCGCGCCGGCAGGGTAATATTGTCAGCGGCAGCGACCCGTCAGCGGGAGGAAAATCGTGAGCAACGCCTCGGGCTTTGCCACCCTCGCCGAGGCTTTCGAACAGCTTGCCGCCGGCCATGGCAGCCGCACCTTTCTCAGGTATAAGCGCGCCGGGCAGTGGCACGACCTTGGCTGGCAGGAGCTGGCGCTTGCGGCCGGGCGGCTGCGCACCGCGCTTTTGCGGCGCGGCCTCAAGCCCGGAGATCGGCTGGCGATTCTTGCCGGCAACGGCCCGCAATGGGTCATCACCGACCAGGCCGCGCTCGGCATAGGCGCGGTGATCGTGCCGCTCTACACCAGCAGCGGTCCCGACGAGCTGCGCCACATCATTAGCGACGCCGGCGCGCGCGTCATCGCCGTCCAGGGACAGGAGCTTGTCGCGAAGGTGCTGGCTCTGGCGCCTTCGCTCGGATGCCTCGAAACGCTCCTGACGCTCGATGACGCCGGCGCGGACCAAGGGCAGGCCGCGGGGCCCGCCCGCTTCAGCTTGGAGTCGACCCGCGAGCTCGAGCCATCCCCGGCCATCAAGGGCAGCCGCAGCGACCTGGCAACGATCATCTACACGTCGGGAAGCACCGGCCCGTCCAAGGGCGCGATGCTGACCCACGGCAATCTCCTGGCCAACTGCGAGGCCTCGCACAAGGCGCTCGGTCTGCGCCCCGGCGACGTGCTGCTGTCGTTCCTGCCGGTGGCCCACGCCTTCGAACGCACCGCGGGTTACTATGCGCCGATGCTCTACGGGCTGACGATTGCGTACGCCGAAGGGCTGACTCAGCTTGCGCAGAACATGCGCGAGGTGAACCCGACCATCATGCTGGCCGTTCCGCGCCTGCTGGAAACGGTCTACGAGCGGATCAAGCGCGCCGTTGAGCGCCAATCACGCGCGCGCCGGGCCGTCTTCGAGCTGGCGCTCTCGCTGGGCGCGCGCGAGGCGGTCCATCGCTACCGGGGCACGCCGCCGGGACCGGTGCTGCGGCTCTTGACGGCGGCCATTGGCCGGCCGGTGCTTGGCGCCATCAGGTCGATTTTCGGCAACCGCATGCGCTATCTCATCTCCGGCGGGGCTCCGCTCGATCCGGCGATTGCCGCCTTTTTTTGCGCCGCCGGAGTGCCGCTGGTCGAGGGCTACGGCCTTACCGAAGCGGGCCCGGTGGTCTCGTGCAACCTGCACGGCTTTACCCGGGTCGGCACCGTCGGCCGCCCGCTGCCCGGAATCGAGGTGGGCACCGCGCCGGACGGCGAGTTGCTCGTGCGCGGAGCCAACGTCATGCAAGGCTACTTCGGCCTGCCGGCGGAAACCCGAGAAGTGCTGGACGATCGGGGCTGGCTTCATACCGGAGACCTAGCCGCAATCGATCCCGACGGCTACATCCGGATTACCGGCCGCAAGAAGGAGATCATCGTGCTCTCGGGCGGAAAGAACGTCTCTCCCGCTTACCTCGAGAGCAAGCTTGCCGGCGACCCGTTCATCGCCCAGGCATGCGTGGTGGGCGACCGGCGCAAGCATCTGGCGGCGCTTATCGTGCCCAACTTCGATTACCTCCGCGAGCACCTCGGCGCGCCGCAGCAGGGCGGCGCCGACCCGCAAGAGTTGGCCGGCCGTCCCGAGGTCCGCTCGCTCTACCAGCAGAGAATCAAGACCTTCAATCGGACGGTTTCCGAGGTCGAGACGATCGCGGCCTTTAGCCTGCTCGGCCGCCCCTTCACCCAGGAAAGCGGCGAACTCACCCCCACCATGAAAATAAGGCGCCACGTGGTGGTCGAGCGCTACCGCGACCGGATCGAAGAGATGTACCGGGACTAGGGCGCGCCTGGCGCACCGCGGCAAACCGCGAAGCCTCGGCTACCTACCGCGGCCCTCGCTGCCGGACGCCTCGAGCAGCGCGTGGATGGTCGAAAGCCTGCGCAGCAGGTAAGAACGCGCACCTTTGGGGGTCTTCACGTCGATCTCGTCGCCTTCGCTCTTGCCGAGCAGCGCCCGGCCCAGCGGTGAGGAGAGCGAGATGCGATTCTGCGCGCCGTCGACCTCCTCGGGAACGACGATTTCGTAGGCGACCAGGTTGCCTTCGTCCAAGTCCTCCAGCTCAACCCGGCTGCCCAAGCCAACCGAGTCGGCCGGAATCGACTTGAGGTCGAGGCGGGAAAGCTCGGCGACGCGCGCCTCGAGGTTCGAGACCCGCGCGCGCAGGAACTCCTGGCGCTGCTTGGCCATCGCCCATTCCGCATTTTCGGAGAGGTCTCCGTGGGCGCGGGCGCGTTCCAGCTCGCGGGGTAACTCAACCGTCAGCTCGCGCTTGAGGTTCTCGACCTCTTTGCGCAAGCGCGCAAGCACCGGCAGTTCGGACATCACAGAACCGCGCTAACCAGAAATTGCACCGCCAAGCCCAACGGCCGCCGTCCGCTCCCGCGCCGCCGACTGCGACCGGGGCGCCTGTCCCCTTGCTGCTGAGACGGTTCTGGCCACGTCACCCGGCAACGATCGAAGTGAGGCTGCGGCTGACGCCCAGGATGCTCTGGACCTTCTGCACCACCAACTCTCCCAGGGCGGAGACGTCGGCCGCCTCGACCACGGCGATCACATCGTGCGGCCCGGTGACCGCGTGCGCATCCGCGACGCCCGGGACCTGCCTGAGCTTGTTGGCGACCTCCTTGGCCTTACCGGGGGATGTATCGATCAAAATAAACGCCTTGACCGCCATGCTCAGCCTCCGCGCAAGGGGCCGGCCGCAGATGCACGCCTCTGGTCCGCGCGCCCGGCGCTACGCCGCCGCCTTGCCCCCTTCGCGGTCGTAAATGTAGAAACCTCTGCCGGCTTTGCGCCCCAGGTAACCCGCGTCAACGTACTTTATCAGCAGCGGACAGGGCCGATACTTGTCATCGCCCAGCACCCGATGCATCACGCTCAGAATGGCAAGACAAGTGTCAAGCCCCACCAGGTCGGCCAGCTCGAGCGGCCCCATCGGATGGTTGGTGCCCAGCTTCATCGCCAGGTCGATATCGGTCACCTGGCCCACGCCTTCGTAAAGCGCATAGATCGCCTCGTTGATCATCGGCAAAAGCAGCCGGTTGACGATAAAACCCGGCGAATCCTGCGAGGCCAGCGTCGTCTTGCCCATCCGCTCGGCGAGCGCGCGCGCCTGCTGCCAGGTCTCTTCGGAAGTGGCCAGCCCCCGCACCAGCTCGACCAGCTTCATCACCGGCGCCGGATTCATGAAGTGCATCCCGACGAACCGGTCGGGCCGCCCCGACAACGCCCCCATCTTGGTAATCGAAATCGACGAGGTGTTGGAAGCAAAAATCACTTCCGGCCGGCAGATTTGCTGGAGCTTGCGGAAGATACCCACCTTGGGTTCCTCCGCCTCGACCACCGCCTCGATCACGAAATCGGCGCGCTCGAACTGGCCAAGGCTCGTGGTCGTGGTGATGCGTGCCAGCAGCTCCCGGCGCTCCCGCTCGGTCAGCTTGCCGCGCTTGACCGCGCCTTCCAGCGAGCCCGCAATCCGGTTAAGGCCGGCCTGGCAGAGATCGCTCGTGACGTCGTACATCACGACGTCGAACCCGGCCTGGGCGGCGACCTGCGAGATTCCGGCGCCCATTTGACCCGCGCCGGCCACGCCGATGGCAGCTATTTTCATCGGACAAACTCCTGGCACCGCAAGCAGCGCACTTTCAGCTTATGCACGGGCGGTCGGCGCTGGCAACCCCGCCGGCGCGCCCCGGCGTGGCGGCGAGACTCGCTCCAAGCGCGGCTTTCGGCCGTGTCGCGCCGTCGGGCCGGCCTGCCGGCGCGGCCTTCACGCCTCGGCTGCAAGCCCCTACAGCGGCGCAAGCGCGGCCTGCCGGCGTTTTGCCCGGGGCATCGTCGCGCTTATCGTCTTGAGCAGTTCGCCGTGGATAAGCCCGTTGCTGGCGACGATTTTTCCTTCGTCGAGTCCAAGCGGCCCTCCCTCCATGCCGGTTACCCGTCCGCCGGCTTCCTTTACGACCAGAGCCCCGGCCGCTACGTCCCATGCCTTAAGGCCGAACTCCCAGAAGCCGTCCAGCCGCCCGCATCCGACCCAGGCAAGATCGAGCGCCGCAGCGCCGGCTCGGCGCACCCCCTGCGTGCGCCGGGTAAACGCCTCGTAGAAGGCCAGGTAAAAGACTGCCCGCTCCCGCCGGTCGTAGGGAAATCCGGTGCCGACCAGGGAGTTGCCCAGACGCCGGCATCCGCTGACCCTTATTCGCCTGCCGTTAAGACGCGCACCTCGCCCCCGCCGCGCAACGAAACACTCGCGGTGAGAGGCGTCAAGGACCACGCCCAGTTCGATCACGCCGTCCCTCTCAAACGCAATCGACACGCAGAACTGCGGAAAGCCGTGAACGAAATTGGTCGTGCCGTCCAAGGGATCGACGATCCACCGCTCGGCGCCTTGCGTGGGCACCGGTAAGCCGCCCTCCTCGGCCAGGACCGCGTGGCGCGGGTACGCGCCGCGGACCACGCGCAAGAACGCCGCCTGCGCCTGACGGTCCGCCTGGGTCACAAGGTCGATCGAGTTTGACTTCGATACGGCCTTGGCCCGGTTAAGCCAGCGCAAGTGAATCCTCCCGGCAGCCCGAGCTGCTCGAATCGCCACTTGTTCAAGCCTGTCTGTCACAGTTGCAGCTTGTCGTACGGCCGCCGCGCTGTCGAGCACGGGCGCTGCGCGGCATCGCCGCACTCCCCGCACGGCCCGTGCTCTCCGGGCGGCCAGACACGCCGCCGGCATGACAGAGGCGGCGCGTCCGGCTCCTGCTTGCCACCCCCGCACGCGTGTCCGGCCTGTCTGCGTGCGGGCACGCACAGGCAGGCGCGCGAGGGGTCCCGGGGCCGCAGCGCCCAGGCAGGCCGACCAACGGGAACGCAGTGCCGGGATCTGCGCGATGCGTCCAGGCCGGCACACCGCGCCCGCCCGCGCTTCCCGTCATCCTGAGCCGCCGCTTCGGCGCCCTGAGCGAAGCGAGAGGGGCCTCCGAGGCCCGCCCGGCCACCCCCACCTCCGTCATCCTGAGCGAGGCCCGTCCTCGGGCCGAGTCGAAGGACCTCGCGCGGTCCGCCGCGCGTAATCAGCCATTTCGGGATTCTGCGCCTGAATCAGCGCAAGCTTCTTCCTCCTCGTCCAGCCCTTGAGCTGGCGCTCCCGGGCAACCATCTCCGCCGCGCTGCCGAACCGCTCAACGTAAACCAGCCGCGTCACGCGGTATTGCTTGGTAAAGCCTTCCACCAAACCTCGCTTATGCAAAAAGACGCGCCGTTCGAGGT
>JAJYRQ010000041.1 GCA_021794015.1 Deltaproteobacteria bacterium | reverse complement strand
CGCGCGGAGCCGCGGAAGAGGGCGGCGCTCCTTCCTTTTTTCTTCTTCTCACCCACCGGGGGAGAGGAACAGGAGAGGGAGCGGGCTTCGGCGCGCCTTCCGTCCCTCTCCCCGCCGGGAGAGGATGGCTTCCTCCCTTCTCGCGGGGAGGCGGAAGAGGGCGGCGCTCCTTCCTTTTTTCTTCCTCTCACCCACCGGGGGAGAGGAACAGGAGAGGGGGCGGGCCTCGGCCCGCCTTCCGTCCCTCTCCCCGCCGGGAGAGGGCGGCGCAAGCGAAGCGAACGCCGGGTGAGGGACCTTGTTGCGTGGCTCGACTCGCCTGTCTCCTTCTGCGCGGCGGCCGGGCGCGGGAGTTTTGCGTCGCGCCGTTGCAGCTCTGCAATTGCTTTTTTGCGCCTTAGGCGGCTCGGCTAAGCTCCGTTTCCTCGAAAGAGCGTGCTTTTGGCCTTATTTCCCGAAATGGCACGACACGTGCGACAGCGCCTGCCGGACCCTGGCTATGGTCTCCTTCATAGGAGCCGAGGGGAGATGAGTTGCAATCGGGAGGGCCGGCGACAGATGCGCCGCACCAAGTGGTCGAGGGGCCCGTAAGCGCAAGGCAGGCCTCCGGTATCTCTTTCCGCTCGGTGCTTTTGGCCCCAGGAAGGGGCGCGCGGAAAGCGCGGCGAGCGAGGGAGCGCCGGAGAAGGGCCGTTCGCTGAGAGAGACTGGAACTCGCAAATCAATTCGCAAACGGAGGGAGAAAATGAACGCACTTCTCAAAACCTACATTCGGGTACGCGAAGGACTCAACAGGTTCCACAAGGGTCAGACGATGACCGAGTACGCACTGATACTGTCGGCGATCGCAGTCGCGGTCCTCGCCGCCTACGAACTTCTCGCCACCGACATAAAGAACCTCGTTAACACGGTCGCGGGCGACCTGTAGGCCGCGGTAAGCAGGCACAGGAACTGGCGACCAACCCGCCATCGAAGGCGGCGGGAGCACTTGGTCGCCGGGCAGACCGGGAAAGGGGGGAGCGGATGAAGCTCGCATCGCACAAACGCGATGACGGCTCAACGCTCGCGCTCGCGGGCTCGGCAGACGCGGGTAGGCGCTCTGCCGGGCCTCGCGGGTCTCCGCTGGGTCATTTTGTGATTCCCGCGCGGAGTGTTCCCGCTCTCCTCGATCCTCTCCCCCTTGGGAGGAGAGGAATCAGGAAAAGGGGTTGCGCGCCACGCGTCCCCGCTGCCATGCAATGGCCCGGCGCGCGCGAGGCCTGCCTCGAGCCCTGCCGAGGGGAATCCCAGGTTCCGCATCGCCAAGCATCAGGGTGCCCAAATCACGCGCCAACGCAGTAAAGGGAGAACGACACTGTAGCTATGATCTGCAGTCCTCAATGGTGCGGCTCAGGTCAATCGACGATCTCATAGTTCCTGCATGACGAGACAATGATCACCACCGGTAAAGATGCGCGGCCCGGTCGCGGCGCAAAGCGAAGGAGCGCGTAGGCAGTCATGCGGCGTTCGATTTTATTTGTAGTGATGGCGATGGGGGTATCGTTGATTGCGGCGGTGGGGGTGTATCGGGCGTTGCGGGAGCGGGAGGAGGAGGTAGCGCGGGCGCGGGTGGAGGTGGTGGGGGTGGTGGTAGCGGCGCGGCGGTTGGAGGTGGGGGAGCGGATAAGCGGGGGGATGGTGCGGGTGGCGCGCTGGTCGAAGGAGAGTGTGCCGAAGGGGTCGTATGGGGGGGTGAAGGCGGTGGAGGGGCAAGTAGTGGCGCGGGAGTTGGAGGAGGGGGAGCCGGTATTGGCGGGGCAGTTGGTGGGAGGAGAGGGAGGCGGAGGGGTATTGCCGTTGTTGATTCCGGCGGGGATGCGGGCGATGGCGGTAGCGGTGGACGAGGTGAGCGACATAGCGGGGTTTGTTTTGCCTGGGGCGCGGGTGGATGTGTTGTTGGCGCTGAGCGGGCTGGGGGGAGGGATGCGTTCGCGCACGGTGTTGCAGGACGTATTGGTATTGGCGGTGGCGCAGGAGGTGGAGCGGCGCGGGGGACGGCCGAAGACGGCGCGGGTGGTGACGCTGTTGGTGAGGCCGGAGCAGGCGGAGCGGCTGGCGTTGGCGGCGCGCAGCGGGACGTTGCGGCTTGCGCTGCGCAGCTACGGTGACCGGGGCCGGGTGGCGAGTCGTGGGGTGGGTTTGGAGGCATTGTGGGGCGACGGGGCAGAGGGCCACGGTGGCGTCGGGCTGGCCGGTGCGGGCCGGGCGGTGCGGCGGGTGCGGCCAGCGCGGCGGGTGCGGGAGCCGGCGCGGGTGCAGGTGGTACGGGACGGGCGGTCGGTGGAGTGGGTAGGTTTTGACGGGCGTGGTTATGCGGCGCCTGCCCTGAGCGCTGTCGAAGGGGTGGACGGGATGCATGACGGCGCCGGAGCGGGAGCTTTGGCGAGCGATGGGCGCTCCAGGCAGGCGGCAAGCGCATCCGGCAGCGCGGCCTCTGCGGCGGCCGGGGTGAGAGCGGGCGGCGCGTTGCCGGCAGAGGCGGCGGCGGGTCTGTCGGCGCCTGCCCTGGGCTCTGTCGAAGGGGCG
Organism: Deltaproteobacteria bacterium; assembly: GCA_021794015.1. Classification (GTDB taxonomy): domain Bacteria; phylum Desulfobacterota; class Binatia; order Binatales; family Binataceae; genus JAJYRQ01. The sequence goes on along the minus strand of JAJYRQ010000041.1, from coordinate 22,939 downwards.
GCGGGTGCTGGCGGGTAGGGAGCGGCTAGCGTGCGGGAGCGCGGTAACGGGACGACCGGGGCCGGCGGCGCTGACGGGTGAGGCAGCGTAGTGAGCCGCGGGGGCGAGTGCAAACGGCGGGTGTGCGATGAGCAGGATTGAGCAGGGGTGCAGCGGCTGGGTTTTGTGGCTGGTGGGGCTTTTGGGATTGGTGGTTTGGGGATGGCTGCCGGGGCTGGTTTTGGCGGCCGAGGGTGAGGCGGGCGGTTCGCCGGCGCAGCAGCGGGTGAAGCTTTCGGCCGGGGAGCAGTATCTGATTACCGGGCTTTCGCCGGAGGCGACGCCCGAGGTGCGGGTGATTAAGAACGGCCAGGCGCTGATGGTGCATGGGGAGAAGCCGGGTGAGCTTTTGCTTTTGGGGGTGGAGCGTGGGGAGTGGCAGATAACGGTCGAGCGGCAGGACGGCGAGCGGGTGCGTTACGACGTTGTGGTGGATGCGCTGGCCAGTCCGTTCAAGCATCCGCTGCGGCCCGGGGCGATGCCGACGCCGTTGCCGATGGGCTGGGGCGCGGCGGGCGGCGCGGCGGGCGGCGCGGCGCTTGGCTCGGCCGGCGGCGCGGGTGGCGCGGCGGGTGAGTCGGCCTCGGCAGTGGGCGGTGCAGCGGGTGGCGGCGTAGCGGTAGGGCTGGGCAGCCGGGCCGGGGAGTTGAGCGGCGGGTTAAGCGGCTTCGGGGCTGCCCCGAGCGCTGCCGAGGGGATGGCGCCGGCGCCGGCGGCTTCGCTGCCGGCGGCTGTTTCTGCCGCCGGGGCGGGCGCCAACTCCCCCGGCGCGGGTGGGCCGGGCTCTGCCGGTGTAATGGCGGGCGGGTTGGCACAGGTGGGGCGGTTGCGCAGCCAGGAGGCGGTGCCGGCGCCGCTTTCGGCGGGCGACAAGCGTCATTTTTTCCGCAGCGACCCGCTGGCCGAGATTCCGGCGGCGCTGCCGGCTCCTCCGGCGCCGGCGGGGCGGCGCTACCTGCCCGCTGACGGCTTGACGCTGCGGGTGGGCAGCTCGCGGATTTTCGATTTTCCCCGCCGCCTGGTGCGGGTGGCGGTGGCCTCGACCAAGGTAGCCGACGTGGCGGTGGTGACGCCCTACGAGATAAGCGTAAGCGGCAAGCAGCCGGGCTTTACCACGCTTACCGTGTGGGACGACCGGGGGGAGTATACCGAGCGGCAGGTGCGGGTCGAGCAGGCGGGACGCCAGCAGGTGATGCTCGACGTTACGGTGGCGGAGCTGAACCTAAGCCGGCTCGAGAACCAGGGCACCAACTTCTCCACCGCGCTCTCCAATATGGGAATGTCGCTGGTGAGCATGCCCGGGGCGGTGGCGACCTCCTACAGCCCGGCGGCCAATATCGTGGCCCAGGGCATCGCCGGAGTGGGCGCGGCGGCGATAATGCCGCCGGCCGGGGTGCTGCCGGCGCAAGGCCAGCTCATCAATCTTCTGCTCTCGCCCAACATCACCTACGGCTTGGCGGCGGGCAACTCGGCGGTGCAGAACCAGGCATTTTTTCAGTACCTGGAGCAGCATCAGTTGGGCAAGATTCTGGCCGAGCCGAAGATTCTGGCCAACTCGGGCGAGAAGGCGCAGTTCTTGTCGGGCGGCGAGATTCCCATCGTAATCGCCCAGGCGCTCAACACTTCGATTGTCTTCAAGCAGTTCGGCACCTCGGTGGTCTTCCTGCCCACCGTGGTGGGACGCGACGAGGTCGAGCTTTCGGTCGAGCCCGAGGTCTCCCAGCCCGACTACGTCCACGGAGTGCAGATGTTCGGCTTTACCGTGCCGGCCTTCGTCACCCGCCGGGCCAAGACCCAGGTCCGGCTGCGCAACCGCCAGACCCTGATCATCGCCGGCCTCATCCTGGAAACCATCACCTCCCAGGTCAACAAGGTGCCCTACCTGGGCGATATGCCGTTTGCCGGCGGACTGTTCCGCACCACCTCCTACCAGCGCCAGAAAACCAACCTGGTTATGAGCGTTACCCCGGAAATCGTCAGCCCCCTGCCACCCAACGCCGAAGTCTTCCTGCCGCCCAACTCCCGCGGCCCGCTCACCCCAGAAGAAATCCAAACCCAACGCCTGGCCGTCCCCGACGCCAGCCGCCCCCGCTTCTAACCCACACCATGCGCCACCCTCAAGCCCCCCCACCGTCACAACCCGCAGCCGCAGCGCCTCCGGCGCTGCGGCTGCGCGTTGTCGGCGACGACGCGGAGCATCTGCGGCAGATTCGGGCGGTGATCGAGCGGCTGCCGCCCTCCGACGTGCGTTTCGAGCCGGAACGCCAGGACGACGAGACCGCCGACCTTGTGCTGGTGCATTTCGACGGCAACGAGGCGGGGCTTTCGCATGTTAGGCGCTATGCCGAGGCGACACCGAGGCCGGTGGTGGCCGCGATCCTCGAGGATCGGTCGCCGCTGGTGATGCGCAAGGCGGTGCGGGCGGGAGCGGATGAGATACTGTTCTTTCCCCCGCAAGCGGATGAATTGCTGCGCGTGGCGGTCAAGGTGGGCGAGCGGCGCCGGCTCGGACAACTGCGCAAGGGCGGCCTCATCTGCGCCGTTGCCAGCCTCTCCGGCGGAAGCGGGGTCACCACCGTGGCAACCAACCTGGCGCTGGCCCTTATCCGCGGGGGCAAAAAGCGCGTGGCCATCGTCGACCTGGCGCTCCAGTCGGCCGGCGTCGAGGCGGCGCTTGGCCTCGAGGCCGACCACGGGCCGAGCCCGCTTACGCTCGAGGAGCGGGAAATCGATTCCATCCGGCTCGAGTCGACGATGGTGCGCCACGAGTCGGGACTCTACGTGGTGACCCCGCCGGAGCGGCTCGAAGACAGCGATCTGGTGAGCGACGTTGCCGTCGGCGCGGTGCTCGAGTTGATGCGCGAGCTGTTTGACTTCGTTGTCCTCGATTGCGGGAGCCACGTCGACGAGAACATCGTGACTGCCTGGGAACGCTGCCAGCGGCTGCTTTACCTTTTGCCGCAATCGCTGGGCGGCGCGCGCGCGGCGGTCCGTTTCGCGGGGCTTTTCGAGCGGCTGGCGCTCAAGAGCCTCAAGCCGGAGTTCGTGGTCAACTGCTATTCGGCGCGCCACGCGATCGGCCTGGAGCACCTGGCGCAGTTGCTGAAATCGCCGGTCTTCGCCGCGCTGCCGCGCGACGACCGGCTCCTTGAAATGGCGCAGCTCAAGGGACAGGACCTGTGGCGCGTCAACCATCGGGCGCCGCTGGCGCGCGCGATCGAACAGATGGCGGCCCGTTTGGCCGAAAGCGACGAGCCGGCGCCGGCCGGCGCCGGCCGAGTCGGGAGCTTTCTCAAGCGCCTGTTTCCCGGCGGGGTGAAGGAGGCACGTAATGAGGCTTAGTGAGCGGGTTTCGCAAAACCTGGCGCCGGTGATTCCCGGCAAGCCGGTGCGGGCGCAGCCCTTTAAGTGGGTGCGCCAACCCTCCGACGTTGCCGCCGAGGCGTTTCGCCGCCTCAAGCTTGCGGTCCACGCGCGGCTCATCGAGTCGCTCGACTTCTCCCGCCTTGAGACCCTGGATCAGGAAGCGGCCAAGCAACAGGTGAGCACGCTCATCGCCGAAATCCTCAACGAAGGCGGCCGCCTGCTCACGGAAAGCGACCGCGAGCGCCTGGTCGAGGAAATCCGCAATGAGCTCCTGGGCCTCGGGCCGCTCGAACCGCTGCTCCAGGACGACGAGATAAGCGACATCCTGGTCAACGGTCCGCGCCAAGTCTACGTCGAAAAACACGGCAAGCTCCAGCTTACCGGCGTGCGCTTCCACGACGACAACCACCTGATGCTGATCATCGACCGGATGGTTTCCGCGGTGGGCCGGCGGGTGGACGAGGGCTCGCCGATGGTCGATGCGCGGCTGCCCGACGGCTCGCGCATCAATGCCATAGTTGCGCCGCTTGCGCTGGACGGGCCGGTGCTTTCGATCCGGCGCTTCGGCAAGCGCCGCTATGACATCGCCGACCTGGTCGCCAAGGGCAGCCTAACGCAGGAGATGGTCGATTTGCTGAGCGCCGTGGTACGCGCCCGGCTCAACGTGCTGGTGTGCGGCGGCACCGGCTCGGGCAAGACCACGATGCTCAACTGCCTGTCGGCCTTCGTCCCGGCCGACGAGCGGATCGTTACCATCGAGGACTCGGCCGAGCTTTCGCTCCAGCAGCCGCACGTCGTGCGGCTGGAGACCCGCCCGCCCAACATCGAGGGGCGGGGCGAGGTCACCCAGCGCGAGCTGGTGCGCAACAGCCTGCGGATGCGGCCCGACCGGATCATTTTGGGCGAGGTGCGCGGCGGCGAGGTGTTCGACATGCTGCAGGCGATGTCCACCGGCCATGACGGCTCGATCGCGACCATCCACGCCAACTCTCCCCGCGACAGCATCGGCCGGCTCGAGATGATGATGCTGTTGTCCGGCTCGTCGATTCCGCAGCGCGCCATGCGCCAGCAGATTTCCGCGTCGATCAACCTGATCGTCCACGTAAGCCGGCTCTCCGACGGCTCGCGCAAGCTGTTGCGAATCAGCGAGATCGCCGGCATGGAGGGCGACGCGGTGACCATCCAGGACCTGTTCGAGTTTCGGCGCGGCGCCGGCGACGGCTCGGGGGCGGTCACCGGCGTGTTCCGTTCCACCGGCGTGCTCTCGTACTACGCCGAGCGCCTGGAGCGTGCCGGCTATCGGCCGGGTGCGGCGCGCTAAGGCGGTGCGTCGATGAACCTGGCGTTGGCGGCAACCGCGTTCGGCGCCGTGATGATGCTACTGGGGGCGCTTTGGTGGCGGGCGCGCGGCGCCGAGCGCGAGCTGGTCGCGCAGGCGCTGGTCCGCGTCCGGCCGGCGGCGGCGGGCAACGCACAGCCGCTCAGCGTCAAACGGCCGGAACGCGACGAAGCAACGCTGGTCGGCGGACTGTTGCCCGCCCAACTCCTAAAGGGCCTTGATCGCCAACTGGTCCAGGCGGGCCTCGACATCTCGCTGGCCAACCTCGTGGCGATGACCGGGCTGCTGGCACTGGGCGGCGGGATGGCGGCGCAAATGGTGCGCGACGATATGACGATCGCCGCGGCCGCCGGGTTGGGCTTGGCCAGTCTGCCGCTGCTTTACGTGCGCTTTCGGCGCCGGCGCCGGCTTGCGCGCTTTGCCGAGCAGTTCGCGCCCGCGCTTGACCTGCTGCGGTCTTCGCTCGAGGCCGGCCATCCGCTGGCGCGCGGCATCCAGGTGCTGGTCAAGGAGTTTGCCGAGCCGCTGGCGGGCGAGTTTCGCGCCGTGCTTGATCGCACGCGCCTTGGGCTGCCGGTAAGCGCCGCGCTCGAGGGCATGGTTGAGCGCGTGCCTCTGGAGGAGCTTCGCCTGTTCGTAATCGCGGTAAAGGTGCAAGCGGAGGTCGGCAGCAGCCTGGCGCAGATTCTGGCGCGTCTTTCCGAGATCGTGAGGAACCGGCTGCGTCTTAAGCTTCAGATTCGCTCGCTCACCGCCCAGGGGCGAATCGGCGGCATGGTGGTGGGCGCGCTGCCGGTGCTGGTGCTCTTCCTGTTCAGTCTCATTCAGCCGAGCTATACCGCGGTTCTCTTTCACACCAGCCTCGGGCTGAAGCTCCTCAAGGGGGCTGCTGTTCTGGACACGGCTGCGTTTCTTATCATCCGCCGGGTGCTGCGGGTGCAGTATTGAGGGGCGGATTGCGATGTCTGCTAGCGGCGCGGCCGTCTTTATTTTTGCCATGATGGTGCTTGCCTGGGGAGCGTTGTACAAGGCGCTTGCCAGCCGGCGCGACTCCTTTTACGAGCGGCTGGCGGGAGCGGAGGCGCGCAGCGAGGCGCCGGCGGCGGCGCTAAAGCGGCTGCGCAGCGAGGCGCCGGCGCGGGTGCTGGAGTTGCTAAGAGAGCTGGCCGAGCGCTTCCCGCGCCTTGGGCTTCGCAAGCGGGTAAACGAAAAACTGGCCAGGATGCTGACCCAGGCCGGGCTGACGCGCCCTCGCGTGGGAGAGCTCTTCGGCGCCATCCGCATGGCGAGCGCGCTCGGCGGCGCGGTCACTCTTGCCTTGCTCGACGTCATGCTGGGCGAGCGTCTGGGACCGGCCGCGCTCTGGCTTGGGGTGGGCGGACTTGTCGGCTACAGCCTCCCGCTTTACTACTTGAGTCGGCGCGGGCGCAGCCGGCGCCGGCGAATCGAACGCGAGTTGCCCGATATTCTCGACCTGCTCGTGGTCTGCGTGGAGGCCGGACTGGGCCTTCAGGAGGCGATCAAGGTCGTCGGCACAGAGGCCGACCGCTACGGTCAGTCGATGGGCCGGGAGCTGGCCATTGCGGGCGCTGAGATGGCTGCCGGCCTCTCCCTGGGCGAAGCGATGCGCAACTTAAGCGAGCGCAGCGGCGTCGAGGACCTGCGCACCATCGCCGCCACACTGGTGCAGAGCGAACAACTCGGCGCACAACTCGGTCCCGCGCTGCGCGCCAGCTCCGAGGCCCTGCGTTCCACCCGCAAGCTTAAGGCCGAAGAGGCGGCGCAAAAGGCAACCGTCAAGATGCTCTTCCCCCTGGTGCTCTTCGTTCTGCCCGCGATGATCCTGGTTATCATTGGTCCCGCGATCATTCAGGCTCTGAACGTTATGCGCAGAAGCTAGGCGCCGTTGCGGCCGAAAAGCGGCGGCCCAACACGCGCTGCAGGAATCTCTGCCGCCCGCCGCTCCGCCTCCGCGACCAACTACCGACAGCCCAGGCCCCTTTCGCGGAACACTGATATGGAACGACCGTGTCAAGTCGCAGCGCAGGGGTTTGCCGGCCGCGCGCAGGCGCCGATAGAAGGCGCGCGGTGCGGGGTTGTAGCTCACCGCCGCCATGCGCAAGCTACTTCTTACCCTTAATGCGATCCCAAAAAACCGTTCGCACTGGAGCCCCATATGCCCCGTAAACGCTTGACTCCCAACACAGTCGCTGCCCTGAGCCTGTCGAAGGGACGCCGAGGACAGCGGCTAGTGTGGCGTCTGCCAAGCAATTGTAGCAGGGCAGCGGCCCTAAGGAACTGGATGGTCGGTGAAAACCGGCCCATTTTCCGGGAAATGATGGCGACTCGCGCTATAGATATTTCCGCGACCGGACACTGATATGAAACGAGCGGCTCCGGTTTGCGGCTGACGCAGGTTACGCTGCGAATTGGACAGCCGTAGCCCAGAGCTACAGGCGAAAGGAGCCGGTCGTTCCATGCTGACTAGCAGGGCGACGTCCCGGCGCGTGCTGCGCGCCAGGAGTCGCCTGCCAGTTTCTCCCGATCAGTTGAGCGTCGCGTCCGGGCTGAGTTTCTTCATCAACCGATAGAGGGTTGAGCGGTCGACGTTGAGCAGCGAGGCGGCCAGGGCGCGGTTGCCGCGGGCGGCGGTCAGGGCGGCCTTGATATGGGCGGCGGCGGCGCGGTCGAGGTGCTGCTGGAGGGTTTCGGTGGAGAGCGCGGCAGGGGGTGGCGCGGCCTGAGAGGGAAGGGTGGGGGCGTGGCTGGGCAGGTCGAAATCGCGGGGAGTGAGCAGGCCCGAGTCGTTGAGCACCAGCGCCCGCTCGACGGCGTTCTGCAGCTCGCGCACGTTGCCCGGCCAGGGATAGCTCACAAGCAACGCTTCGGCCTCGGGGCTGAACCCGGGCAGACGCTGAGGGTCAGCGGCGTTAAGCGCAAGAAAATGACGCGCCAGCGGCAGGATGTCCTCAACCCGCTCGCGCAGCGGCGTAATCCGCAGATTGATCACGTTGAGCCGAAAAAACAGGTCCTCCCGAAAACGCCCGCCCTCCACCTCCCGGCGCAACACCCGGTTGGTGGCGGCAATCAGCCTTACGTCCACCCGGTGCGGCCGCGAACCGCCCACCCGCAACACCTCGCGCTCCTCCAACACCCGCAACAGCTTGGCCTGAAAGTCGAGCCCCGCCTCGGCAATCTCGTCGAGAAAAAGCGTTCCCCCAGAGGCCCGCTCAAAACAGCCCGCCCGCGCCGCTATCGCCCCGGTAAAAGCCCCCCGCTCATGGCCGAACAACTCGCTCTCCAGCACCCCCTCGGCAAACGCCTTACAGTTCACCGCCACAAACGGCCCCGCCGCCCGCTCGCTCCAATGATGCAGCAGCCGCGCCACCAACTCCTTGCCGGTCCCGCTCTCCCCCTCCACCACCGCGGTCGCCCCCGCCCGCGCCACCCGCCGCACCAAACCCAACAGCTCGCGCCCCGCCCCGCTGTGCGCGATGAAGCCAACTTCGGTCAACCGCGACGCGGGCGGCAGGCTGCGAGGCGCAGCCTGCGGCGCAGCGAAGCATTGGCGCAGCGCCGCCTCGAGCGTGGCCGTCCCCTGCGGCTCGCACGCAATGGCAATGGCCCCTGGCGGCACGAGCTCCCGTGGTACCGTGCCGGGCGTAAGCAGGATTAGCGGAATCGCGGGTGCCTCGGCCGCGATCCTGCTAATTACGCCGGCAAATTGCGAAGACTGCTGAGGTACGCCTACCACAATGGCGCCAAGGTGCCGTTCTACGGCAACCACGAACGCTGCAGTTTCCCAACGGGCCGTACAGACGTCGTATCCCAGGGTGCAAATTCGCGTCGCAAGCCCGCCCAGAGCCTGCGCGTCACTAGCCGTGACTAGCACCCGGCGGGTGCCACTGCAGCCCGGGTACCAGCCGGAATGGCGTACCCCTTCGTTGCAGTTTTGCATTGCAAGTCCCCCCTTGCATCTTGGCAAATTCTACCAGCAGGACGCAGCGCTTGTCAAACGTGTGCGGTGCTTGGTGAAAAAGAGGCGACGCAGGCTGCGCGCCAATAAGTCTGTCGCAGAAGTTCAACGTCGGAATGCACCAACGGCTATCGGCGCACCTCGACTGGGCGGGGACAAAAAGGCAGCTCAGCGCCCACGCTACAGCTTTAGCTTCTTAATTAGTCGATAGAGGGTTGAGCGGTCGACGTTGAGCAGCGAGGCGGCCAGGGCGCGGTTGCCGCGGGCGGCGGTCAGGGCGGCCTTGATATGGGCGGCGGCGGCGCGGTCGAGGTGCTGCTGGAGGGTTTCGGTGGAGAGCGCGGCAGGGGGTGGCGCGGCCTGAGAGGGAAGGGTGGGGGCGTGGCTGGGCAGGTCGAAATCGCGGGGAGTGAGCAGGCCCGAGTCGTTGAGCACCAGCGCCCGCTCGACGGCGTTCTGCAGCTCGCGCACGTTGCCCGGCCAGGGATAGCTCACAAGCAACGCTTCGGCCTCGGGGCTGAACCCGGGCAGACGCTGAGGGTCAGCGGCGTTAAGCGCAAGAAAATGACGCGCCAGCGGCAGGATGTCCTCAACCCGCTCGCGCAGCGGCGTAATCCGCAGATTGATCACGTTGAGCCGAAAAAACAGGTCCTCCCGAAAACGCCCGCCCTCCACCTCCCGGCGCAACACCCGGTTGGTGGCGGCAATCAGCCTTACGTCCACCCGGTGCGGCCGCGAACCGCCCACCCGCAACACCTCGCGCTCCTCCAACACCCGCAACAGCTTGGCCTGAAAGTCGAGCCCCGCCTCGGCAATCTCGTCGAGAAAAAGCGTTCCCCCAGAGGCCCGCTCAAAACAGCCCGCCCGCGCCGCTATCGCCCCGGTAAAAGCCCCCCGCTCATGGCCGAACAACTCGCTCTCCAGCACCCCCTCGGCAAACGCCTTACAGTTCACCGCCACAAACGGCCCCGCCGCCCGCTCGCTCCAATGATGCAGCAGCCGCGCCACCAACTCCTTGCCGGTCCCGCTCTCCCCCTCCACCACCGCGGTCGCCCCCGCCCGCGCCACCCGCCGCACCAAATCCAACAGCCCGCGCCCCGCCCCGCTGTGCGCGATGAAGTCGCCGGCCAACCTGGCGTTGCGGACCTGCTGCCGGAGAGACGCCACGGCTCGTTGCAGATTCGCCAGGGTGGTGGCCAGCTGGAGGGTTTCCTTCAGCGGCTGACCGGCCGCGGCGAGCACGCTCACCGGCAAGGGCGGGCCGGGCAGAGGCGTGCCCGGGGGTTGTTGCAATGCGACGACGACGGCGGGCGGATCACGCTCCGGCGCCGGCAGGACACGGGCCAGTCGAGGGTCCGCCAGTGGCGTATCTGCGACAACAATGTCAACGTCGAGCGCCGCCGCCGTGAGGCCGAGCGAATCAAGCGCGGCCGGTACCGCCGGAAAGCCGGCCTTGGCCAGGCGGTTGCAAAGCGCTGCGGCGGAGCTCGCGCTTTCGCCAAGGGCCGCGATGAGGAGCTGTGCAGGCGTGCTGTGGTTGGGCGGGTTTTCCATTTGGGGGCCCGCAGCCCGGGCGAGCCTTTCTGGGTTCCGGTCCGGTTGCGCAATTCTCGTACGGTTGAGAGGCGTTGTCAAACCTTAAGAGGTGTCTGGGTGGGTGCGGTGCCGAAAGGCTGGGGACGCTGGGCCCGGCGGGCCGACCGGGCTGAGAGTTGCGCAGCGAGCCTGCTATTCTCAAAAAAGAATGCAAAAGTGATGCGCGCTGAAGCGGCGCGGGGGCGGGCGAGGCGGTCAAATATTGTCTGCAGCTTCGCCCGCCGGCGGAGGTGGGAATGCGGATCGAGGATTATGCGCTTATCGGGAACACGATGACTGCGGCGTTGGTCAGCCGCGCCGGCTCGATCGACTGGTTGTGTCTTCCGCGCTTTGACGGTGCCGCCTGTTTTTCGTCGCTTATCGGCCAGGCGCAGAACGGACGCTGGCTTATCGGGCCGCGCTCGGGGGCGCAGGCCGTACGCCGGCGCTACCTCGGCGATACGCTTATCCTGGAGAGCGAATTCGAGACGGCCGAGGGCAGAGTGCTGCTGGTTGATTTTATGCCGATTGCCGGGCGCAACCCTTTGGTCGAGGTTGTGCGGCTGGTGCGCGGAATCGAGGGGTCGGTGGCGATGCGGATGGAGCTGGCGCTGCGCTTTGACTACGGGCGCAGCGTCCCCTGGGTCAGGCGGCGCGAGTACGGGCTGAGCGCGGTAGCGGGGCCCGACGCGGTCAAGCTGAGGGCGCCGCTAAAGCTTAGGGGCGAGAACTTCGTCACCTACGCCGACTTTAGCGTCTCCAAGGGCCAGGAGGTGGCGCTGGTGCTCGCCTGGCATCCCTCGCACGAGGACGAACCGTCGGCGCGTCATCCCAATCGCCTGCTGGCGGAGACCGAGCGGTTCTGGCTTGACTGGTCGGCTCGCTGCGCCTACCAGGGCCCCTGGCGCGAGCAGGTGGTGCGCTCGCTGCTCACGCTTAAGGCCCTCACCTATGCGCCGACCGGCGGTATCGTGGCGGCGCCGACCACTTCGCTGCCGGAAAAGATCGGCGGGCCGCGCAACTGGGACTACCGTTTCTGCTGGCTGCGCGACGCCACCTTTACTCTGGACGCCCTGATGTCGTGCGGTTACGTGGAGGAGGCGCGCGCCTGGCGCAACTGGCTTTTGCGCGCGGTGGCGGGCAAGCCCGACGAAATCCAGATACTTTACGGAATTGCCGGAGAGCGGCGGCTTACGGAAGTCGAGCTCGACTGGCTCGACGGCTACGAGGGAAGCCGCCCGGTGCGAATCGGCAACGCCGCCCACCGGCAGTTTCAGCTTGACGTGTTCGGCGAAATTCTCGACGCGCTCCACCTGGCGCGCTCGCACGGGCTGGAGCCGGCGCCGGAGTCGTGGCAGGTGCAGCGCGTCTTGCTCGATTTTCTGGAATCGGCCTGGCAGCGGCCCGACGAAGGTATCTGGGAGGTGCGCGGGCCGCGCCGCCATTTCACCCACTCCAAGGTGATGGCCTGGGTGGCCTTTGACCGGGCGGTGAAAGCGGTGGAGCGCTTCGGGCGCGAGGGGCCGGCGGCGCGCTGGCGCGCGCTGCGCGACCGGATTCACGCCGATGTCTGCCAGCACGGCTTCAATTCGGCGCGCGGCGCCTTCGTCCAGCATTACGGTGCGGATGACCTCGACGCGTCGACGCTGCTCATCCCGCTGGTTGGTTTTCTGCCCGCCTCCGATCCCCGGGTGGCAGTTACGGCGGACGCCATCGCGGCGCAGCTTGCCGAGGACGGTCTGGTCTTGCGTTACAGGGCGGCCAGCGGGGTGGACGGTCTGCCGCCCGGCGAGGGCGCCTTTTTGCCCTGTTCGTTCTGGTTGGCGGACAACCTGGCCTTGCTCGGGCGAATCGATGAAGCCCACCGTCTGTTCGAACGGCTGCTGTCGCTTGCCAATGACGTCGGGCTCTTGTCGGAGGAGTACGACCCGCAGGCGGGGCGCCAGCTCGGCAACTTCCCGCAGGCATTCACCCACGTTGCCTTGGTCAATACGGCTCATAATTTGAGCCAGGCCGATGCCGGAGCAGGCCTTATCCGGCGGCATTGAGCGGCCTTGCCTTCCGCAACGAGGGGGTCTCGAGGGCCGCAAACAAGTGCGCTACACAGACTAGCCAAGGCTACGCTGATATCAGTTGTCGTTATCACGCTTTGAATTACACATAAGCTCCTTGCAGGCAGCTTGCGGGCGTGAGAGCCTGCTGTTGGTGACGCCGATTGCCATGAAAAGCTGTCGCTTTCACGCTTGGCTGCTCCTGCTTTTTGGCTTCGTGGTGCTAACCCATGCGGGCGTGGCGGAGGCCGACGACCCTGCGCCAGAAGGATCGACAGGCCTGCTTGGCAGTTCGCTCGCCAAGGCCGGGGACCGCATCTTCATCGAGCCGCTGGTCGCCAAGGACCCTGACATCGACAACCAGGTAACAGCGGTGCCGCAGTACGTGTCGGGCTATCACCGCAGCTCCTCATTCGAGCTTCCTTTCACGATCGAGAAGCGGCTGACCCCTAGTTTCAGTCTGCAGGTGGGTACTCAGTACGAGCAGCTCTTTGCGCCGGGCCTTGCGCCCGGCGGCCTGGAGTATGGCGAAGTCCAGGGCAAGTACCTGTTTTACGTAAACGCGCCGCACGAGATCATGGCAAGCTTCATCGTCCGGGTGCTGGCCCTTACGGGCATGCACGACGTAGGGCAGGGGCCGCCGGCCCAGGTCAATTCCTACCTGCTGTTTAGCAAAGGATTTGGCGACTTGCCGGTTTGGTGGCTTCGGCCGCTGGCGGTGCAGGCCGACGTGGCCGGGCTGGTTCCGATCGGCCAGGGGCAAGAGCCGCTGGCGCCTTTTCTGGGGCTGGCAAACTTTGGCGATATGCTTCGTTTTGACGTGGCGGTGGAATACAGCCTGCTTTACCTGAACGACGTTGTCGGTCTCAGAATGCCGGTTATCTTGAACCAGGTCACGCCTGCCGTCGAGGTGCGAACGCTGACCAACTTAAGCGCCAACGGCTACTACGGCCAAAGCGCCGGCTATGCGAGCTACGAGGTCAACTACCAGGCGAGCTGGTACCAGGTGAGCGTGGCCTATCAGCGTTCCTTCGGTCCCGACGCTCCTTTTCGAGGAGCGAGCTGGCTTGTCTACGTCACCTATTTCTACGACGACCTGCTTGAGCGGCTGGGATTTAATCCCACGCCATGGTAAGGGCGCAGGCGCCCCGGGCGGGGCAAGGGACGAGGACCGCCAGTGCGTGCGCGCACGCTCGCCGGGGCGGGTGCTTTCGCTTCCCTCGGCCGCGTACCGGGTTGACTCAACAGCGTAGGCATGGCTGGCTTGGTCTGGAGGCGGGCAAGGGATGTTTTGCACAGCAGCGACGGCGGCGTCGCGCGCAGGCGAGGGCGGCCGGCACAAGCACCGGGCCTCCGGCAGACGGGCGCTCACTGGCGAGGGAGCAAACGGGCGCCGGGCAAACGGCGTCCGTGGCCAGGAGGCGGAGCAACCGTGAAGCGCGCAAGCGACCGGCATCACCCCGAAGCCGCCGCGCGTCGTTCCCTTGTGCTGGCCGCGGCAGGGCTGTTGGCCGCCGGGGCGCTCCTGGGCATTGGAGCTGGCCGGCCCCGGGCAGCGGAAGCGAGCCGGCCGGCGCCGGCTTTGCCCGCCGCCACGGCGCAGAGCGGCGGCACGCTCAGCGCAAGGCGAGACCAGCGCTCGTGGCACGACGAGGTCTTCATCGTTGGCGGCCGGGACAACGAAGGCAAGCCGGTCAAGTCGGTGGAATTTTACGATGCCGCCGGGGATCGCTTTTGGCGCGGGCCAGACAATTCGGATATCCAGGGGTTGCACACGGCGACGCGGCTGGCCGACGGCCGGGTGCTAATCGTGGGCAATGTCGGCTCTCGGTTGGTTGCGCGGGCGGTGGTTTATGACCCGAGGCATCAGAGCCTTCGCAGCGCCGCGCGCCGCCTCAGGGTCGAGGCGCTCGACTTGGTGCGCCCGCGAAGCCAGATCGACCGCAGCGGGCATACCGCGACCCTGCTCAAGGACGGCAAGGTCCTTATCGTGGGAGGGCACAACCGTTTCTACCGGGCATTGGCGGCCGCCGAGCTCTACGATCCGGCCCGCAGCGCGTTTGGCTCGCTGCAGCCGATGAGGGTGGCACGCGTTTACCACAGCGCGACGCTTCTGCCCGACGGCCGGGTGCTGGTTGCCGGCGGCGAAGACGACCATGGCAACGTTCTTAGCCGCGCTGAACTGTACGACCCGGCGCGCAAGCGGTTCGCCGAAGCCGGCCCGATGGCGAGCGCGCGCGAGTTCCACAGCGCGACGCTTTTGCCCGACGGCCGGGTGCTGGTTGTCGGCGGCGAGAACGCAAGCGGCATTCTCGACTCGGCCGAACTCTACGACCCGGTGCGCAATGCGTTTTCCCCGGCGGGCGAAATGGCCGCCCCGCGCGCCTGGCATACCGCGACCCTGCTCGTCCCGGGGCAGGTGCTCATTACCGGCGGGCGCGGCACCGCCGAGCATCCGCTGGCCACCACCGAAGTCTACTACCCTGAGACAGGTCGGTTTGCGCCGGGCCCGCCGATGCTCTGGCCGCGGGCCTATCACACGGCAACCTTGCTTGCCGACGGCCGGGTGCTGCTGGCCGGAGGCTTTGGCGGGCGCTATGGCACGCTCAATACGGCCGAGCTTTTCGACCCGGCCACCGGCGGCTTGAGTCAGGCGGCGCCGATGGTGGCGGCGCGCCGGGGCCATAGCGCAACTCTTCTGCGCTGACCGGCAGGCGGCGGGTCGCTGTGGCGCCGGCCGGGCGCCGGTCGCGGCAGGGCTCGACGCACGCGAGTCGGGCGCTGTTTTCTCAGCCCGGCTTCTTTTCTATCAGGTAGTCGCCTATCACCAGGGCGTCCAGGCCGCTGCGCAGGAAGGTGCTGTAGGCTTCTTCGGGCGTATTTACGATTGGTTCCCCCTTGAGGTTAAAGGAGGTGTTGAGCAGCACCGGGACGCCGCTGGCCTCGCCGAAGCGGTCGATGAGCCGGTAGTAGCGCGGGTTGACGCTCGCGTCAACGGTCTGCACGCGGCCGGTTCCGTCGACGTGGGTAATCGCCGGGAGCTGGCTCTGGCGGTCGCTGCGCACCGGGACGACGTTAAGCATAAAGCGGGAGATATGGCCGCCGGCGCCGTTGGGGTGCTCGAAGTAATCTTCGGCCTTCTCTGCCAGTACCGAAGGCGCGAAGGGCCGGAAGGGCTCCCGAAACTTTATCTTGACGTTTACCACGTCCTTCATCTCGGGGCGGCGCGGGTCGGCCAGGATGCTGCGGTTGCCAAGCGCGCGCGGGCCCCATTCGAACCTGCCCTGCATCCAGCCGACGATCCGGCCGGCGGTGAGCAGTTCTACCGTACGCGCCAGCAGATCCTCTTCGCGCGCAAAGCGCTGGTGGGAGATGTTCGCGTCAGCCAGAAAGCGGTCGATTCGCTCCGGCCCGTGCTCTTCGCCCCAGTAGGCGTGGTTCATGACAAAGGAGCGCGGCCGGCCGGCCACCACGTGGTAGCCGAAAAGCGCCGCGCCCAGGGCGCCGCCCGCGTCTCCGGCCGCGGGCTGAACGAAAATTTCCTCGAACGGCCCCTCCCGCGCCAGCCGCCCGTTGGCAACACTGTTGAGGGCCACGCCGCCCGCCAGGCAAAGCCGCCTAAGGCCGGTCTGCCGGTGCGCCTCGGCGGCCATCTTGAGAATGATCTCTTCGGTGACCGCCTGGATGCTGGCGGCGATGTCGGCGTAATGCTCGTTGGTCCGGCAGAGCTCGGCGTAAGCCGGCGGCTTGGCGCCGAAGTACGAGGGGTAGCCGGTGCCGGCGGTGAAAAAATGGGCCGCCGGATCGCGAGGACGGCCGAACAGCGCCTCGAAGCGGCGGTTGAAGGTCTTCTCCGGCGAATAATGAAAGCAAAAATAGTCCATGTCCAGCTCGAAGCTGCCGTCGCCGTGGATTCTGACCAGCTTGCGAACCTCGTCCACGTAGCGCGGCTGCCCGAACGGTGCCATCCCCATGACCTTATATTCGCCCTCGTTGACCTCGAAGCCGAGAAAGGCGGTGAAAGCGCTGTAGAGAAGCCCCAGCGAATGCGGGAAGCGAATCTCCTTGAGAAGCTTGAGCTCGGTGCCTCGCCCCACGCCCAGGCTCGCCGTGGTCCACTCGCCCACGCCGTCCACGGTCAGAATTGCGGCTTCCTGGAACGGAGAACAAAAAAAAGCGCTCGCCGCGTGGGACAGGTGATGCTCGCTGAAGAAGATTTTTTCGCTCCCAACCTTAAGCTTTCGTTGAAGGAGCTGCTTTATCCAGATTTTGTCCCCCAGCCAGGTTAGCATCGCCGCGCGAAAAACCCGGCGCGAACGCGGGAACATCTGCATGCTGCTCAGCAGCAGGCGCTCAAACTTGATAAAGGGTTTCTCGAAGAAAACGACCTGGTCCAAATCCTGGGAGTTGACCCGGCCGGCCGCCAGACAGAAGTCGATCGCCCGTTGGGGAAAGTCAAAATCGTGCTTGCGCCGCGAGAACCGCTCCTCCTCGGCCGCGGCCACCAGGGCGCCGTCGCACAAGAGCGCGGCGGCCGCGTCGTGGAAATAGCAGGAAACGCCCAGGATACGCATCGCTTACGCTTGCAGGGCCGTGGCCGGGCCGCCGGTTGCCGTATGCAACGGCTCCCGGTCGGAGCTGGACCTACGCATTTCGTCCATCGTCAGGCAAGCGGCCGTCAGTATTGCTGCCGTGCCGCTTCGAGAGGATTGCGCGTGCCGTTGTCCGGGCGCGTCAGCCAGCCGGTTCTGGCGCCCGGTTTGATCGCCAGCGGATCGCTGGTCCAGCGCAGGACCAGGGCGAACGGCGCCAGAAGCACGTAGTAGAATACCGTGAGAAGGAGGCGGGCCTGAAGGTCTCCCAGCTTGCGGGCGATTCGCTTCCAGCCGCTCCAGAGCCGGTTCAGTGCGTGGCCGAGGGCCGGGGCGGGCAGGGCCGGCGACGCGGCGTCGCTGCGCTTTGCGACGGGCTCCGCTGTGGTGGCCTGACTCAAGCTACGCTCTCGCTCTCTTGGAACGCATCGCCCTTGGCGCGGAACTGCAGGTTTCGCCAACCGGGCTGCCGCCCGTACACTATCACTTCATATGGTTGACGGGCAACGGCCCCGGGGCATGCGCGCGCCGGGCTGGAGGGCGGCTTGCGGTTGCACGGGCAGCGCGCGCAAGAGAACGCGGCCGGGCGCTCCGGCGCCTTTGCCCGGTTGCGGACACTCTCCCGCGCCCCGCCTCGGCGGCGTAAGCTCAATTCGGACAGACCAGGGCTCGTCACGGAGAGCCGCAGCAAGCGGGAGGCGTGGGGTATGCCGCTAGAGATTCGGGTCGGACCGTCTCAACTGGTGATTCATTACGGATCGACAGTGCTGGTGACCGACGCCAGCGGCGAGATAAGCGCGCGGGCGCAACTCGGACTGTTCAGCCTGGATACGCGTTTTCTCTCGGTCTACAGCCTGTCCATCAACGAGGAAAAATGGGTCCGCGTACAGGCCACTCCCCTGGGCCCGCAGAGCCATCGCATCCACTTTACCAACGCCGAGCTAAGGCCGCTGGACGGGGAAGTCATCCCGGCGCGCAGCCTCGGACTGCAGTTAGACCGCACGGTCGGCGAGGAGCTGGAGGAGCAGATGACGCTGCGCAACTATTGCGGGCGCCGCGTGGAGCTGAGAGTGGGGGTCAGGGTCGATTCGGACTTCGCCGATCTGTTCGACGTTCGCAACCTGCGCTTTGTATCGCGCGGCTTGCGCGATTCGTACTGGGACGCGGCGCGGCGCGAACTGAGCATTGCTTACTGCAACCGCGACTTCCTGCGCACGCTGGTCTACCGCATCGGCGCCAGCGAGCCCGCGCCGCACTACTCCAACGGGCAAATCCTGTTCGCGCTGACCCTGGAGCCGGGAGGCTGCTGGCAAATGCGCAATGTCTTTTCACTGCTCTTTGACGGAGCGTCGCCCGACCGCCGGCGCGCCCGCCCGGGCTGCCAGCCGCCAGGGCCGGCCGCCAGCGGCTGGCAGGCGTCGGCAACCAGGCTGCGCGCTTCGCGCACGAGCGTCAACGCCACTTACCGCCAGGCAGTGGAAGACGTCTGCGCGCTTCGCCTGCACGACTACGACCACGAAACCGAGTTGTGGGTTCCGGCCGCCGGCGTGCCGTGGTATATGACGCTGTTCGGCCGCGACAGTCTGTGGGTTTCTCACCAGTGCATGATGGTCTTTCCGCAGCTTGCCGTCGGCGCGCTGGCTAAGCTGGCCGAATTCCAAGCGAGCGAAGAGGACCCCTACCGCGATGCGGAGCCGGGAAAAATCATGCACGAGATGCGCTACGGCGAGCTCGCCCACTTCAAGCTCATACCGCATCGGCCTTACTACGGCAGCGCCGACGCCACCATCCTTTACCCGATCGTTTTGAGCGAGCTTTTCCGCTGGGTCGGAGACCGCTCCCTGCTGGAGCGCTTTCGCGAGCCGGCCCTGCGCTGCCTCTCCTGGATCGACCACTACGGCGACCGTGACGGCGACGGATTCCAGGAGTACATGACCCGTTCGCCCATCGGCTACTACAACCAGAGCTGGAAAGACGCGGGCGATGCCGTGGTTTATCCCGACGGCCGGCTGGTGAAGCGGCCGATCGCCACCTGCGAACTCCAGGGCTACGTTTACCAGGCCAAGCGGCGGATGGCCGAGATCTTCGAAGTGCTGGGAGAAAGCGCCCTCTCGGAACGAGTGTTGCGCGAGGCCGAGGAGTTAAAGGAACGCTTTAACCGGGCTTTTTGGCTGCCGGAGCACGGCTTTGTCGCCTACTGCCTGGACGGCGACAAGCGCCCGGTTGCCACGATTGCTTCCAACCCGGGCCACTGCCTCTGGTCCGGGATCGTGGCCGAACAGTACGCAGGCGCCGTGGCCGAGCGGCTGTTCCGTGACGACATGTGGAACGGGTGGGGTGTGCGGACGCTTTCGGCCGACAATCCGGCCTACAATCCTTATGAGTACCAGCGCGGTTCGGTCTGGCCGCACGATAACGGCATCCTTGCCGCAGGGCTTGACCGCTACGGCTTCAGCGATTTGGCGAACCGAATCGCGCTTGGACTGTTCGAGGCGGCCTCGATGTTCGAGCAGTCTCGTTTACCCGAGCTGTTTGCCGGGCACGCGCGCGGGCGCGATCCTTTCCCGGTCCAGTCGCTGTTCGCCAACGTGCCTCAGGCCTGGGCCTCGGGCAGTATCTTCGAGCTCCTGCGCACCGTGTTGGGTCTTCATCCCGACGCCGCGCGCGCAACGCTCTACGTCAACCCGCACATGCCCGAGCGGCTGGGCGAGGTCACGCTTGAGGGCTTGCAGGTTGGCGGGTGCCGCGTGTCGCTGCGCTTCTGGCGGGAAGCCGGCCAGGACCGTTTCGACGTGATCGAGGCCCGGGGCGAGCGGCTTAAGTTCGAAAGCGGCGCCCCGCCTTGGTTCAATTCGGCGCGCTAGGCGCCGCCGGTGGCATCGCTCGATGCCGGTGGTGGTGGTTTAGCGGGTAGCCGTCGCGCCCGGCTGCGGCTCTTTGCCCGTATCGCAGGCGAAGCTGAGGCGGCCGGGCTGACGAGCGAGGGAAGAGACCACCCCGGTCTCCAGAGCGACTCGGCCCCTCATCGGTGCTCGGCTGTCTCCAAAAAGCGCAGAGGCCAGGGCCTTGCTTGCGCGGCGGGCCCGCTGCTAGCATCTGTCGGCATCAAACAGGACAGGCGCGGCGGCGCTTGAACCTGCGCGGAGCGCATCGCTATGGCGTGTGAACTGCTCAACGGCCTGAGAGTGCTCGATCTCAGCGACGAGATGGGGGCGCTCTGCGGCAAAATTCTTTCCGACCTGGGAGCCGAAGTAATTAAAGTTGAGCCGCCTCAGGGCGTATCCACACGACGGATTCCGCCTTTTTTGAACGACCAGCCGGGACCGCAGCGCAGTCTTTACTTCCTCGCCTACGAAGCCGGCAAAAAGTCGGTGACGGCCGACCTGGGATGCGCCGACGGCTGCGGCTTGGTGCGCAAGCTGGTCGCGCATGCGGATTTTCTGGTTGAATCTTTTCCGCCCGGCCACTTGGAGCAACGCGGCCTCGGGTACGAAGAACTGGCGCGAATCAACCCGCGGCTTATTTACACCTCGATCACCGGCTTCGGCGACCGCGGTCCCGCCGCCGGCTACAAGGCCCGCGATGTTGCGATCTGGGCGGCCGGCGGCGCGATGAGTCTGATTGGCGAGGCCGACAGGCCGCCGCTGGTTCTGGCCCTGCCGCAGGCGGGGCTGCATGCCGGAGCGGAAGCCGCGGTGGTCAGCCTGCTCGCCCATCACGCGCGCGCGCGCGACGGGGTAGGCCAGCGCGCAGTGGTGAACGCGCAGGCGTGTGTGGCCTGGACGCTGATGAACGAGCAGGCGATGCCGGTCATGCACGGCGCCGAGCCGGCGCGCAGCGGCGTGATGTTCCGGGCGCTGGGCAGCGAGCGCAAGCTCGTCTTTCGCTGCGCCGACGGCCACGTGTCGGCGCTGCTCATCGGCGGCCCGCTTGCTCCGACCCTGCGCACGCTGGTCCACTGGATGGCTGAACGCGGGTTTGCCGCCGACTGGATGCTGGACAAGAAGTGGGAAGAATGGGGCCCGGCCTACTTCATGACGGGAAAGGGAACGGAAGAAGCCAAGGATCTGGACGAGCGCGCAGAGCGGTTCTTTCTCACGATGACCAAGCGGGAACTTTACTCGGAAGCGCTCAAGCGCAGGCTGCTTATCGCGCCGGTGAGCACGGCAGCCGACATAGCGGCCGACGAGCAGCTCAAGGCGCGCGCCTTTTTCGTCGAGGTTGAGGACAACGAGAGCGCGGACGGCAAGCTGGTCTTTCCCGGACCGTTTGCCCGGTTCAGCCGGACCCCGATCGGGCCACCGCGCCGGGCGCCGCACCTGGGCGAGCACAATCGAGAAGTTTACTGTGGGCTTCTGGGACTCGAACCCAAGGCGTTGTCGCGCCTGTACGCGGCGGGCGCCATCTAACGCTTCAATGGCTGCGGCCTGGCGCGGCAACGCGCGGCGCCGCCGCGTGCGGGTCAGCGGCGCGTGGCCGGCGGTTTTTCGTCAAAGGAGGATCAGGTGAGCCGTTTCGCGCTCGAGGGAGTGCGTCTGCTCGACTTCAGTTGGGTCGGCGTTGGTCCGGTAACCACCAAGTACCTCGCCGACAACGGCGCCGACGTTATTCGGGTCGAATCGCAGGCGCGCCCCGACGTGCTGCGGCTGGCACCGCCCTGGAAGGACGGAGTGCCGGGCGTTAACCGCAGTCAGTTTTTCGCCAGCTACAACACCTCTAAGAAGGGCATTGTGCTCGACCTCGCCAAGCCGCGTGCGCGCGAGCTTGTGCTGCGCCTGCTTGAATGGGCCGACATCGTGGCGGAAAGCTTCACGCCCAAAGTGATGAAGGGCTGGGGACTTGACTACGAGAACCTTCGCCGGGTGAAGCCCGAGATCATCATGCTTTCCACCTGCCTGCAAGGGCAAACCGGGCCCAACGCGCTCTATCCCGGCTTCGGCCAGTTGATGGCCGGGCTGTCCGGTTTTTACCACATTTCGGGCTACGCGGAAGGCTCGGTCTGTCCGCCTTACGGCGCTTACAGCGACTTCATCGTGCCGCGCTTTGCGGCCGCGGCGCTGCTGGCCGCGCTCGACTACCGCCGGCGCACCGGCGCCGGGCAGTACATCGACGTTTCGCAATTCGAGGCCGCGCTGCACTTCCTGGCGCCGGCGCTCATCGACTATTTCGCCACCGCGCGGGTGCTGGGACCGCAAGGCAATCGCTCGGATCGCTACGCGCCGCACGGGGCCTACCGCTGCGCCGACGAGTCGGGCAGGGAGCGCTGGATCGCGCTTGCGGTCGCCGACGACCGCGAATGGCTCGCGCTGCTGCGCGTGCTGGGCCGGGAATCGTCCGATCCGCGGCTGGTTACCATGCAGGAGCGGCTAAGGCAGCCCCAGCCGGTCGACGATCTCGTAAGCGCCCTGGTGCGACCCCGCCAATGCGCCGAGCTGGTCGAGGCGCTTCAGGGGGCCGGGGTGTGCGCTTACGCCGTGCAGAACTGCGTCGACCTGCACGCCGACCCCAACCTGAATGCCTTCGATTTCTGGCACTGGCTCGACCACAAGGAGATGGGACCTTCGCCTTACGAAGGCTTGCAGCATCGGCTAAGCGGCACGCCGGGTGAGCTTAGGAGCCCGGCGCCAGTTCTGGGCGAGCACAACGATGAGGTCTTTCGCGACCTCCTCGGCCTAAGCGACCAGGAGATCGCCGAGCTTAAACGCGAGCAGGTCATCTTCTGAGCCCGGCGGCGATCGATGCTATTAACTCCTGCGCAATATAGTTACAGGGGTTCCGCTCGGTCACGGGGCCCTCTGTCATACATGGATCGCGCCTGCGGAGCGTCCCCCCTCTCCTTGATCCTCTCCCCCGGCGGGGGAGAGGAATCAGGAAAAGGGGATGCGCGACGCGTCTCCCTGCGGCGATGCAACGGCCTGGCGCACGCGAAGGACTTCGGGGCCCCTCGCGCGCGGTGCTCGCCGCACGGCAGCTTGCCCGACCCGCCTGCCGCGACCGCGGC
>JAJYRQ010000040.1 GCA_021794015.1 Deltaproteobacteria bacterium | reverse complement strand
GCAGCCATAACGCGCTGGCTGGCGGAATGGAACGAGAATGCCCGCCCGTTTCGCTGGACCAAATCGGCCGCGCGGATCAAACGCAGCATTCGCAACGCTGCACTTATTTACGAGACGGGACACTAGCCGCAGCACGCCAAGACCGGCCGCTTCGGAAAAAGCCCGGACGCGGCTGAGACCGGCGGCGCGACCGCGAACAGAGGGGAGAAAACCGATGGCAGACCAGCCGATGCTAAACGCCGCTGAAACGGACGATTCCTCCGTCGTCCCCTCCGGCCCCTACAACGCTGCCCGCCACTTCATCGACCGCCACCTCGAGGAGGGACGCGGGACCAAGACCGCTTACACCGACGACCACGGCAGCTGCACCTATGCCGAGCTGGCCGAGCGAGTGGACCGGGCCGGCAATATGCTCAAACGGCTGGGCGTCGAAATGGAGCAGCGCGTCGCGCTCTGCATGCTCGACGGGATCGATCTGCCGGCGCTGTTCTGGGGAGCGGTAAAGATCGGCGCGGTCGCGGTGCCGGTCAATACGCTGCTGAAGGCGGCCGATTACGACTACATCCTGCGCGACAGTCGCGCGCCGGTGCTGGTCGTGTCACCCGAGCTGCTTGGCGAGTTTCAGCCGATTCTCGCGGGGCAGCCCTACCTCAAGCATATCGTGGTGGCCGGCGGCGCCCCGGCCGCGCCGGTCGGGGCGCTCAGCCTTGAACAACTGATGCGAGAGGCCGAGAGCGCGCTTTCGCCCGCGCCCACGGTGGCGGACGACGTTGCCTTCTGGCTGTACACCTCGGGTTCCACCGGGCAGCCCAAGGGCGTGGTGCATCTCCATCGCAACCTCGAGCCGACGGCGCGGCTTTACGGCTGCAATATTCTGGGGATGGCGGCGGAGGACGTGATTTTTTCGGCCGCCAAGCTGTTCTTTGCCTACGGGCTGGGCAACGCGATGACCTTCCCGCTGCATGTGGGCGCGAGCGTGGTGCTGATGGCGGGGCGGCCGACGCCGGCGGCTGTGGTCGGGGTCATGCAACAGCATCAGCCGACCATCTTTTTCGGGGTGCCGACGCTTTTCGCCGGCATCCTGGCCAGCACCGAAGGGCAGCAGGCCGGCCGCTTCCAGCGGCTGCGCACGTGCGCGTCGGCGGGCGAGGGGCTGCCCGAGGCGCTGGGCCAGCGCTGGCGCCAGCGCTTCGGCGTCGACATTCTGGACGGGATCGGCACCACCGAGGCGCTCCATATCTTCATCTCGAATCGGTCCGGCGACGTGCGCTACGGGACGACCGGCAAACCGGTGCCCGGCTACCAGGTAAAGCTGCTTGACGACCAGGGAAAAGAAGTCGGTCCCGAGGAGGTCGGCGACCTGTGGCTGTCCGGTCCCTCGCTCAGCGCCGGCTACTGGAACAAGCGAGCCCTGTCGTTGCGGACCTTTATCGGTTCGTGGATGCGCACGGGAGACCGGTATGTTCAGGACGCCGACGGTTACTTCCGCTACGTCGGCCGCTCCGACGACATGCTCAAGGTGAGCGGAATCTGGGTCTCGCCGTTCGAGGTCGAATCAACCCTGCTTAAGCATCCGGCGGTGCTCGAGTGCGCGGTGGTCGGCGCAACCGACAGCGACGGGCTGGTCAAGGCCAAGGCTTTCGTCGTCGTCAAGGAGGGCGCCGCGTCCGGGCAGGCGCTGGCCGACGAACTGAAAAGCTTCGTTAAGGAACGGCTTGCACCCTACAAGTATCCGCGATGGATCGAGTTTCGCAGCGAGCTTCCCAAGACGGCCACCGGAAAAATCCAGCGCTTCAAGCTGCGCTCCTGAGCGGACTCGGCTGCAAGGTCGCGCGGGCATGACGGCGCGCAGAGGCATGCTCCGCGCCGCAGGCAAGCGGCTCGAGTACGACTGGCACGGTCCGCTCCCCGGCCGGGCACCGACCCTGGTCTTCCTCCATGAAGGTCTGGGATGCCGTGCTTTGTGGCGCGACTTCCCGGGCCGAATCGCGGCCGCGAACCGGCTCGGCGCCCTGGTCTACAGCCGCGCCGGCTACGGCGCCTCCGACCCGATCGAGCTGCCCCGCCCGCTGAGCTACCACCGCCAGGAGGGGCTGCAAGTGCTGCCCGAGGTCGTCGCTCAGATGGGGCTCGGCGCGCATGTTCTGGTAGGCCATTCCGACGGCGCCTCGATTGCGATCGTCTATGCCGGCCGAGGCTCGGCGCCCGGCCTTCGCGCGCTGGTGCTGATCGCGCCCCATGTTTTCAACGAGCCGCAGGTGTCGCGGTCGATTGCCGCCGCGCGCGAGGCCTATCAGCAGGGCGATCTTGCCGTCCGGCTGCGCCGCTGGCACGGCGCCAACACCGACTGTGCCTTTCGCGGCTGGAGCGAGGCGTGGCTCGATCCCCACTTCGAGCGCTGGAACCTCGAGGAATACTTGCCTTCGGTCCGGGTGCCGGTGCTGGTCATCCGGGGCGAAAACGACGAATACGGAACGCCAGCGCAGGTGCGTGCCATCGAGCGCAAGTCAGGCGGTCCGGTGGAAGTTGTGCTGGTGCCGGACTGCGGCCATGAGCCGCAGCGCGACCGGCCCGCCTTGACCGACCAGGCAATCGTACGCTTCTTACGCTCCACGCTGGGTCTCGGCCATGGCGGCACCGGTGGCCAGTCGGAACCAAGGGCGTCCTGCGCCGGGTCGCGCTGATGGGTGCGCGCGTAGCCGCTGGAGAACCTCCGTCGACGGCGCCCGTGAGCTTGCGGCAACGGCTCCCCGGCTTTTCGCTTCAATCGAAAGCTTGACGTTACCACCGCGCCTGGCCTAGGGTTGGTTAGCGCCGAGCGCACGGCCGGCACCGGCCCAAAGAAAGCTCCATTTCGTCCGTTTGGCGGATGATAGTACGACCTAACAGAGGAGGTGACTGAGATGGGATTGCTGTATCCAATGGAGACAGGGGGTTCGCGCGAGGCTGCCGGTGTTGCGAGGATGGTTCGGCTCAGCGTGTCGGTTCTCGCTCTGGCGCTGTTTTTGTTCGCGACTCCCTCGTGGAGTGCAGACCAGGGGCAGCCAGGCAACGAGATTAAGCTGGGTAGTGCACAACCGTATAGCGGGCCGGCCTCACCTACGGGAGCGCTCGGTTTTGGCGCGCAAGCCTATTTCGCGGCACTCAACGCCAAGGGCGGTATCAACGGCCGGAAGATCAAGTACATCACCTACGATTCCGCCTACTCGCCCCCAAGGATGTTCGAGGTCACGCGGCGGTTGGTCGAGCAAGACCACGTGCTGGCAGTGGTCGGCTCGGGCGGGACACCAACCAATGCCGTGGTCTGGAAGTACATGAACGAGCACAAGACGCCACAGATCTTTATCTGGAGCGGCGCTGCGCGTTGGGGCGACCCCAAGGGCCATCCCTGGACGATGGGTTGGGTGCCGACTTACCAAGCCGAGGCCCGGATTTACGCCGCGTATGTGCTGCAGGCGGTCAAGCAGCCGAAGATAGCTATCCTCTACCAGAACGACGACTACGGCAAGGAGTATCTGGTCGGCTTCAAAGACGGACTCGGGCCGGCCGGGCAGAAGCTTATCGTCAGCGAACAGAGCTATGAGACGACCGATGCGAGTATCGACTCGCAGATCGTCAACCTGAAGAACAGCGGGGCGAACGTTCTGCTGGCGGCCACCGTGCCGAAGTATGAGGTGCAGGCGATTCGCAAGGCTTATGAATTGGGCTGGCATCCGGTACACTTCGTGGCTGCTATTTCGAACGGGGTGGCGTCTGTGCTCAAGCCAGCCGGGCTGGAGGCGTCCAAGGGGCTGATAACCGCCACCTTCGTGAAAGACCCTTCGGACCCGAAGTACGGCAACGACAAGGGGATGCGCGAATACTTGGAGGTCATCAAGAAATACAACCCGCGCGGCAATCCCTACGACGTGCTCGAGGTGTTCGGCTACAGCACTGCTCAGACCATGGAGCAGGTGCTGCGCCAATGCGGCGACGATATCTCGAAGGAAAACATCATGCGCCAGGCGGCCAACCTGCACAACGTAAAGCTGCCGTTGCTTTTGCCCGGCATCCGCATCAACACTTCCCCCACCGATTTCTACCCGATAAAGCAGCTTCGGCTGGCGCGTTTCGACGGCCAGCGTTGGGTGCTGTTCGGCAAGCTGTACGACACCACCAAGATGCATCGCTGAGAAGCGCGGGGCGGCGGCCGGGCAAGGCCATCGGCCCGGCCGCCGGCAAGCCGGCGCGGCCGGTTGCTGCTCTGGCGGCGATCCAGGGTAAGAGCGCTGTGACCGAGAAGCCGGCTTAAGCGCGATGGCGCTTGGGAACGGCGTAAAAGCGGGCTCGGCAGGGACGCAAGGATGCTCAAGCTGGTCGTAATTGGCGCGGCGGGCCGGATGGGACGGATGCTGACCGGGCTTATCGTGCAACAGCAGCCGCAGATGCGGCTTGGGGCCGCGGTCGAGGCCGCCGGCCATCCGGACCTGGGCAAGGACGCCGGTGAAATCGCCGGCGTCGGCCGGGTCGGCATTGCACTGGGCGCCGACTACGCAGCCGTGGCGGGTCCCGACACGGTTGCCTTGGATTTCACCCGCGCCTCGGCCTCGGTCGAGCATCTGGCGGCGGCGGCGGAGCGCGGGGCGGCGATCGTGATCGGTTCAACGGGGTTCAGCAGCGAAATGCAGGCGCGCCTCCAACAGCTCGGCCCAAGGACGCGGACTCTGATTGCGCCCAACATGAGCCTTGGGGTGAATCTTCTTATCCGCCTGGTGGCAGAGGCTGCGCGGGTGCTTGCCGATTTCGACTGCGAGGTGGTCGAGATTCATCATCGCACCAAGCTGGACGCGCCGAGCGGGACGGCCCTGGCGCTGGCCAGGGCGGCGGCTGACGCGCGCGGTCAGCCGCTGGAGGGCAACACGGTCTTTGGCCGCCACGGCGCAACCGGCGTTCGCCCGCCGGGAGAGATCGGCGTGCTGGCGCTGCGTGCGGGCGACGCGGTGGGCGACCATACGGTTATTTTCGGCGGGCCGGGCGAGCGGCTCGAGCTGACGCATCGGACGCAGAGCCGGGAAGCGCTGGCGCGCGGAGCGCTGCGCGCGGCGGCCTGGCTTGAGCGGCAGCCGCCGGGCCTTTACAGCATGCGCGACGTGCTCGGCCTTTAGGCCGTCGGCGCGCGGCTTGGTTGCCGGTTCGGGGCCGAGACCTCAGCGAAGCTTGAACGACCTTTGCCCCGGCTTGCGGTCACGCTGAGCGACCGGAGCTTGCGTCCGGGGATCGCGAGCCACGCTGGAACTCATCGTGGCGCGGCGGGATTGGCCGCAGCCGGCGTTGGGTCGTCGATTTCCTCGGGCGGCTTGACCGCGTGGAAAAACAGGTAGTAGATTGCCGCGTTGGCTCCCTGCAGCAGCGCGGCAATCTCAAGCGGCAGCCCCAGGGAAAAGTATTGCATCAGGTACCCGGCCATGGTCGGCCCCACTGAGGCGCCGGCTTGGAGCGGGAAGCTGGCCAGCCCCGCAACCGTGGCGCGCTCGCGCGCCGCCACCACTCCCATCAGATAGGACTGGCGCACCGGGATCGCCACGGTATTGACCACCATCCGGACGGCGTAGAGAATCCCTGCGCCGACAAAGCTGGGCATCGCCGGCAGCGCCCCCAGCAGCATCACGGCAACCGTGCGGGCCAGCACCACGGTGCGCACCGCACCCAGACGCCCTACAATCCAGGTCGCCAACAGATAGGGCACGGCCGAAAAGAGATCGATGAGAAAGAAAAGCCGTCCCAGTTGGCCGGGGCCAACCCCGTAGCGGCGATGGAACCAGTAGACTACGAACGGCCCCAACATGCCGATGGCCAGTCCGTTGGTGAGACTGGTCAGCATAAAGCGCGATGCCAGGCGCCACCCTGCATATGACAGGCCGAAGCGCGAGGCCGGGCGCGACGGTTGTTGAAGGGTAGGCCGCGCGGCCCCGGCCGCATCTTCGCCTCCGGGCAGGGGGTCGGCCTTAGCGGCGGCCCGACGCAAATCTCTTGCCGGGGAACCGGCCGGTGACTCGGACATTTCGCCCGGGACGCCGCTCGGATTGGGGTTGGCGGGCCTGGTCTTTTGCTTAGCGGTAGTGCGCTCGTCGCACCGGCGCTCTTCTTCGATCGGGATTACGGCCAGGGCCATCATGAGACCCAAGAGCGCGGTGAGCAGGAAGACGAGCTGGTACCCGGCGGTAGGCGGCAGCGCAAACAACTGCTGGAGCATCGGTGGCGTTGCGGCAAGCAGGGCTCCGAGGGCGCTTCCCGCAACGCCCACCAGGGACATCAGGCTGAAGGCGGCGGTGCGCTGGCGGTCGCTTACCTGCTCCGCCACCAACGCCTGCTCGGCCGGGAAGTAGGGCCCCCAGGCGCCGCCACTGCCGGCGCCGCCGCCACGGCCGACACTGCCGAGGGCGGCCGCGGTAACCAGCACCACGAAATTGGGCGAAAGAGCAAAGGCCAGGCTCCCTGCCGCAGCCATCAGCGAAAGCGCAAACAGAGGTACCTTGCGCCCCGCACGGTCGGCGACCACGCCGGTCAGTGCGGCCAACAGGGCGCTAAAGGCGGCCGAAGCGGTAAAGAGAAATCCCAACCGTACGGCGTCGAAGCCGATCGCCGCCAGGTAAAGCGGCACGAGAATCACCAGGCAGCTTTGCACCAGGCTTCTCAGCCAGCGGCCAAGGAGC
Organism: Deltaproteobacteria bacterium; assembly: GCA_021794015.1. GTDB lineage: Bacteria > Desulfobacterota > Binatia > Binatales > Binataceae > JAJYRQ01. The sequence goes on along the minus strand of JAJYRQ010000040.1, from coordinate 19,292 downwards.
AGCAGAGTCAGGTTGCGGTTGATCCAGACCGGGACCATTCCCGTTGCCGTTCACCCCGGCAAAGCTGCGGGCGGCGCGGGCCGCAGCAGTCTGCCTTGGCCTCTTTTACCGCAGGCAGGCGGCCTACGCGCCAGGCCTGCTTTGCCTGGATGGCTCGTCGCTCTCATTAGGCGTTGCGATGCTGCCTAAGCGCCGGGCGCGTAGACCCGGTCGATGCGAGCGTCGCGGTCGGCCTTGGTGACGAGATGGCCGCTGAAGATCGAGTAGATCATCGGCACGACGAAAAGCGTCATAGCAGTGGCGGCAATAAGGCCTCCAATTACCGCCCGTCCCAGCGGGGCGTTCAATTCCGACCCCGAGCCAAGCTCGAGCGCCATCGGCAGCATCCCCAGCACCATCGCCAGCGCGGTCATGATGATGGGCCGCAGCCGGATACGGCCCGCCTCGATCGCCGCGCCGACCGCGCTGTACCCTTCCTCGCGCAGGTCGTTGGCGAAGGTGATAAGCAGGTTGCCGTTGGCGACGCCCACGCCGACCGCCATGATCGCGCCCATCAGCGACTCCACGTTGATCGTTGTGCCGGTGAGCACCAGCATCCAGAGCACCCCGGCCAGCGCTCCCGGCACCGCCATCATGATGATGAACGGCTCCAGCCAGGACTGGAAATTGGCCACCATCAGCAGGTAGACCAGCACGGCGGCCAGAACGATACCGAAGCCCAGCGTGCTGAAAGAAGTACGCATCGCCCGGCTCTGGCCGCGGATGGCGACGCTCGTGCCGCGGGGCAGCCGCCCCAGCCGCTTGATTGCGCCTTCGACGGCGCTGGTGGCGCTGCCCAGATCACGTCCCGCCACGGCGGTGTTCACGTCGATAACCCGCTGCAACGTATAGTGATTGATCACTCCCGGGTCGACCGCGCGCGTTATCCGCGCCACGTTGGCCAGGAGCTGGGGCGGCGCGCTGTTGGCCGTGTTGTCGTTAGCCGCCGGACCTGTCAGGGGGGTGTTGGCCAGCGCGTTGACTGAGTTGACCAGTTGTTTGGGCGTCTGGGAGATGACGAAGTAGTTGACCCCGTTTTGCGGGTCGAGCCAAAAATTGGGCTGGATAAGCGTGTTGCCGCTCAGCGAAGTCAAGAGCGATGACGCTGCCTGCTCCTCGGTGATCCCCAGTTCCAGCGCCTTGTCCCGGTCGACCTCGACGCGGAAGGCGGGGTAGTCCAGGGGCTGGGCCGTCCTGATGTCCGTGAGCCCCGGGATGCGCTCTATCTCGGCTTTGAGCCGGGAGGCGATGGCGAAGTCGGAGTCGAGGTTCGGGCCCGAAATCTGGACGTCAAGCGGGGCGGAAAGGCCGAAGTTGAGCACTTGGCTGATAATGTCGGCGGCCTGAAAATAGACCGTCAGATCGGGGAACTCGCGCCGCAGCATGGTCCGGATACGCTGCCGGTAGAGCGCGGTGGGCCGGTGCCTGGGCTTGAGCTGGATCATCACGTCGGCGTCCTGGGACCCGATGGCGTCGGTTTGGTAAAAGGCCAGGTCATAAGAGATGGGCAGGCCGACATTGTCGGTAATCGATTCCAACTCGTCGGCCGGAATCAGGCGGCGGATCGCCCGGTCGACCGCGTCGACTATCTGCTCCGTTTTTTCGATCCTGGTGCCGGTGGGCGCGCGCACGTGGAGCCGCATCATGCCGGCGTCCACCTCGGGGAAGAAGTCCTCGCCCGCAACCTTGAGCAGCGCCAGCGAGCTGGCCAGCACGACCGCCGCGCAGCCCAGGACGAAGCCGCGCCGGGCGATGCAGCTTGCCAGCAGCCGGCAGTAGGAGGTGCGCAGCCGTTCGAAGCCGGCCTCGAAGGCGGCGAGGAGGCGGCCCCGGATGCCGCGCGGCGGCCGCGGTTGGTGCGCCTCGGGTAGCAGGTAGCTGGCCATGGTGGGAACCAGCGTGCGCGAAAGCAGGTAGGAGGTGAGCATCGCGTAGACCACCGCCAGGGCCAGCGGAGTAAAGAGAAACTTCGCCACTCCCGACAAGAGCACCACCGGGAAAAAGACGATGCAGATCGACAGCGTCCCGACGAACGTGGGCGTCGCAATCTGCGCGGCACCGTCCAAAATCGCCAGCAACAGCGGCTTGTCCATTGCATGGTTGCGGTGAATGTTCTCGATCTCAACCGTGGCGTCGTCAACCAGCATCCCGACCGCCAGCGCGATGCCGCCCAGCGTCATCGTGTTGATCGTCTGGCCGGAAAGCTTAAGCCCGACGATCGCCGTCAGGATGGAAAGCGGGATCGAGGCGATAACAATCAGCATGCTGCGCGCCGAGCCGAGGAAGACCAGCACCATGAGCGCCACCAGCAGGGCTGCGGTGAGCGCCTCCCGGACCACCTCCCAGAGCGCGGCGCGCACGAATTGCGACTGATCGTTGGTCAGCGAAACCTCCAGCCCGCGCGGCGCGGTCTCCAGGATGAGCGGGATTTTGCGCTTGACCGCGTCGACCACGGCCAGCGTCGAGGCTGCCGCATGCTTTATCACCATCAGGTAGGTGGCCAGCTTGCCGTTGACGCGCACCACGTTGGTCTGCGGCTGGTGACTGTCGCTTACCGGCGCGACGTCGCCCAAGTGGACGGGCGTGCCGTTGACCACCTTGAGCGGCAGCGCGTTGAAGTCAGCCACGGTGCGCGGGCTCATGTTAAGGTCGATGTTGTACTCATAGTCGCCGATGCGGGCGATGCCCGAGGGAATCACCACGTTGCTGGCGGCCAGCGCGTTGCCGACGTCGGCGGGCGAAAGGCCGGTGGCGTAAAGCCGCTCGGGCCGCAGGTTGACCATGACCGAGCGCTGCACCCCTCCCAGCGGCGCCGGCGTGACGAAACCCGGAATCGTGAAGAGCTGGATGCGAATGAAATTCAGCCCCTGGTCGAACAGCTCCTTGCCCGACAGCGTGTCGCTGAAAATGTTGAGCTGGGCCACCGGCAGGTTGGAAGCGTCGTACGAGATGATTTGCGGCGGCTGCGTGCCGCGCGGCAGGATTACCAGGATGGTCTCGGAAATCGCATTTATCTGGGCGATCGCCCCGCCGATGTCGGCGTCGGGGTGAAAGTAGACCTTCAGAATTCCCAGACCGTTAATTGATTCCGACTCGATGTGCTCGATATCGTTGACCGTAACCGAGTAGGCGCGTTCGCTAATCCAGACCATCCGGCGCTCCACGTCGACGGCCGACAGCCCGGGGTAGGTCCAGACCACCATAACGACGGGCAGGCTTATGGTGGGGAAAATGTCGATATTCATCAGGGCGAAAGAAAGCGCCCCCAGCACCAGCATCAGGAGCGCCATCACGGCCACCGAAAGCGGCCGCCTCAGCGCAAGCCGTACGATCCACATCATAACGGGCCGACCTCGCCGCTAAGGCTTGAGCGCAAGCAGAGGGCGTTCGTGTAGCGCCTTTCGTGCGGGGCGCCAGCAGGCAGAATTGCCGGCATCTGGCGCAAAATTCGACGCTCTTTCCCTTCTACTTGGCAGACCCGACCCGGTCAAGCCGCCTGCTCTATCGGGCAGTCGTTTTACCGCTGGCCTCGGGCGCGCCTGGCTGCCTCAAGCCTGGCGTGTCGGGCAGAGCATGGTTAAGTTAAAGTTAAAGCGCCCAAGGCGCTTGGAATCGGCTCTGAGGAGGCCTCTTTATGAAGGTCAACGTGGGAACCGCCGATCGGGTCGTCCGGATCGTGGTGGGGCTTGTAATACTCAGCCTGCTGTTCATCCTGGCCGGGCCGAACCGGTGGTGGGGTCTTGTCGGCTTGGTGCCCCTGCTGACAGGGATCGCAAGCCGCTGCCCGGCCTACAGCCTGTTGGGACTGAGCACTTGCCCGATTGCGGAGCGTGGCAAGCCCGGCACGCCCGAGCCGGCCAAGGCGCGTCCGTAGCAGGCTTTCACCTGGCCCGGACGCCCGACGCTCCCCCGGGACGCATCGTAGGCGCTTGGCCCGGGCGCCGCCGCTCTGGGAGTCCGGCAGCGAAGGCGAGCGAAGGCGCGCCTTGCGTTACTGCCGCGAGGCCGGCCGCGGCCGGCGTGAGCGTGCTTGGCGCCTGCGGTGCGGCTGACGCGAAGCAGGGCCGCCGGTCGAGGCCGAGGCGGCCGGGTAGAGCAGTCGTTTTGTCGTTACTGCAGCGCAACGGTCAGGCTCGCCTGCCCGCCGTTACCGTTTAGCGTGTCGTCGTCGTAGGCAGGCTGTACGACGCCGTCGGCGGTCGTCGCTCGCAGCCGCACGGTGTAGGTTCCCGGGTTTTGCCCGGCCAGCCGGTAGCGCCACACCGTCCAGACGTATGGCGAGGCGTTGTAAACGAGTTCGGCCGCGTGCCAGGTCTTGCCGCCGTCGGCGGAGACCTCCAGCTTGCGCACGCCGGCGGGACCGGCCAGCGCCCAACCGACCAGCTCGGCCGGCTGTTTGAGCCTGGTCGTTCCAAGCAAGCGCGACACCAGTCCGGAGGGCGGGGCGGGAACGAAAAAACCCGCATTGGCCTTGCGCCAGGCGCTCTGACTCCAGCCGCGCGCTTCCCAGTAGCCGACATAAGGGCGGTCCACGAAGCGAATCGCGCTCAGCCACTTGGGCTGCTTCATGCCGTACTTGCCGGGAATCATCAGGCGGGCCGGAAAGCCGTGGTCGGGCGGCAAGGGCACGCCGTTCATCGTATAGGCGATGAAATTCTCCGGGCGTAACAGGTCTTCCACCGGCACACCGGTGGCGTAGCCGTCGCCCCCTTCCAGCACGGCTGCTACCGCGCGCGGCTCAATTCCAGCGCGCTCGATAAGCGGCCTGAGCTTTGTGCCAACCCACTGGGCGTTGCCGATGGCGCTCCCGCCCGGCGGATTGGAGATGCATTCCAGGGTGAGCATCTCGTTGACCGTAGGAAGACGAAGCAGATCCTGGTAGCCGATCACCAGGGGAGAACGGACCAGCCCCTCGATTCGCAATTGCCAGGCGCTCGCCGCAACCTTCGGTGTCGAACCGTAGGAGGTTACGTAAAACCGGTCGTTCGGCGTGGCGCCGCCGAAGCCGTGCCAGGGCAGGCGCTCGGCTGCCCACGAGGACAACGCAACGGCTGGCGCGGATGCCAGCAAGGGCATCGAAACCGCAAGGCGGACAAAGCGCCTGCGAGTCATGAATCACCTTTCCTGGCCGTGGGGCCAAGAAGCCTTGGCCGGCGCGGCAAGCCGTCGCCGCTGGTGTTTACCCCGCGGGCGTCCACGGCACGCTTCCCGACAGCCGGGGGCGAGCCAGGCTGATGCCTGCGCCTTGCTCGCCAAGCCGGCTGCCCGGCTTGTCCGGCCTGGCTTTCTTTGCTTTGTCATGCCGGCTCTGCCGGTTCCTGGGCCGTCTCATGGGCGGTGCGGCGCGCCACGATGATGAAACCCGAATGGGCCACCATCCGATGAACCGGTCGAACGCTGAGCCCCTTGACCTGCCAGTCGCGTAACAGCGTCTCGAACGACTGGACGGCCGCAAAGCAGGGATCGGCGTCCAGTGCCTCGACCGTCGCCTTCAGTTGAAGCACGGTCGGCACGTAGCAGACAAGCACGCCGCCCGGGCGCAGGGCCCGGGCGCTTACCTCGAGGGCGCGAAACGGCTCGGCCAGGTCGATGAAGATGCGATCGACGCCGCTCTCCTCGAAGCCCTGGTAGAGGTCTTTTAGCTTAAGCGTCCAGTTCGGCGCTTCGCCGAAGAAGAGCGCTACGTTGCGCCGGGCCAGGCGGGCAAAGTCCTCCCGGACTTCGTACGAGATGAGCCGCCCGTGCGGTCCGACCACGCGCAACAGGCCGATGGTGAGCGCTCCGCTGCCGCTGCCGCCCTCGATCACGGTGGCTCCCGCAAAGACGTCGCCGAAGACAAGCATGGCGCCGCTGTCCTTGGGATAAATCACCTGGCTTTGACGCGGCAGCAACGGAACGAGCTCGGCGTAGGTCGGCCGCAGCACCAGGAAGCTTTCCCCCGTGCTGGAGCGCACTCGCGAGCCCTCTTTGAGCCCGATGAGGTCGTCGCCGGCCAACTCACCGCGAATCTGGAAGCGAACTCCGGGGCGAAGCACTTTTAGGTAGCGGCGCCCCTTGCGATCGAGCAAAAGCACCGGTTCGTTCATCCCAAGCGTGGCGTCCACAGCGACTTAAGGCTTAAACACTTCCTTGCCCGCTGGCAACCCGAGCGGTAATTTTTGTTTGAGCCGGTCTGCAATCAGTCTTGTATCTGGGGACCCTGGCGGCTGCACGAAGCCGAAGCACCGGCGCAGAAACAGGCGCGGGAGGAGCCCCCGGCCGCTCAACCGGGACGGGCGCCGTCCGGACGGCGCACTGTGCAGACCGGGACGTTTACGCTCTGCCGGCGGCTTGCCGGCAAGCCGGACCGCGCGGGATGCCGAGCAGAGAGGCCGAGGAAGATGACGATCGATTCAAACAGGTCGCGGCGGGGAAAGGCGGCGAAGCGCCCGCTGTTCGCGGAGCTGCCCGAAGCCGCCGAGGCGGGTGAAGAAGAGGGCGACCTTCCGCGCGACGAAGTGGGACGCCGCAAAATAAAGCGGCAGTACCAGGAGCTGCTCGGCATCCGGATCGAAAAGCTCAAGGGCCGGGTCCTAAACCGCGAGCGGATCAACAAGACCATCGATGGCACCTACTTTATCTGTGCCCGTTGCGTTAAGATTTGTCACTCGCTGGATGAGGGGTTGGTCGAGGACCCGGACAACCGGAACAACCTTTGTGCCAAGTGCTCGAAGAACCGGCCGGTGAGCGTGTGAGCGGATGGCGGCTTTCGGCTTTCGGCTTGGTCGGCGCCGGGTTTTTCGGTTCTTACTGCGGCCGGCCGGTGGCATCGGGTGGCCGGGGCAAGCCGGCGCGGGCGTTGGCAACCGACTGCATCTGCGAGCGGCCCGGATGGCGCTAAAGCCCGCGGCTGCCGTTTGTCTGCCTTGGGCCGGAGCGATCGCGCAGACGCAACGGCGCACGCCGAGCGCAGGCACCGGGCGCCGGCGCGGCGGGCGCGAAGGAGCTGCTGGATGTCGCTGCAACTGATCCCGGACGATATCAACGTCGACTTCGTCGGCAAGCGGCGCTTTTTTGTCGTCCTGTCCACGCTCATAAACATCGCGGCGCTGGCTCTTCTGCTCACCGTGGGTCTCAACTACGGGGTGGACTTTGCCGGCGGGAGCGTGGCGCAGTTGTCTTTCAAGACCCCCACCAGTAGCGCGGCTATTCGCAGCGCGCTTGCCGGGCTTGAGCTGGGCGACGTAACGGTGCAGGATTTCGGCGCCGCCAGGCGCGAGTACCTGGTCCGCTTCGAACAGGCACGCAATGTCGGCAGCCTGGGCACCCGCATCAGGCAGGCGCTCGAACGGGTCTACGGCGCCAACGGCGCGCAGGTGCTGCGGGTCGAAACGGTCGGGGCCAAGGTCGGACGCGATCTGCGCCGCGACGGCGTCGAGGCGGTCGTCTTTGCCACCATCTTCATGGGCATCTTCATCGCCTGGCGTTTTCGCCGGGTAAGTCTCAGCTTCGGCGCCGGCGCCGTGATCGCCCTGGTGCACGACGTTTTGGTGGTAACCGGGGCGCTGGTCCTCTCGCGGCTTCAGTTCGACCTGACCACGCTGGCGGCGCTGCTGACGGTCATCGGCTACTCGGTGCACGACACGATCATCGTTTCGGACCGGATTCGCGAGGATGCGGCCAAGCGGCGGCGGGAGCCGCTGGCCGAGGTAATGAACCGCGCCATCAACGAGACCCTTTCGCGCACCATCCTGACCTCCGGGACGGCCGTCGCGGTCTTGGTGGTGCTTCTTCTGTTGGGCGGTCCGATTCTGCGGCCGCCGGCCTTTACCCTGCTGGTCGGGTTTATCACGGGTACCTATTCGTCGATCTACATCGCCGGGCCGGTAGTCCTTTTCTGGGAGGGCCGAACGGGGGCCCACGCGCTGCCCAGCGCGGCTTAAGCCGGCTGGCAGGCGGCCGAGCGTACGATGGAGCGTGCTGGCGAAGCGTTGAATCTGCGAACTGGCCGGGGAGCCTACCGGATGCGCCTGGCGGGCGACCCGGAGCGCATCGGCAGCGGCCTGTGGCTGACCGTGAGCCTCGAGCGCGCCGACGGCGTTGAGCGTTTCGCCTTGCGCTGCCTAATTGGACAGGAGGAAATGATCGGTGAAGCCGTCCCGCCGCCAGCTCGGCTGCTGGAGCGCGTTGCGGCGAAACTGCAGGGCCAGTTTGAACAGGTGCGCGAGGCGGCCCTGCGTGCGGCGCGCGCGGAGCATCGTCTGTGGGAAGTGCGCCTCGACGCTCTCTAGCAGGGTGTTGAGAAACCCCTCAAGCTCGCTACCAGGCGTGGTTGCATTCTCAACACCCTGCCCAAAAGATGGCTTCTTTCCTACACCTTCTCTCCCCCTGGGAGAGATAAGAGTGAGGGAGCAGGATGTTGAAAGGACTTTTTCAACATCCTGCTGGTTGGCCGGCACGCAAGTCCGAGCCGCGGCTGCCTGCGCCGCATTGAGCATAAGGCGGCGGGCCCGGCTGCGGGCCATGGTCCCGGACTGACGCGGGCGCTTATGCTTTGAGCGCCGCTCGGTTTCGGCAGGGGAGGATTTGCGATGGGCGAAGAGTTGGGAGATGCGGTCGTGGCCGCCGCGCGACTGCTTGGCCTGGAGCTCGGCACGCAAAGGGAGCAGGCCGCCGCGCAAACCGTGGTCGCGCTCATCGAGGCGGTAGATCGCGCGGCGCGGCTTGCGCTCGAGCCCGATTGCGAGCCGCTCTTTTCCCCCGCAGCCGTTGAGCGCGGACGGCCGGGCCGCGCCAAGCCGTGATGCGTATCGACCCCTGCCGGATGGGCGCGGCGCAGTTGGCGCGGGCCTTGCGCGCGCGCAAGCTGAACGTGCGCGAAGTTGTGGACGCCCACCTTGCCCGGCTTGAGCGGTTAGACCCGAGACTCAACGCGTTCACCGTGGTAGACGCCGAAGGGGCGCGCGCCGCGGCGGGCCGGCTCGACCGCGAGCTGGCCGCCGGCCGTGTTCGCTCGCCGCTTCACGGCCTGCCGGTCACGGTAAAGGACCTCTTCGCCACCCGCGGACAGCCGACCGCCGCAGGCTCGGCCATCTTGGGCGAGCGCGTAACCGACTTTGACGCCGAGGCGGTGGCGCGGATGCGCCGCGCCGGCATGGTCATCCTGGGCAAGACCGCGATGACCGAGTTCGCCTTTAGCGCCGCGGGACTCAACCCTCACCGGGGTCCGGCGCGCAACCCTTGGGACTTGCAGAGAATCGCAGGCGGCTCGAGCTCGGGCGCGGCGGTGGCCGTGGCTGCCGGAATCGGGGTGGCGGCGCTGGGCAGCGACACCGGCGGCTCGGTCCGGGTGCCGGCTGCATTGACCGGCGTGGTTGGGTTCAAGCCGAGCTACGACGCGATCCCGCGCCGGGGCGCCTTCCCGCTTGCCTGGTCGCTCGATCACGTCGGGATTCTGGCCCGTTCGACGGCCGACGTTCACGCCGTCTTCGCCCATCTGGCATCGCGGCGGGCGGCTGTTTCAACCCGCCGGGTTCGGATAAAGGGCAGCCGCCTCGGCGTCGTCGAGGACTTCTGCCAGGACCTCGACGACCAGGTGGCACGACGCTGGCGCTCCCTGCTGGAGGCGCTTAAGCGCGCGGGCGCCGCCGTCGAGCCGCTCCAGCTTAAGGCCGCCGGGCGCGCCGGCGCGGTCTCAACCGCGATTATGTTCGCCGAGGCGGCGGCGATTCACCATGAATGGCTGCGGACCCGGCGCGCCGACTACGGCGAGGAAACCCGCGAGCGGCTGCTGCGCGGCGCGCTCATCCCGGCGGCAACCTATCTCAAGGCGCAGCAGCTTAGGCGCGTCATCGCCCTGGAGATTGCGGACCTCTTCGCTTCGGTCGACTGGCTCATCTCGCCCACGGTTTGCGACGTGGCCTACCGGATCGACGAGACCGACGCCGCCAGCGCAATCCGCCTGGTAAAACATACCCGGCTTGCGCCGCTGGTCGGCATACCCGCGATAAGCTTGCCCCTTGCGGCGCCAGGCGGCCTGCCGGCCGGTCTCCAAATCATGGGGCCGTACGGAGCCGACTTGCCGCTGCTCGAGGTTGCCGAAGCCGTGGAACGCCTCGTTGGAGCGGCGCCGCGGCCGCCGCTGGACGACCCCGCATAAGCCCGACGGCTCCGAGCCAGCTCCCGGCATGCGGCTTGGCGAAGCTCGGTTGCGCGGTCGTGTGCGGGCGAACCGGTTTTGAGGCTTCCGTAGCGTGTCGCGTTGCCTGGTGCTCAGGCCAAGTAGCTAAGCGCGGGAGGCTGGGCCGCGAACTCGCGGCAGAGTCTTTGGTAGCCGGCAAGGTCGTCGGCAGTGGCGAAATAGCCGCGATAGGGGTAGCCGAAAAGCGGCCGGCCCGCCGCGAGCGCCGGCGCCAGCAGGTCGCGGATAAGCCTGAAAGGAACCGCCGGAAAATCGAGTTGTAAAACCTCCGGCTCGCACACCGCAACGCCGCAGTACATCCAGGCGCGCCGTGGCCGCTCGCCGTCAAAGCCGGGAGCCGTGGCAGACGCCCCCGCTTCCTTGGCGGCACAGGCGGTTGCGAACTCGATGCGGCCGATTCTGAGCGCGCGGTCGGTGTAGAGCCGGCTGTAAAGCCGCGCGTTCTCCGGACGGCGGACAACCAGCGTTGCCAGACCGCCCTTGAGCCGGTGAAGCCGTACGAGTCCGGCCACATCGAGATCGAGTACCGTATCGCTGTTGAGCAGCATGAAAGAGTCGCTCCCCAGGTACTCGCGCAGGCCGACCAACGGGCCACCGGTTCCTAGAAGCTTCGGCTCGGGAGCGTAGGTTATTTTCAGCCCCAGCCGTTCGCCGCCGCCTAGGTTGGCCCTAAGCTGCTCGCCCAAGTGATGGATGTTAACCGCGACCTCGCGCAGCCCGGCCCGGCCAAGCATCCGCAGCGGATACTCGATGAGCGGCCGTCCTCCCAGCGGCAGCATCGGCTTGGGGCTCTGCTCGGTGAGCGGCTTAAGCCGCTCACCGAGCCCCGCGGCGAGCACGAGCGCCCTCATGCTCCGACATCCAGGCGCGGCGGCCGGTCAAGGAGCCGGCCAAGCCCGGGCAGGTCGCAACGCCCGTCAAGCGCGCGGCGCGCCTGTGCTACGGCGTACGGCACAAACCGCCGGTAAGCGCCCCGGCCCTGCGCCTCGAGCCAAAGAAAACGGCCGATCGCTTTGAGCGCGTGCTGAATCACGCAAAGCCGGTAGCTGTCGAAGAACTCCTCGACGCTTGACAACTCGAAACCGCGCCGCGCCAGGCCAGCGAGGTAGTAGTAGAGCAGCCGCGCCTCAAGCGCAGGCTCGATGACCGCAGCCGCGTCCCGCGTCGTCAGCAGCACCGCAAGGTCCTGCGAGCGCGGCGCCAGCAGCGCGTCCTGGAAATCCAGGATGGTAAGCCCGTCTCCGGGTTTTAGGAACAGGTTGTAGCCGTGGTAGTCGCGATGCGAGAAGACGCGGGGCAGACTGCCCAGACGCTTTGCCAACGCGTCGAGCTCCGGCGCAATCGCCTGCAACCCGGCCCCAGGCCAGAGCCGGCTCGCGGCGTATTGCTCGAACTCGGCAAGCTCGAAGCGGAAAAGCCGCTCGTCGTAGGCAAGCCGGCTTGCGATGCACTGCGGGCCAAGGCGCGCCGTGCCCTCAACATGCAGGCGCAAGAGCTCGTCGATAGCCAGGCGGTAGAGATCGGCCGCCTCGGCCGTCCGCTCGGCGGCCGCCCGAGCAAGCGACCGGTCTCCCGCGTCCTCGACGAGAAGCCGCCGGCAGCCGGGCGACGCGTAGTAAATGCGCGGCACCGGAGCGCCGATTCCTTGCAGAAACCGGTGTAGGTTCAGGTAAGGAGGCTCGGGCGCGCCCTCCGGCAGCATCCGCAGCGCCCGTACGTAGCGGGGCAGGTCCTCGGGCCCGAGATCGACGATAACCGCCGAGGCCGGCCTCCCTGCCGTTGCCGGCTGGAGCGCGGCCCGCCAGAAACGGCGCTCCGAGGCGTCGCCCTTGAGCGCAACGATCCGCTCAATCATCGTCCCCGGCCAGAGCTTCCCGGCCTTGTCGTTTACCCAGGCCAGAAGCTCGCGCTGCTCGCTTTCCTCCATCAAGGCAGGAGCATTGTACAGCAGCGGCGCCAAGGCGGGTACGCGAGGTCAGCCGCCGCCTGCCACGGCGCAAGTCTGGCTTCGCGGCTTCGTTCAATCCCGTTCCGATCGGCCCGCGCCCGGGCGCTGTCGGCTCTCAAGCAGGCGTAGCTGCGCCTGCGGCGCATCGGCGCGGCCGGTCTCATCGCAGCGAGCGCTTCTCTGGTTGGTGCCGTGAAAGCCGCACTTTTCGCGCAGGCGGTCGAACAGCTTCCCCAGTTCCGCCTCGTAGCTTTGCGGGGGATAGGCGCGCCGGCCATAAAACGCCTCGATCCGCGGCGCCAAGTGTGAAAAGCGCTCCCGCACCAGCGGCAAGAACCGGCGCGCCGCCGCAGACCGCAAAAAGAGCGAGCGCCAGTAGACCGCCGACGCGCCCGCACGCCGCGCCTCCGCCAAAAGCCGCTCCAGCGCCGCCGGCTCGTCGCTAAGACCCGGAATTACCGGCATCACCAGCACGCAGCATCGGATTCCCCCCCGCGCCAGCCGCGACAGCGCGCGAAGCCGCAAGGCCGGCCGCGGCGCTCTCGGCTCGAGCACGCGCTGCAGCCTGCGGTTGAGCGTTATCAGCGAGAAATTTACCGTCAACCGCGAGCGCCGGCCAATCTCCGCCAGCAAATCCAGGTCGCGTACAATCAGCGCCGACTTGGTCGTAACCGAAAGCTCGAGCCCGCTCAGCCCGGCAAATACCCCAAGAATCGAGCGCGTCACCCCAAACTTGCGCTCCGCCGGCTGGTAGGGATCGGTTGCCGTCCCAATAGCAATCGGCTCGCCCGCCGCCCCCAACCGTGTAAGGTCGCGCACCAGCGCCCGAGCCGCGCCCTGCTTGACCAGGATGCGCCGCTCGAAATCGGTCGGATCGTTCAACTCCAAAAATTCGTGCGTGTAACGCGCGTAACAGTAAAGGCAGCCGAACTCACATCCCCGGTAAGGGTTTATCGTCCATCGAAACGGCATCCGCTGGTTGCCGCATCGGTTCAGCAGCCGGCCGGCAGGCAGATAGGAAAACCGGACGCCGCGAACGGCAAGCTCGTCCCGACACTCGATCTCCGGGGCGCCGAAATCGAGTTTTGTCTGGGCGCTCACGTGGCTATTTTCGCCAAAGTTTTGCCGCGGGTCAACGCTATGCTCGGCCCCAGGCCGGCGGGCGCCGACCCGGGGCGCCGAGTCAGGGCAGCGCGACGAAGTCGAAGGCCGGCGGAAGCGCCTGCGCCAAAGGGAGGAGGTTCAGTCCCCGGTCGGTCGTTCTGGCCAGGGTCCCGTCGCTGGATACGCTCAGCACTTCGTAGGGGTTGGCGGGGTCGCCGCGCAGTTTCATGGTGACTCCGCGGATGGGACCGTGGGGCTGCGCGATCTCGCTGAAGGTGTTTGCCCCGTCGGTGCTGCGCAGGAGTTTCGGTCCTGGAGCTGAAGTCCTGGCCTGCCAGGTGGAGGGCGGGCCGGCCGCGGTCGCGGCGAAGAGGGCGGGTTCGAAGGGCGAGGCGAACAGGGCAACGCCGTAGCATTCGCAACTACCGCAGGCGGCGTGGCGCCAGCGGCTTGCGTGGCTGTCCGAGACGAACAGGCCGCGGCTGGTTGCGGCATAGAGGCGGCCCGGCTCATTGGGTTCAACGGCCAGCGCCTGAATGTCGCCGGCAAGACCGCGGTTGAGCCGCTCGAAGCTTCTGCCGTCGTCGGTGGAACGGAATACTCCGCCCGGTTGCACGCCGAGATAAAAGGTGGAGGGGCTATTGCGATCGAAGACGATAGATCGCACGCGGGAGTTGTGCGGCGCAGTTGCAAAAGGTCGCGGCTCAGGCCTCAGCACGGCCGCGAACGCCGCGCTCTCGGCGAAGGACCGGCCGCTGTCCCTGCTGCGCAAGAGTCGGCCCTGCGACGTGCCTATGCAGAGGTCTCCCGGCCGGCCCGGCACTGCGGCCAGCGCCCAGACATCTTCGTCGCGCGCCAGCGCCGGCGTGATGTCGCTCCAGCTTCTGCCTCGGTCGGTGGAACGGGCCAGCGAGCTTCGTCCCCGGCTGCATCCGAGATGCCGATGGTCGACGGCGCCGGCGTAGATGGTCGTCTCCCGGCCGCCATCCAGGGCCATGCACCATACGGAAAAAGGGTCTGCCAGAACCATCACCGGCGCCGACGGCCTAAGCGGATTGACGATCACGACGCCCTTGGAGGTTCCGATGCAGATTTCCATTGCGTTTCCCTTGGCCGAGCCGAAACCGGCGGCGCGGGGCTTGACGCAACAAACAAGGCGTGCCGCCGGGCGTTAGGTAAGTCGCGCACCAACCCTCAATCCCGCCTCCGCCGGCAGGCTTGCGGGCGAAACCTTGGCCGCTTGGTCGCCGAGCCTCACCCGCGCCACGGCCAGCACCGCCGAGTCGAGCGCCACCGTCATACCGTCCTCTGTGATTGACAGGACCGTGCCGGCTTTGGCCCGCGGCTCGCCCGAAGACAGGGCCGGACCATAAAGCCTGAGCGCATGATTGCCCAGGCAAGCCCAGGCGCCCGGCTGCGGGTCGCATCCTCTGACGAGATTGTAGATTTCCCGCGCCGGGCGGCTGAAAGCGATCCGCGCATGCTGGTCGGTGCAGGGCGGCTCGTAAGTGGCAGCGCTCTCGTCCTGCGGCCGTGGCGCGGCCCGCCCGCTTTGGATAAGCTCCACTGCTTCGCCGAGCGTCTCGACCCCGAGCGGGAAGAGCTTGCCGAAGTAGAGCGACCCGACGGTGTCGCGCTCGTCGATTCTGACCTCGCGCTGGACCAGGATTGGCCCGGTGTCGATTCCTTTGTCCGGCACGAACCAAGTCACGCCGGTTGCGGCGTCGCCCTGGATGATCGCCCAGTTGACCGCGCTGGCACCGCGATGGCGCGGCAGGAGCGAGGGATGGAAGCAGATCGAATGCTGGCGCGGCGCGTGAAGCACGGCCTCGGGTACGATGCGCGTGACAAAGGCGAGCACGGCCAGGTCGAGGTCGAGCGATAGGAAAAAGCGCTGGAAGCTGTCATCTTTGTAAGAGGCGGGATGACTTACAGCAACGCCCAGGGCGAGCGCCCGGGCCGCAAGCGGGTCCGGCTTGGCGCCCGGTTTGTTCTCGGGAGCGAAGACGTGGACCACTTGGTGGCCGAGGCCGCGGAGCGTCTCGAGGGCCTTTTCACCGAAAGCCGCTTGGCCGATAATGGCGATTCGCACCTGGGTCGCCTCCCGTTGTCCCATCGCTTGCGTTACAGGCTACCAGATTTCTTCAACGCCGCCACGACGGCCGAGCGGGTGTTCCAGGCCGCAAGCGGATGCCGGCGGCAGTCCATCCCAGGCGCGCTGGCGCCCGGCGCTCGGGTATCGCCATGATCGGCAAAGCCGCGCCGAAGGACAGCTCGCCTAAGCCGGGCGATAAGGGCGCGCTCGACCGGCATCCGCTGGTCAAGGCATGCCGGCGCGAGCCGGTGTCTTACACGCCGGTGTGGCTGATGCGCCAGGCGGGGCGGTACATGCCCGAATACCGCGAGCTGCGCGCGCGCGCCGGTTTTCTGGAAATGTGCTCCAGGCCCGAGCTGGCCGCCGAGATAACGACCGGCGCGGTTAGGCGTCTCGGGGTGGACGGCGCGATCGTTTTCGCCGACATTCTCTTGCCGCTCTTGCCGCTGGGAGTCGGGCTTGCCTACGACGCGCAGGGCGGGCCGGTCATCGAGAGGCCGGTGCGTTCGGCGGCCGACTTCGATCGGCTGGGACCGGTCGTGGTGGAAGAGGCGCTGGGTTTTGTGGCCGAGGCGATCCGGCTTAGCCGGCGCGCGCTCGGCGCGGCGACCCCGGTGATAGGCTTTGCCGGCGCTCCCTTTACACTGGCCTCTTACCTGATCGAGGGGCGAGGCTCGCAGGGCTTTCGGCTGACCAAGACGCTGGCCTACAGCCAGGAAGAGCTGTGGCAGCGGCTGATGGCGATGCTGGCCGAGACGACGGCCGACTACCTCAACATGCAGGCCGCGGCGGGAGCAAGCGTGCTCCAGCTTTTCGACAGTTGGGCGGGCGCGCTCAGCCCGGAGGATTACCGGCGGCTGGCGATGCCCTACACGGCCGCAGTGATCCGCCGGCTTCGTTTCGGCGTGCCGGTGATTCACTTCGCCACCGGAGCGGCCGGGCTGCTGGAGCTGATGCGCGAGGCGGGAGGCGACGTAATTGGGCTCGACTGGCGCGTCGATCTGGCCGAGGCCTGGCAGCGGCTCGGCTCCGGCGTCGCGGTGCAGGGCAACCTCGACCCGGTGGTGCTGCTGGCCGATTTGCCGGAGATACGCCGCCAGGCGGCGCTTATCCTGCGCAAGGCGGCCGGTCGCTGGGGCCACGTCTTTAACCTGGGCCACGGCGTGCTGCCCGAGACGCCGGTCGACCACGTCCGCGCGCTGGTCGACGCGGTGCATGAGATGAGCGCCCGCTAAGCCGTGACCGCTAACGAACCCCCCCGCTGCGAAGCAGTGTTGCTGGCCGGCTTCGGAGGGCCTTCGACTCCAGCCGAGGTGAGGCCGTTTCTCGACAGCGTGCTGGCCGGACGCCCGGTGCCGCGACGCAGATACGAAGCGGTCGTTCGCCATTACGAGGCAATCGGCGGCTGCTCGCCCTTCAACGAAACCACGCTAAGGCAGGGCGCGCTCTTGCGCGAGGCGCTTGAGCGGCGCGGCCTTGCGCGCACGGCGGTCGAGGTCGGGATGCGCCATAGCAGGCCGTCGATTGACGAGGCGGTCGCGAAGCTTGCGCAGCGCGGAGTTCAAAACGTCGCGGTCTTCGTTCTGGCGGCCTTTCGATGCGAGGCGAGCTGGGAGCGCTACCGCCAGGCGATCGAGGCGGCGCGCGCGCAAGTCGGCGCGCGGGCGCCGCAGATGCATTACCCTGCGCCGTGGCATCTGCATCGGCTCTTCCTTGCCGCGCAGGCCGGCCAGGCCCGCAAGGCCTTTGCGCGGTTGCCGCAAAGCAGCCAGGCCGAGGCGGCGCTGGTCTTCAGCGCGCACAGCATCCCGCTCTCGATGGCGCGCCGGTCCCATTATGTCGAGGAGCTTCGCGCCGCGGCGCAGGCCGTTGCCGCGCTGGTGGGACGTTTCGACTGGCAGCTTGGCTTTCAAAGCCGCAGCGAAACGGGCGAGCCGTGGCTTACGCCGGACGTCGGCGATCTGCTGGCCGCGCTAGGCAGGCCGGCCGCGGTGCTGCTGCCCATCGGCTTTTTGTGCGATCACGTTGAGACGCTCTACGACCTCGACGTCGAGCTGGCCTCCCAGGCGCGCGAGCTCGGTATTCAGCTCGAGCGCGCACCCGCGCTCAATGACCATCCGCTGCTAATCGAAACAATCGCCGAGGTGGTAGAGCCGTACCTGCGAGCTTCGCCGGACGGCGGCTGATCTCCGCAGGCGCAAGGCCGCTCCGTTGCGGCTTTGGGGGGGGTGCCCCATTCCCGACCGAGGGCTTTGGGCGTTCGTCTCACGGTAAGATGAACCCGATGGCAACGCGCGCGTCTTTTTCTAGCCGGATGGCGCTGGCTGTTTGTGGGATCGTTGCGGCGCTGCTTGTGGGCGAGGCGCTCATCCGCCTTTTCGACCTGGCCCCGGAAAGCTTTGTAGTTTACGCAAGCCGGCGGGGCTGGCGGCCAAAACCCGGGGCTCATGGATGGCAGCGACGCGAGGGGCAAGCCTATGTAAGCGTTAACAGGCACGGCTTTCGTGGCCCCGACCGGCCGGTTGAGAAGCCCGCCGGCGGCTTTCGGGTGGCCGTGCTGGGCGACTCGTTTGCTTTCGCCGAGCAGGTGCCCTACCGGGAGACCTTCAGCGCGGTGGTCGAGCGGCGGCTTACCGGGTGCGCTGCGCTTTCGGGGCGGCCAGTCGAGGTGCTCGATTTCGGATGCATCGGCTACGGCACGGCGCAGGAGCTGCTCACGCTGCGCCGCCAGGCATGGCGCTACGCGCCCGATATGGTTGTTCTGGCCGTCTATACCGGCAACGATATCCGCAACAATTCTCCGGCTCTGGAGCGGAATAAATGCCGTCCATTTTTCGTTTACCGGGGCGGCCGGCTTGAGCTCGGCGGGCCGTTCGTTGACTCGGCGATTTTTCGCCTTAACTGTCTGGCGCGGTATGAGTCGCGCCGCCTGCAGGTCTTCAACGTGCTAGGAGATGCCTGGATGATGCTGCGGGATTGGCTGCGCTCGCTGCGCGGCGGCGCTTCTGCGAGGCGCTCGGCCCAGTTCGTGGCCGAGGACCTGGTTACTTACCGGCCGCCGGCGGCGCCGGCCTGGCGCGAGGCCTGGCGGGTCACGGAGGGCGAGATCGAGCTGATGCGTCGGGAAGTTGCGAGCCGGGATGCCGGCTTTCTGGTGGCCGTGGTGAGCGATGCTCCTCAGGTCTTTCCCAGCGCAAAGGCTCGCTTGGCCCTTGTGAAGTCTCTTGGCGCCAGCGGCGACCTTCTCTATCCCGATAAGCGGCTGGTCGCGCTTGGCCGGCGCGAGGGCTTTGCGGTACTCGACCTGGTGCCGGCAATGCAGGCCTGGGCGGACGCAAAGCGGCGCTTTCTGCACGGCTTTGCCAACAGCGCCTACGGCAGCGGCCATTGGAACGCCGAAGGCCATCGGCTGGCCGGAGAGCTGATCGCTGAGCGGCTCTGTGCGATGGCCGGCCGTGCCTCCGCCGCTCCTCGGTAGCCGCCGCTTGGGATAGGCTCTCAGGCCGTACAGAAATTACCCAATATCGTTGACTACTGCACAATATAGTTACACGGGCTTCGCCCAGTAGCGTTCCCGTTTGTCGTTTCCGCGCGCGGTACTCGTTCTTGTCTCCCCCTCCCCGTGGGGAGAGAGGGAAGGGTGAGGGGGGCTGCTGGCGCCACCTCGAGCCTCTGGGTACGTCCCCCCTCTCCCTTCGACTCCGCTTGCGCGGTGCGTCCCCCCTCTCCTTGATCCTCTCCCCCGGCGGGGGAGAGGAATCAGGAAAAGAGGGTGCGCGACGCGCGTCCCTGCCGCCATGCAACGGCCACGCGCGGGGGTGACAAGCAGGAGGCGGACGCCCCACTGCCGTCATTCCCGCGCGCGCTGCTCGTTCTTGTCTCCCTCTCCCCTTGGGGGGAGAGGGGAGGGTGAGGGGGGCCGCTGG
>JAJYRQ010000011.1 GCA_021794015.1 Deltaproteobacteria bacterium | reverse complement strand
GGGGGGAGAGGGTGGCCGCTGGCGCCAGCTCGAGTCTCTGGGTGCGTCCCCCCTCTGCCTTCGGCTGCACTTGCGCGGTGCGTCCCCCCTCTCCTTGATCCTCTCCCCCGACGGGGGAGAGGAATCAGGAAAAGGGGATGCGCGACGCGTCTCCCTGCCGCCGCGCAGTGGCCGCGCGCAGGGGTGACAAGCAGGAGGCGGACGCCCCACCTCTGTCGTTCCAGCAGGCGGCGCAGGCAGGCCAGCGGGAGCGCAATGCGGGGATGCGGGACGCGTGTCCCTGCCGCCATGCAATGGCCTGGCGCGCGCGAGGCCTGCCCCGAGCCCTGCCGAGGGGGATCCCGTGTTCGGCTGCCGCAGCGGACGCAAAACCCCGGGGTTCTTCGCGTGGCAGCCGCACCCGAGAATCACGCGCCAGACGAGCCGGGTCAGGACGACTCTGTCACTGCAGTATGCAATTACCAATAAAGCCGAATCCCGCCGGCGCGTGCGGCGCCGATAGCGGCACATGTCTTGCGTCAAGCTTGAGCGATGCGTTCGCGCTAGAATGGGCGTGGGGCCCGCGCAGCGCTGCCGTTGCTCTGCCCGCGGCTTAAATCCGCGCAGGGTCTTCGCTCAGGTGCGCTGCGCAACGGCTCACCTTGATCGCGGGCCTTCCGGACCGGCGGCTGTTCGGGGACAGCGCCGCTTGCCGGGACGCGACGGTCGGTCTTCCGCTGTGTATGTCGTGATGGTCACACCGGAATGCGCCCCGGTGGCCCAGGCGGGCGGCGTGGGCGACGTCGTCTTCGGGCTCAGCCGGGAGCTGGAGCTGCGCGGCAACGCGGTCGAGATCATCCTGCCCAGGTACGACTGTCTGCGGACCGACCAGATCTGGGGGTTGACCCTGGATTATCGGGACCTGTGGGTGCCGTGGTATGGCGGTGCGGTCCATTGTTCGGTCTGGTTTGGTCTTGTGCACGGCCGCAAGTGCTTTTTCATCGAGGCGCACTCGCGGGAGCGCTTTTTCAATCGTCCATCGATTTACGGTTTTGCCGACGACGCTCTGCGTTTTTGCTTTTTCAGCAAGGCTGCGCTGGAGTACATGCTGAAGGCCGGCAAGCGCCCGCAGGTGATCCACTGTCACGACTGGCCGACCGGCCTGGTGCCCGTGCTGCTGTTTGAGATCTACAAGTTTCACGGCATGGCAGATCAGCGTTCCTGCTACACCATACATAATTTCCGGCACCAGGGGCTAGTCGGGGCCGAGGTCCTTCGCGCGAGCGGGCTCAACCGGCCGGAGTACTACCTTGCACCCGACAGGATGCGGGACAATCTCCATTCCGGGGCGCTCAACCTGATGAAGGGCGGCATCGTGTACGCCAACTTTGTGACTACGGTGTCGCGCCACCACGCCTGGGAGGTGATGAATACCGAGCAAGGTTTTGGGCTGGGCCCCACCCTTTACGCTCATCGCCGCAAGTTTGGCGGCGTGCGCAACGGGGTCGACTACGCGGTCTGGAATCCCGAGGTCGACGCGTTGATTCCCTATCGCTACGGGGCGAACGATCTGGCAGGCAAGTATCGCGACAAGGAGGCGCTGCGCGAGCGGCTCGGCCTGCGCCGGGGCTTCAAGCCGCTGGTCGCTTATGTCGGTCGGCTCGACGAGCAGAAAGGCCCGCGGCTCATCCGCGATGCCCTGCGTTACTCGCTCGCCAACGGTGCGCAGTTCGTGCTTTTGGGTCCGGCCAGCGATCGTGAGGCGGAGCGCGATTTCGGCCCGCTGGCGCAGGAATTCCGCCATCATCCCGACTGCCGCGTCGTGCTGGCCTTCGACCGCGAGCTGGCGCATCTGGTCTACGCCGGCGCCGACCTGATCGTGGTGCCGAGCAACTACGAGCCGTGCGGGCTGGTACAGATGATCGCGATGCGCTACGGCACGGTTCCGGTGGTGCGGGCGGTCGGCGGGCTGGTCGAGACGGTATTTGACCGGGATTACTCCGATGAGCCGCCCGAACGTCGCAACGGGTACGTCTTCGGCCAGCCGGACGCGAGCGGGTTGCAGTCTGCAATGCGCCGGGCGCTCGGCCTGTGGAACAGCTACCCGGGCGAGTTCCGCTCCCTGCTGCTGAACGCGATGCGCTGCGACTATTCCTTTGCCCAGCCGGCGCGCGACTACCTGAACATCTACGAATACATCAGGCATAAGTAGCGGACGGCGTCCCGTCGTCATGGAGAGTTGCATGAGCGATCTGCCCGAGACGGTCGAGGGTCTGCCCAATATTTGCGGTGCGGAAGCCACGATAAGGCAGGCGCTGGCCGAGCACGCAGGCGAACCGGTCTTTCTGGCGGAGAGCGGGGTCGATTTCTCGCGGATTCGAAGCGCCGCGGCGATCGCGCTGCACATGCATCAGCCGCTGGTCCCGGCCGGCGGCCCGGAACTCGCAACCGCCGAGTTGGTAAGCAACCTGCAGCTCATGCAGAACAGTGCAAGCGACGAGCAGCGCCACAACGCGGCGGTTTTCCGCTGGTGCTACCAGCGGATGGGCGAATTCATCCCTCGGCTGGTCGAAGAGGGCAAAGAGCCGCGGGTAATGCTTGACTACTCGGGCACGCTTTTGTGGGGACTGCGGCGCACCGGCCTGAGCGAGGTGCTCGACAAGCTGCGCCTGATTACCTGCGAGCCGCGCTACCGGCGCTGCGTTGAGTGGCTCGGCTCTGCCTGGGGCCACCCGGTGGCGCCTTCGACTCCGGTGCAGGACTACCGGCTTCACGTGCTTGCCTGGCAGCACCATTTCGCCGCGCTTTTCGGCTTGGCGGCGCTGTCGCGGGTGCGCGGCTTTTCGCCTGCCGAGATGGCTCTGCCGAACCATCCGGATGTCGCCTACGAATTCGTGGCCACGCTGAGAGCCTGCGGATACCGCTGGCTGCTGGTCCAGGAACATACGGTCGAGCGTCCCGAGACCGGGGCCTTTCCCGAGAACAAGCATCTGCCTTATCGGCTGGTCTGCCGCAATTCGCGCGGTCAGAGCGCGGAAATCGTGGCGGTCATCAAGACCCAGGGAAGCGACACCAAGCTGGTGGGACAGATGCAGCCCTACTACGAGGCGCAGGGACTGGCGCGCGTCGAGCTCGCCGGCCAAAGCGCGCCGGCGCTGGCCGTTCAGATTGCCGACGGCGAGAACGGCGGCGTGATGATGAATGAGTTCCCCGACAAGTATCTGGCCGTCGTTCGCGAGTGCTCGGGCTCTGATACGCCGCTGCTTAACGTCGGCGAATACCTCGAGCATCTGTTCGCCGCCGGAGTGCGCCCCGACGACCTGCCGCAGCTCCAGCCCGTGCTGCAAAGACGAATTTGGGAACGCCTGCCGCCGGGCGCAGGGCCCGCGAAGCTGGCCCGGGTGCTCGACGACCTCAAAAAAGAGGACCCGCGCTTTAGCGTCGAGGGTGGTAGCTGGACCAACAACATCTCATGGGTGCGCGGCTACCAGAACCTGCTCGGTCCAATGGAAAAGGTAAGCTCCCTCTTCTATGAAAAGGTGCTCAAACCCGACCTGCCTAGCAGCGAGCGCCGCTACCGCAGCGCGCTGTTCTACCTGCTGACATCCCAGACAAGCTGTTACCGCTACTGGGGACAGGGCCTCTGGGTCGACTACGGGCGCGAGCTCTGCCGGCGAGCCGGCGAAATCCTGGAGCGGGAGTTCTAGCCGCCGGCCGGCCGCCCCGACGCGTCGGGCCGTGCTGGATGTGCCGCAAGCCGCAATGGCACAGAGAATGCTTTAGCAGGGCGTGGGATGACAACGCAAAGCGGCGCACCAGCGCCGGCGGCGCGTCAGGACGGGCCCAGGATGCACGCGGAGCGGGTCCGGGTTGTGGAGGGTGGCCGAAATGAGTGCAGCCAGGATGGTCCGACGCGCGGCCGGCCGGGGCGCAAGCGGCGCCGGAGGTGTTCCAATGAGAGTCGAGGACCTGATGACCCGGGACGTGAAGTCGTGCATGACGCACGACTCGCTCGATGCCGCGGCCGCAATCATGTGGGAGTACCGATGTGGCGGCGTGCCGGTGGTTGACAACGACCGCCAGCCGGTGGGATTCCTGACCGACCGCGATATTTGCATGGCCGCTTACACGCAGGGAGCGAAGCTGCGCGACTCGTCGGTTGGCAGCGCGATGGCGCGCCGGCTTGTAACCTGCAAGCAGGATGACGACTTGCGCGTCGCCGTCGACCTGATGCAGAAAAACCACGTCCGCCGTCTGCCGGTGGTTGACAGCGCCGGGCGTCTCGTCGGGCTACTCTCGTTGGACGACCTGGCACGGGCCTCGCGGCGTAGGCTTAGAGGCGGCAAAAACGATTGGCTGAGCGCGGAGGTTGCCGAAGTTCTCGGCCTTATCTGCGAAGCCCGGGCCCGCGTCAGGCAGGCGCCCCGAGCTTGAGCGGCGCGGCGCGCCCCCAGCAAGCCTTTGAATTGGCACACGCAACAGGAAAGCGCGAGCCGGCGCGGGTTGCGGGCCGAGCCGGTCAGCGCCTGCCCGCGGCGGATGGCAGAGTTCCGGCGGGCAAACGAATCGAGGCTTTCGCCCGGCTTTGCCCGTAGAGCGAAAGTCAAGCAATGAATCAGCCTGACGCGCCCAGGGGCAAAGGACTCATCCGCAGCCTGAGTCGCAAGGGGTCACGGTCCGACAAGAGCCCGACCGTAGCGGTAAAGCGCCGGCGCGGCCAAGCGCCTAAGGAGCCGTCGATCTGCCAGCGCTGCGGTGCCGTATACAGCCGCAAGCGCTGGGGCCGGCGTGAGGCTCTACCGCAGGAGTTGCTGGCCAAGGCGGCTTGGGTGGAGTGCCCGGCCTGCGAGCAGCAGGAAAAAACCGGGCTCTGCTATGGACGAGTCATCGCAAGCGGGCGCTTCGCGCAGGAAAACCTCGACGCCATCGTGCGCCGCGTCCGCAATGTCGAGCGCCGGGCCGGGCTCAGCCAGCCCGAGCGCAGGATCGTCTCGGCCGAATGGGACGGCGAGCGGCTGGAAGTGTTGACCACCTCGCAGAAGCTCGCCCATCGCATCGGCCGCGAACTCGAAAAGGCCTTCGGCGGACGTACCCGCTACCGATGGTCGAGCGTGGACGGCAGTCTCTATGCGGCCTGGCGGCACGAGCTCGGCTGAGGCCGGCGCCGGCGCTGCCCGCTTGGCCAAAGCGCAGCCCGGCAAGCCGGCTGAGCCGTCGATGCTGGTCAACGTGGCGCGGCTGGTGAGTGCCTATTACGCGCAAAAGCCCGACCCTTCGATTGCCGGCCAGCGGGTGGTCTTCGGCACTTCGGGCCATCGCGGATGCGCTTTCGAGGTGTCGTTCAACGAAGCCCATATTCTGGCGATAACGCGGGCCATCTGTCTTTACCGCCGGCGCCGGGGCATCACCGGTCCGCTCTTCCTGGGCACGGACACGCACGCGCTCTCCGAGCCGGCCTTCGTCACGGCGTTGGAGGTTCTTGCGGCCAACGGCGTCGAGGTGATGATCGACCGGGAGCGCGGCTACACTCCCACGCCGGTCATTTCGCATGCGATTATCGCCTACAATCGCCGCCGCCGGGGCCGCGGCCTGGCCGACGGGATCGTCATCACGCCCTCCCATAATCCGCCCGAGGACGGCGGCTTCAAGTACAATCCGCCGCACGGCGGCCCGGCCGAGGCCGGCATAACCGACTGGATCGAGACGGCGGCAAACGCGCTGTTGGCGGCACGACGACCGCGCATCGCCCGGCTGCCGTTTTCCAGGGCGATAAACGCTCCAACCACCCATCGTTACGACTACTCAAAGCGCTACCTCGCGGACTTGGGCAGCGTGGTCGACATGGACGCGATTCGCGCGGCTGGCCTGCGCATCGGAGCCGACCCGCTGGGTGGGGCCAGCGTTGCCTATTGGGCGTCGATTGCCGAGCGCTACCGCATCCCGCTCACGCTCGTGAACGGTCAGGTCGATCCGACTTTTCGCTTCATGATGCTCGATCGCGACGGCCGGATTCGGATGGACTGCTCGTCGCCCTACGCGATGGCCGGGCTGGTCGCGATGCGCAAGCGGTTTGATCTCGCCGTGGCCACCGACACGGACGCCGACCGCCATGGGATCGTGACCCGGTCGGCCGGACTGCTCGACCCGAATCACTTCCTGGCAGCGGCGATTTTCTACCTGTTCAGCCGGCGTGAGCGGTGGGCGCCAACCGCGGCGGTGGGAAAGACGGTCGTCAGCAGCAGCATCATCGACCGCGTTGCGGCCAGGCTGGGGCGCCGGCTGGTCGAGGTGCCGGTTGGCTTTAAGTGGTTTGTCGACGGATTGCTTGACGGACGGTTGGGCTTCGCCGGCGAGGAGAGCGCCGGTGCATCGCTGTTGCGCGCCGACTCAACGGTCTGGACCACCGACAAGGACGGCATCGTGATGGGCCTGCTGGCGGCCGAGATGACCGCGGTCACAGGACGCGATCCGGGCGAACTCTACCGACAACTGACGCGGGAACTTGGAGCTCCCGTCTACCGACGGATCGATGCGCCGGCAAGCCCCGCCGAGAAAGAGCTGCTAAAGCGGCTGGCGCCTGAGCGGATTGGCGCGCAGCGCCTGGCCGGAGACAAGGTGCGCGCCGTGCTCACACGCGCGCCGGGCAACAACCAGCCGATCGGGGGAATTAAGGTGGTGACCGACAACGGATGGTTCGCCGTGCGCCCCTCCGGCACCGAGCCGCTCTACAAGCTTTATGCCGAGAGTTTTCGCGGCCGGTCCCATCTGCGCCGCATCGAGGAAGAGGCCCAGGCGCTGATTGCTGATGCCTTAAGCGGCGCGGGCCCGGGCCAAGGGAATCCAGGAGCAAGCCATGGATAAGCGTGACCCGGCCGTTGTGCAAGGACCCGCAGATAGGATGCCTTGGTCCGGCGCTCATGCTTTCAGTTGGCGAAAGCCGCGCAAGCGCCTCAAAGCGCTGTGGGAACTGGCGCTCGACCTGCGCTGGACCTGGAGCCACGTCGGGGATCGCCTGTGGGAGCTGATGGACAAGCAGGCGTGGGAGCTTACCGGCAATCCGTGGCTCATCCTGCAGACCGTGTCGGAGCGCCGGCTTGACCAGTTGTCCCGCGACCGCGCCTTTCAGGAGGAGCTCGAGCGCATCAGCGAGGAGCGCGCGGCATACCTGAAAAGCCCCGGATGGTTTGCCGAGGCCTATCCCAGGGCGGCCCTGCGCAGGGTGGCCTACTTCAGCATGGAGTTCGGCCTGGGAGAGGGAATGCCGCTTTACGCCGGCGGGCTGGGGATACTGGCGGGCGATTTCCTCAAGACCGCCAGCGATCTGGTGCTTCCGATGGTTGGAGTGGGCCTCCTTTACCGTGAAGGCTACTTTCGCCAGGTGATGCTGCCGGGCCACGGGCAGGTGGAGTTCTATCCTCACAACGACCCTCTCAGCCTACCGATAGCGCCGGTGGTTGACGTTGACGGCGGGTGGCTGCGGGTGCCGCTCGAGCTGCCCGGGCGGGTCGTCCTTTTGCGGGTGTGGCGTGCGGCGGTCGGCCGAGTCGCGCTCTACCTCTTGGACAGCGACGATCCGCTCAATTCGCCCGCCGACCGCGGAATCACCGCAAAGCTTTACGAGGCCGAGGCACACCAGCGGCTGTTGCAGGAACTGGCGCTGGGAATCGGCGGCTGGCGCGCGCTGGAGGCGCTCAAGCTGGAGGTCGACGTCTGCCATCTAAACGAGGGGCACGCGGCGTTTGCGCCGCTGGAGCGGGCGCGAAGCTTCATGGAGCGGACCGGCACCGGTTTTAGCGAGGCGCTGTGGGCGACCCGGGCGGGCAACATCTTTACGACCCACACGCCGGTGACGGCGGCCTTCGACACTTTCTCAGCCGCCGAGATCGCTCGCCAGTTGGCCGACTATGCCGGTCGGCTTAAGGTATCGGTTGACTCGCTGATCGGCCTGGGCCGGGCCGATCCAACGAACGCGGCAGAGCCCTTCAACATGGCGTTTTTGGCGCTCAGGACAAGCGCCAGGGTAAACGGCGTAAGCCGCCTGCACGGCGAGGTGAGCCGTCACATTTTCGAGCCGCTTTTCCCCCGCTGGCCGCACCGCGAGGTTCCGATAGCGCATATCACCAACGGCGTGCACGTGCCTACCTGGGATTGCGAGGGTGCCGACGAGCTCTGGACTCGCTACTGCGGCAAGGGATGCTGGATGGCCGCGCCGGAAAAAGTCAAGCAGGGCGCCTGCGCAGTGTCCGAGGCGGAGTTGTGGGTGCTGCGCAATCAGGCGCGGGCGGCCCTGGTCGCCTATGCGCGCGAACGGCTGCGGCTGCAACTGCGCAGGCGGGGCGCGAGCGACGAGGCGGCCGCGCAGGCCGCCCGCGTCCTCGACCCCGACGCGCTGACCCTCGGCTTCGCGCGCCGCTTCACCGCCTACAAACGGCCCAACCTCCTGCTGCACGATGCCGAGCGGCTAGCGCGCCTGCTGAGCTCGACCGAGCGCAAGGTGCAGCTCGTGGCGGCCGGCAAGGCCCACCCGCGCGACGTCGAGGGCAAGGAGCTGGTGGGCGCCTTCGCCGAGTTCTGCGCGCGCTCCGACGTGAGAGAGCGCGCGATCTTTCTCGAAGACTACGACATGGAGCTGGCCGAGCATCTCGTCCAGGGCGTGGACCTCTGGATCAACACGCCGCGCCGTCCCTGGGAGGCATGCGGCACCAGCGGAATGAAGGTGCTGGTCAACGGCGGACTGAACCTTTCCGAGCTGGATGGCTGGTGGGCCGAGGCCTACACGCCGGAGGTGGGCTGGGCGATCGGCGACGGCCGGCAGCACGAGGGGCCGCAGTGGGACGCGCGCGAGGCCGAACAGCTCTACGAGATTCTCGAAAAGCAGATCATCCCGGAGTTCTACCAGCGCGACGCGCGCGGGCTGCCGGCGCGCTGGCTTGTCCGAGTCTGCGCCAGCATGGCCCAGCTTGCGCCGCAGTTCAGCAGCAACCGGATGCTGCGCGAATACGCCGAGTCGGCGTACCTCGGCGCGGCTGCGGCATTCAGGGCGCGCAGCCAAAAGGGCGCCGCGCTGGCGCGCGAGCTATGGGCCTGGCAAAACGCCCTGACCGGCGCCTGGTCTTCGCTCAGGTTCGGCCGGCTCAAGACGACCACCGCGGACGGCCGGCATCGCCTCGAGGTCGAGGTGTTTAGCGGTGGGCTGCCGGCCGAGGCGATCATGGTCGAGCTTTACGCCGAGCCCGGTCCGAATGAGGACGAGCCGGTGCGGGTCGCGATGCGCCGGCTGGCCGAGGCGGCACCTGACGGGGCCGAGCTCCACCAGGCCGAGGTGCCCGCGGCGCGTCCTGCCGGGGATTACACGCCACGCATCGTGCCACGCCATCCGGCGGCCTGCGTTCCGCTGGAAGAGGCGCACATCTTATGGTTTCGTTAAGCGCGGCCGCCCGGCCGGGCCGCGAGGAGAAAAGCGATGGATTTTCCCTGTAAGCGTATCCTGTGCGCGATCGACCTGCAGGGCGACAGTTACGCCGCACTCGACGCAGCCGCCGGTCTTGCAGCCCACTTCGGCGCGGTCGTTTACCTGCTCTACGTGGTGCCGATGGTGATGCTTGGGACCGAGACTCTGGGGCTTCCCCAGATTTACGAGTCGCAGGTTGAGGCCGCGCGGCAAAAGCTCAAACGACTCGCCGATGAAAAGCTCGCGCCGGTTAAGTACGAAACCTTGGTGGCGGTCGGAGAGCCGGGCGCGGCAATCCTTGCTACCGCAGACAACCTGGCGCCGGACCTCGTGGTGATTAGCACGCACGGCAGGAAGGGATTGGCCCGGCTGGCGCTCGGCAGCGTCGCGGAACGGGTGGTGCGCGGATCGCACAGACCGGTGCTCACCGTACGGCCGCCTGCCTCGGACGTGCGTCGGCCGGCCAGGCGCGGCTAAGGCTGGGCTTATCGGACACCGCAGGGCATAGTTACAGAGGTTCCGCCGAGTCGCGCCATCCCTCTGTCATATATGGGCCCCGCCCCCGCGGCGCAGGCAGGCCAACGGGAGCGCGATGCGGGAATCTGCGCCAGGTGTCCCCGCCGCCATGCAATGGCTTGGCGCGCGCGAGGAATCCCGAATTGCGCCGGCCCGGCAGCTACGCCGCTGGAGGACAAATCGCTTCGCGTAGACCCTTCGCTTCGCTCAGGGCGACAGGAAGGAAGGAGTTCAGCATAACAGCGTAAACCAGCATGGCGGAGGTAGCCGCAGCGTTGGTGAGACTGCTTCTCTCAATAGGCAGAAGCCGATTGCCGTTGTGCGCATCGCGGGCAAGACTGTTTGCGCCAAGGCAGGCGTCCCGGCGGTCGCCGCCGTCGAATTTCAGCCGGTCGCCCTACGCGGCAGCCATTTCCCGGCATCCCGCAGCCGACTGGCACCCGCGGTGCGGCCTCTGGGGACGGCGCGCGGGCGAGCCCGCCTTTCGCCTTGCAGAGAGGCCCCTGAAAGACGGCTCCTGATGGTCTGAACGCGCTGGGGCGGCGCCGGCTAACGCCGGTGCGAGTTTACCTGCCGCCGTGGCCGCCGACCCCGCCAAGCCCGCCAACTCCTCCGGCAAATCCGCCTCCATGCCCCCCGACCATCCCAGCGCCATGGGCGGCGCCGCCCCCGGCGGCCACCGGGCCGACGGCGCCGTGATGTCCGTGTCCGCCCGGGGCAAGACCGCCCGGCGGCGCGGAGGCCAGCAAAATCGCCGGCGGGAAGAGCATCGGCGCCCATCCGTAGAGCGCCTGCTCTTCGTAAGCGATCAGGTCTTCCTGCTGAAGCTTCAAATCCTGGAATTTGCGAAATGCCGCCGAGTCGCCCACCAGGACACACTTGCAGTGATAAGGGTCGGCGAACCAGAACGACGGTCCCATGGGGGTGGGATAAACCCGGAGCTCGCCTGCGGGAAGCACGCCCAGCGCCTGGTGCTGTTCAGGGGTGTTAGCCGGGACGGTATGGAATCCGGCCGCGATGAGCAGCGGCTCGGAAGACCAGTCGACCGCGGCCACAGCGCCTGACTCGGCCCCGCCGGTTGCTGCGCATCGGGTTAGGCTCGCACTGCAGAGCAACGCTGCCAGGATGCAAACCGACCGCGCTCGAAGCCAGTTATGCCGCATGGCACGCCCCGGCGCATCCGTATCGCCCGACCGCCCCGCCTTGCGCCACGCTCATGCTACCACGACACGAGCCGGGCTCGGATGCCGCCCTTGGGGCACCGCCGTGGCCGTTTTTCCCCCTCCACGCCGGGCGGCGGAAGGGGGGGAGGGAGCCCAACGCCCCGGCGTTGGGCTCCCGCTGGTCGAGTGCCCGCCGCACGGCTATGGAATCGTCGATGGTCGAGAGTACCAATCGCTTGCGCAACGCCTGAAGCATGGCCGGTCCCGGCCGGCGCGAGCGGCGAGCGCGGCGACGAGGCGCCGGTGGTAAGCGGGCCTGCCCAAGCCGGCTGAGGAGCTGCCGTCGATGCCAGGCAAAGACCGCGCCGGGGCGATGGAGATGGCGCGGATATTAGCCCATTTGCCTTTCGCGCCTTGGAAAACGACGATGCGCGCAGCACATACAAGGAGAAGAAACACAACCCGGTCGCTTCCTCACGCTGCGCCTCTGCCTCAACGGGGCGAGGGGAACAAAAGGGGCGGGCGTCAACCGGCAGAAGACGCGCCGCGCGCGAGAATGACAGAGGAACCCGCGGCCGAGCGCAAGCCGGGTAACGATATTGTGCAGTGATCAATAGTTTGAGCCCCGGCTTATCGTGAGATCAAGCGCGCATGGCGCAGCCGAGGAGAAGCAGGCGCGCAGCAACTCGCCCCGGTCGCGGCGCGGCTGGTTGCCTGTCGAGCGCGCGCATATCCAACGGCCGCCGGCTTGTTGCTGGAGGACGGCGACGAAGTATCTTCCCGGTTCGAGCCGACCCTGCGCGCGCGGGCGAGTCCGCCCCAGCTCCGCGGCGCGCACCGTGACGAAGCCGTCATGGATGCCGCCCGGCTCAAGCCGCATGAAAGCGACATGCCAGGAGGCCGGCCGGCGCGCCACAACGTGATACGTAAGGGCGTTGTCCGAGGAAACCACAGGTTTGTCGCGGCAAAGCCAGGGACGGGGCGCAGCCGCCAAGGCCGGGGCTGCCGCCGCCGACAGAAGCAGGGGCAAGCTAAGGCAAAAGCCTCTTATCCAGCACCGTGTCATAGCAGGTAAGCCAACGCGGCTACTCCAGTAAGATAACCGAAGACACCGAGGCAGTAAGCAGGGCTGGCGCATCCGCCCGCTGGTGGGTGGCCCTTGCCGGCTCAGCGCCAGGTTGCCGGCGCTTGCAGCTCACGCGTCACGTGGCTTATCAGCTCGAGGTCGGAAAGTTCAGGGGTGTAAGCGATCTCGGCGGTCGGCAAGCCGGCGCGTCGCGCCACAAAGCGGACGACGCGCGTATGGCGCTCGGCCGTTGCCAGGGCCGAGCGGGCGCGCGCGAGGGCCGGGCCAAGCGCGCGATGGTCGGTGCGAGCGCCCGCCAGGCCTGCCAGGGCCGCGAGGTCGGCGCGCGAGTAGCCCACAGTGCGCACGCGATTGGCCACCAGCGCGCAGGCCTGGAGGCCCAAGGCGGCCAATTCGCGCCATGACTCGAGCGTCTCGCGGATCACCAGCGGCTCGGGGGCCGTAACCAGCACCACGGCGCAGCGCCTGCGGTCGGTCAGCAAGCGGGCCACCGCCCGCGCTTCCCGTCCGACCACGCTTTCACCGAACATCGCGCCGGCCACCAGAGGCATCCGGAGCAGCAAGGCCGCGGTACCCGAGGCGGGGGCGTCAAAGACGACGATGTCCCACGGTGTCTCGACCGCGCTGCGGCGCTCGATCTCGTGGAAGATGCGTCCCACCGAGATGAGTTCGCGCAGCCCTGGCGCGGCGTCGACAAAGTAGCGGTAAAGCTCGGTCGAGCTGACGGCGCGCACTAACGCGCGGTTGCCCAGCGTAAGTTCCAGGTAGCGGCCGAGCTGGCGATTGCCGTCTAGTGCCAGTTCCCACAGGCCCGGCTGCAGTTCTTCCGGATCGACGAGGGCGGGGCGGCGGCCGAAAAGTGCGGCGCCCGGCCCACCCGGGTCGTGCTCGACCAGCAAGGCGCGCCCGCCGCGCCCGGCCACGAGCGCGGCAAGCGCGGCAGCGACCGTGGTGGCTCCGACTCCGCCCTTGCCCGCGACCACGATAAGCTTGCGCCTGAGCAGTTCGCCAAGCATCGGCCGTGCACCCGCCGGTTCAGGGGCGGGAACCGCAGACGCGCCGGGCGGCGGCTGGCGGCGCGGTGCGGCAGCGGGGCAGGCCGGGCCGAAGCAAAGCTCCGATCCGGGAGACGGGCTCGGGTTGCACGCCAGCCATGGGTGTCTCGGCTACGATGCGGCTGTGGGGATGGGGTAGGGAGGTGCGCTCGCAGCCGCTCAGGAGCGCGCTCCAGTCCGACAGCCGGCGCACGCTCCCGGTGCGGCGGCCCGGTCGGCTACCATCGCAGGAGGTTGGCACCCCAGGTCAGGCCGCCGCCGCAGGCGTTGAGCAGCACGAGGTCGTTGTCTTTTATCAGCCGCTGTTCCAGCGCCTCGTCGAGCGCGATGGGCACCGAGGCGGCCGAGGTGTTGCCGTAGCGTTCGATGTTGACGAAGACCTTTTCGCGCGGCAGTCCCAAGCGCTCGGCGACGGCCTGGATAATCCGGAGGTTGGCCTGGTGCGGAACGATCAGGCTGACATCATCAATGTTCAGCTTAGCCCGGGTTACGACCTCGCGGGTGACTTCCTCCATGCTGCGGACGGCGATGCGAAACAACTCCGGGCCGCGCATCTGGATTGCGTCGTCGGCGCGCCGGCGGGCCTCGGCGTCCAGCGTGGCCCGCACCCCGGTCGAGCGCACGGTCAACAGCTCCCAGTGGTTGCCGGCCGAGCGCAGGAGGCTTCCCAGTACGCCGCGCGGTCCGCTGTCCGGCACCAGGACCACGGCCCCGGCGCCGTCGCCGAACAGCACCGCGGTTGAGCGGTCGCGCCAGTCAACCATCGTGGACAGCGCGTCGGCGCCGACCACCAGCACGCGTTCAAAACCGTCGGCGCGCATCATCGAATCCGCCACCGAAAGCGCGTAAATGAAGCCGGAGCAGGCCGCAGCGACGTCGAAGGCGGCGCCCGAGTCGGCGCCCAGCCGGTGCTGGAGCTGGCAGGCAAAGGAGGGGAAGCCGTATTCCGAGGAGACCGTACCGACCACGACCGCGTCGAGCTCTTTGGGCGACAAGCCCGCGCGCTCAAGCGCCGTGCGGCTGGCCGTGCAGGCAATCTCGAGCAGCGATTCGCCCGAGCGGAGCACGTAGCGCTGGGCGATTCCGGTGCGGCTTCGCACCCACTGGTCCGAAGTGTCCATGACGGCCGCCAGTTCATGGTTGGAGACGGCACGGCCGGGCGTTGCGCGCCCGGTAGCGACTATTCTCGATCCCACTGCTGTTTCTCTCTGCTCAGGCGGCCGGCCGGAAGGCCAGGGTGGTGTTGGTGCCGCCGAAGCCGAAGGAGTTGTTGAGCGCCAAGCGCAGGCGCGTTTGGCGGGCCTGGTTAGGCACGTAGTCCAGGTCGCACTCCGGGTCGGCGTTTTCGTAGTTGATGGTCGGCGGAATCATGCCGGTGGAGACCGCCAGCACGGTGTAGACCGACTCGATGGCGCCGGCGGCGCCCAGCGTGTGCCCGGTCATCGACTTGGTTGAGCTTACGGCCAGCTTGAAGGCTCGTTCGCCGAAAACCCGCTTTATCGCCTGGGTTTCGGCCAAGTCGCCCTGTGGCGTGGAGGTGCCGTGCGCGTTGATGTAGTCGACTTCGTCGCGGTCAAGTCCGCTCTCCTGGAGGCAGAGCTGCATGCAGCGGGCGGCGCCTTCGCCTTCGGGCGAGGGCGCGGTTATGTGGTAGGCGTCGTCGTTGGCTCCGTAGCCGGCGACCTCGGCCAGGATTGCCGCGCCGCGCCCGGCGGCCTGCTCCCATTCCTCGAGGACGAGCACCGCCGCGCCTTCGGACATGACAAAGCCGTCGCGCTCGCGATCGAACGGGCGGCTGGCACGGGTCGGCTCGTCGTTGCGGGTGGAGAGCGCGCGCATGGCGATGAACCCGCCCATGCCCATGTAGGTGATTGCCGCCTCGGCCCCGCCGACCAGCGCCGCGTCCAGGTAGCCGCAGCGGATCATCCGGTAGGCCTCGCCCACCGCGTGGCTGCCCGAGGCGCAGGCGCTGGTGGTGGTCAGATTGATGCCGCGCGCGCCGTAGCGCATCGCGATCTGCCCCGGCGCCAGGTTGCCCAGCAGCCGGGGGATGAAAAACGGCGTCACCCGCTTGAGGCCACCCTGCAGAAACTGCAGGTGGTTTTCCTCGATGGTCAGCAGTCCGCCGATGCCGACCCCGATGATTACGCCCACCCGCTCGGCGTTGCTTAGGTCGATCTTCAGCCTCGACTGGCGCATCGCCTGCTCGGCCGCGGCAACCACGTAGAGGATGAACAGGTCCATCCGCTTGATTTCTTTCTTTTCGACCCAATCGAGCGGGTTGAAGTCGCGCACCTCGCCTCCGATGCGCACCGGGAAAGCTGAGGCGTCAAAGCGCTGGATCGGGCCGATGCCGGAGCGGCCGTGCAGCAGGGCCTCCCAGTTCTTCTCGACTCCGGTGCCCAGCGGCGTAACCAGCCCCAGCCCGGTAACGGCCACCCGGCGTCCGGCCTTGCGCGGTAGTTTGGGCTGCGCCATTTCCATGAGAAGGAAACCTCGTTTATTGCTCAAGCAATGTCCGGGAGGCGCCGCTTCGAGCGCGCCGGCCCGACATCCCTAGTTACTGTGGCATATTTGGGCTTGCCTTTCACCGTGTCCCCGGGCGCCGCTCGCGCCCGCATCGCCGGGCGTCGTTGCAGGCGGGCGGCCCGAGGCGTGGCGCCAGCCCCTCAAAGCAGATTAAAATGAACGCACAGCAGCCGGCGCCGCGCGCGCGAAGCACGGGCGGCGCCTTTGGATAGCCGGCCCTACCTCGCGCCGCAGCCCGGCCGCGAATTGCCGCGGTGCCGGCCAACGGAGACAACTTTGACGGAAGAGGTCAATCCCAGCCAGGATGAATTCGACCGGCGCTGCGTCAACGCCATCCGGGTGCTCGCCATCGACGCCGTCGAGAAAGCCAACTCGGGACATCCGGGGATGCCGATGGGGATGGCGCCGGCAGCCTACCTCCTGTGGACGCGTTTCTTGCGTTACAACCCGGCTAATCCAGCCTGGTACGGGCGCGACCGGTTCGTCCTGTCGGCGGGCCATGGCAGCATGCTGCTTTACAGCATGCTTTACCTGAGCGGCTACGAGCTGACGCTGGACGACCTTAAGCGCTTTCGTCAGCTCGGCAGCCGCACGCCGGGCCATCCCGAGTACCGCGTTGCGCCGGGGGTGGAGACCACCACCGGGCCGCTTGGCCAGGGCTTTGCCAACGCCGTGGGCATGGCGATCGCCGCCAAGCATCTGGCAGCTCGTTTTGCCCGCGGTGACAGGGAGCTTTTCGACCATCGCATCTTCGCCATCGTAAGCGACGGCGACCTGATGGAAGGGGTGGCCAGCGAGGCGGCTTCGCTTGCCGGCCACCTGGGTCTGGGCAACCTCGTCTACCTCTACGACGACAACCGCATAACGATCGACGGCAGCACCGCGCTCGCCTTTAGCGAGGACGTTTGCCTGCGGTTCGAGGCTTACAACTGGCACACGCAGGTGGTGGAGGACGCCAACGATCTTGCGGCGTTGGCGCGCGCGCTGACCAACGCCTGTGAGGAGCGGGAGCGACCTTCGCTCATCCGGGTGCGCTCCCATATCGGCTACGGCAGCCCGCACCGCCAGGACAGCAACGAAGCGCACGGCAAGCCGCTCGGCGCCGAAGAGACAAGGCTGACCAAGCAGAATTACGGCTGGCCGCCGGAGCCGCCCTTTTTTGTGCCGCCGCAGGTGCTGACCTACTTCCGCCAGTGCGGCAGCCGGGGCGCTCAGCTCGAGGCCGAATGGAAGCGCGCGATGGAGCAGTATGAGCGCCGATATCCGGCCGAGGCGGCCGAGTTTAAGCGGATGATCGCGGGCGAGCTGGCGGCAGGCTGGGAGGCGGAACTGCCGATCTTTTCCCCCAAGGAGGCGCTGGCCACACGCCAGTCGGCCGCGGCCGCGCAGCAGGCTATCTGCCGCAAGGTGTGGAACCTGTTTGGCGGCGCGGCCGACCTGAACGAGTCGACCTTTACCGACGTTGCCGCCGGAGGCGACTTCGAGCGCGGCAGCTACGAGGGGCGCAACCTGCATTTCGGCATCCGCGAGCACGCCATGGGCGCGATCCTGAACGGGATCGCGCTGCACGGCGGCTTGATCCCGTACGGCTCCAGTTTTCTTGTCTTCAGCGACTACGCGCGGCCGGCGATTCGCCTTTCCGCCCTGGCGCGGCTCCATGTGATCTACGTCGTCACCCATGACTCAATCGGTTTGGGCGAGGACGGGCCGACCCATCAACCGGTCGAGCATCTGGCCAGTTTGCGGACCATCCCGGGACTCACCGTGATCCGGCCGGCGGACGCCAACGAGGCGGTTCACGCCTGGCGGGTGGCGCTGACTTGGCGCGACGGCCCGGTGCTACTTGCGCTCAGCCGGCAGAAGGTCCCAACCCTGGACCGCTCGGCGATGGCCGCGGCCAGCGGCCTTGAGCGGGGCGGCTACGTACTGACCGAGACGGCCGGCCGGCGGCCTGACATGATACTTATAGCCAGCGGCTCCGAGGTCCATCTCGCGCTCGGCGCCAAGCCGAAGCTGGAGGCGGCCGGAGTGGCGGTGCGCGTGGTCAGCATGCCAAGCTTCGAGCTTTTCGAGCGCCAGGACGCAAAGTGGCGTCAATCGGTCCTGCCCGACGAGGCCGGCCGCAGGTTGGCCATCGAGGCCGGCGTTGCGCTTCCCTGGTACCGGTGGGTCGGTCGGCGGGGCGACGTGCTTGGCATGACCGGCTTTGGTGCGTCAGGGCCGTACCAGGAGGTCTTTGCGCACTTCGGCTTCACGGTGGACAACGTGGTGGCTCGGGCGCTCCGGCTCATGGAGAAAGCGGCCGATTGAAGGGTGCGCGAGCCTTTTTTGCAGCGCGCGGCGTCCCGCAGCAGGCTGCCCAGTCTGCGAACGTCGTTTCTCAGCGATAAGACTAGAGGAGTGAATTATGGCCCAGCCGGATAACCCGCTTCGCCAGCTCGAGCGCCTCGGCCAGAGCATCTGGCTCGATTACATCCGCCGCCATCTTCTGGACTCGCCCGAGTTCCGTCGCATGCTCGACGAAGACGGCCTGGCCGGCATGACTTCCAACCCGACCATCTTCGAAAAGGCGATCGGCGGGTCGACCGACTACGACGCCCAGCTTGCCGCGCTCAGCCGGACCGATAAGCCTGTCGCCCGGATTTACGAGGAACTCTCGCTCGAGGACATCGCGCGGGCCGCCGACGCTCTGCGTCCAGTCTACGAACGGACCGCAGGACGCGACGGGTTTGTCAGCTACGAGGTGTCGCCGGAGCTGGCGGCCGACACCGAGGGCAGCGTGGCTGCGGCGCGCCGCTACTTTGCAGCGCTCGGCCGTCCCAATGTCATGATCAAGGTGCCGGCTACGCCGCAGGGGATTCCGGCCATCGAGCAGCTCATCGCCGAGGGCCTGAACATCAATATCACGCTGATGTTTTCGATGCGCCACTACGAGGCGGTGGCCGAGGCCTACTTGCGCGGGCTGGAACGCCGAGTCGAGGCCGGGATGCCGGTTGAGCGGGTGGCCTCGGTGGCCAGCGTCTTTGTGAGCCGAATCGACACCCTGGTCGACAAGCTTTTGGACGAGCGGCTCAAGGCCGCGCCGGACGAGGCCGTGGCGGCGCTGCGCGGCAAAGCCGCGGTGGCCAACTCCAAGCTCATCTACCGCCGCTTCAAGGAACTGTTCGGCGGGCCGCGCTTTGCCCGGCTTGGCCAGCGGGGCGCGCGCCCGCAGCGCGTGCTGTGGGCCTCGACCGGGACCAAGAACCCCGCTTACAGCGACATCAAGTATGTCGCCGAGCTGATCGGACCGCAGACCGTCAACACGCTTCCGCCGGCCACGATGGACGCCTTCCGCGACCACGGCCAGGCCCGTCTTACCGTGGAAGAGGGATTCGACGAGGCGCGCGAGACGGTTGCGCGTCTCAAGGCGCTGGGAATCGATCTGGACGAGGTGGGCGAGCGGCTGCAAGCCGAAGGGGTGGCGCTCTTTGCCAAGTCGTTCGACGATCTGCTGGCCGTGGTAAAAGCCAGGCGGGAGGCGCTCGTGGCGGGCGCTTTCGACCGCCAAAGCATCGCAGCCGGCGCCCTAGTCCCGACTTTCGAGGCCGCGCTGGCCGAGCTCGAGCGCAGCGAATTCGCTGTGCGGCTGTGGCGCAAGGACCCGACGCTGTGGAAGAAAGAACCGGAGCATCAGCAGGTGATCCGCAATGCGCTTGGCTGGCTCAACGTGGCCGAGCTGATGACGGATCAGGTCGAAGCGCTTAAGGCCTTCAGCCAGGAGGTCAGGGCCGACGGGGTTCGGCACGTGGTACTGCTCGGCATGGGCGGCTCGAGCCTCTGTCCCGAGGTGCTGGCGCGCACCTTCGCCAGCGCCCCGGGCCATCCGGAGCTTATCGTGCTCGATTCGTCGGTGCCCGAGGTGGTCCGGTCGGTTGAACGGGCGGTTGAGCTGCAGAAGACGCTTTTCATCGTCTCGAGCAAGTCGGGCCGGACCATCGAGACGCTCTCCCAGTACCGGTACTTTTTTGAACTGCTTGCCGCACGGGCCGGCACGCCGGCGGGAAAACATTTCGTGGCGATCACCGATCCCGACACCGCGCTCGCCGCGCTTGCGCGCGAGAAGCGGTTTCGCCGTCTTTTCCTCAACCCGGCCGACATCGGCGGCCGCTACTCGGCGCTGTCGCTTTTCGGCCTGGTGCCGGCCGCGCTTATCGGGTTGGATATCGGGGCGCTGCTCGACCGGGCGACCCGGATGGCTCACAGCTCGGCCGGATACGTAAGGGCCAAAGACAATGCCGGGGTGAGCCTGGGCGCGGCGCTGGGCGCCTGCTACCGGGCCGGGCGCGACAAGCTCACGGTCGTTGCTTCCCCGCCGATCGCGAGCTTCGGCTTGTGGCTGGAACAACTGGTTGCCGAAAGCACGGGCAAGGAAGGGCGCGGCCTGGTGCCCGTGGTGGACGAACCGCTGGGAAGCCCGCAAAGCTACGGCGCCGATCGCATCTTTGCTTAT
Organism: Deltaproteobacteria bacterium; assembly: GCA_021794015.1. GTDB lineage: Bacteria > Desulfobacterota > Binatia > Binatales > Binataceae > JAJYRQ01. Next base: position 77,278 of record JAJYRQ010000011.1, on the reverse strand, counting down.
CTCAGGAGCGGCGCGGGCGCCGATCCCGAGCAGGACCGGGCGCTTGCGGCGCTCGCCCAGGCCGGCCATCCGGTCATCACCGTCAGCGTGGCGGACAAGATCGACCTTGGTGAGGAATTCCTGCGCTGGGAGATCGCCACCGCAACCGCCGGCGCGATTATCGGTATCAACGCCTTTGACCAGCCCAACGTTCAGGAAAGCAAGGACAACACGGAGCGGCTGCTGCGCTCCTTCGAGCAGCATCAGGTGCTACCGGTCGAAGCGCCGTTGGCGGTCGAGGCCAAGCTCGAGCTGCACGCGCCTGCTGCCCTGGCGCCGAGACTTGGTGCGGCAGGGCTGGCCGGGGCGCTCAAAGCATTCGCGGGACTGGCGCGGCCGGGCGACTATTTTGCGCTGATGGCCTACGTTGCGCCGTCAGCACGCTTCGAAGCCGAGATGGCGCGCATCAGGTCGGCGGTCCGCCGGCGACTGTCGCTCGCCACCACCTTCGGCTACGGCCCGCGCTTTCTCCATTCCACCGGTCAGCTTCACAAGGGCGGTCCCAATACGGGCCTCTTTGTTCAGATCACGCAGGAACATGACAAAGGCGTTGCCATCCCCGGCCAATCCTACGATTTCGCCGTGCTCAACCAAGCACAGTCAATTGGCGACTTCGAGGCGCTAAGCCGCCACGGCCGGCGCGTGGTCCGGGTGCATCTCAAGGGCGATGCGCCAAGCGGCGCGGCGGCGCTGGCCGAGGCCCTGGGTGCAGCGTTGGACGGCCGGGTGTGACGGGCACAGGCGGCGCGGCTGCGACGGCGCCGCCTGCTCTCCAATTCGGAACCGGGGTGAGCAGTTACGCGGTGGGAAAGGCTTGGTGCCGTGAGTGGAAGACGAATCGAGATACTCAAGGACGCGCAGGCGGTGCACGTTAGGGCGGCCGAAGAGATCGCTCACTTTGCCGGCGAGGCGGTCTCGACCCTGGGTGAGTTTCCGCTCTGCCTGGCGGGCGGGAAAACCCCCGAGGGCGCCTATTCGTATCTGGCCGAGCGGCTGCGCTCGAGCGTGGACTGGAAGGAAGTGCATTTTTTCTGGAGTGACGAGCGCTGCGTTGCGCCCACGGACGCGGCGAGCAACTTCGCGATGGCCGAGCGCACGCTGCTCGGCCGACTTCGTATCGCGGCCCACCAGGTCCACCGGATACAGGGCGAGTTGGCGCCGGCCGAGGCGGCGGCGGCTTACGAGGCGGAGTTGCGCGCTTTCTTTTCGCTTGCCGACGGCGACTTGCCGCGCTTTGCGCTGATTCTTCTGGGTCTGGGCGAAAACGCGCACGTTGCGTCGCTTTTCCCCGGCGCCGCAGTGCTTCGGGAGACCCAGAGGCTTGCGGCCGCGGTCGAAGTGGACGATCCACATCCGCGGCGTATCACCTTGACGCCTGCGGTGCTCAACAACGCCGGCGCGATAATCTTCATGGTGACCGGGGGCAACAAGGCGCCAGCCGTGAAAGCGGTGCTCGAGGGGCCGCCCGACGCCGAGCGGTTCCCGGGCCAGCTTATCGCTCCGTCGGACGGCCAGGTCATCTGGCTGCTCGACCAGGAAGCGGCAAGTCTGCTCTCGGCCGAGAGCCGGGAAACGGCCCGGTAAGAGACGGGGCCGTTTCCCGGCATGGCGGCCCGTTCGCACTTGGCAGAGACGCTGCGCTCGGTCGTAGTTGGACGTTGGCAGATCGTACGGTTGTGGCGCGGGCCAGCTCCGCGCGGGGCGTCCGACGTTGACGGCGAGACTTGCGGCCGCGGTATCCGGGGGACGCCCCGGCGGTCTGAACCTCACATCGACAACGGGCCTTGCTTGGCGACACAATGGCACTGATGTCAAGAAGCGCAGGGCGGCTTGGCGCGGCCGTAATGGTTCTTCTGGTCGTATCGTGGGCACTGTTGTATATTCCCCGCACGCCGTCTTTCGCCCTGGTGAGACTTAAGCTGGCGGTGGATGCGCGCCAGGGGGAATCGGCGGCGCGCTTCGTTGGCTTTCGGCGACTGGTTAGGAATGCCGGTTACCAGCTCGTACGGGAGCGCGCTCGCTCGGGCGACGTGGTAACCGGCCTTATCGGCAAAGGGGCGGTGGATATGCTGGTTGCGCCGCTGGCCGAGGCAGTGCGCGGCTGGGCGGTCGCCGAGGTCAATCGCGGCTCGAAAAGGCTTAGAATTGCGGGCCCGGCGCTGGTTGGAGCGATCTTCTTTCTGCACCGCGATGGCAGCCGGGCTGAAACGTCGTTCCGGGACGCGCGTGGGCATACCTGGCGGATTCGCCTCGAGCGCCGGCCTGCCGACGGCCAGTGGCAGGTCGTGGAGGTCGATGACATCGCGCCGTTGATCGGACAGCTTGGCGCGGCGTCGTAATCCTTCCTCTGGGGCTGGCGTCTTTGTCGGGGTCCGCAACGAGAATGCTGCTGCGCAGCCGGTCCGCGCCGGCGCCGGGTGTGTCGCGGCGGATACCGGGCAAGGCGTGGCGGAACAATAGCGTCCCCGCAGGCGTCGGCTGTAGTGAGACGTGGCTAAGAGAATCGCAAAGATTTGCGCCTGGTGCGCGCTGGCTCTGCTTGCCTTGACGCTGGCTGCGGTGGCTGGCGTTTTGCACTACCGCAGAGAGCTGCTGGCGGCACTTCTCGATCAGGTCAGGGCGCGAACCGGCACCGAGGTCGTATTTGCGCGAAGCACTCTGATCCCCGGGCGTCGCTTGGCGCTGGTGGTTACTGCCGTGCGGATGCGACGCAACGGTAGCCAACTGCTCACCGTTGACGAGGTCAGGGTTTCGCTTCGCTACGGAAGTCTTCTACGGCGTGACCTGGCGCCGGTCTACGCCCTGGAGCTGGACCATCCGGTGCTGCGGGTGCCGGCGACGGTGCAGAAAGCGTCGGCCGCTTTGGTGCCGGGAGCCCTGTTCGACGCGCGGCTGGCCGGGTTGGTACGCCAAAGGCTTGGCCAGCTCGCTTCGATGATGCGCGAGCTTAGGCTCAGCCAGGCCGCGGTCGAAGACAGCCAGGGGCGGTCGTTGGTTCGGGGGCTGGATTTAAAGGCGCACTACAGCACGAGGCGGCCGGGCGCGTGGCGCTTTGAGTTTAAGGCTCCCAAGGTGGGGTTTTTCCCGTCCGCTCCGGCGCTTTCCGGTGAAGTTCGGGTTGCGGTCGGGGCGTCCACAAGCGACACGGAGCTGGCGCGCGGCGTTCTGCGTGTGCGGGGCGTAAGGCTCTCGGCGTTGCATGGCGTTTGGGCTGCGCCCTCGGGCCTGGCCGGCGCAACGACCAGCTTTGTACTCGATCTGCGCCGCGGACTTACCGGCTTGCTCGCGCTGCGGATTGCCGATTTCGACCTTGCGATGAGCGGTCTGCGGGGGCCGCTTATCCTGGGTGACTGCGATCTGTCGGCGCACTACGAACTGTCGCAGGACGCGCTCAGGCTCTCGCAGCTTGTTCTTGCCCGCGGCGCGGAGGTCCTGGCCAGCGCGCAGGCGGATTTGGCCAAGTGGCAGAGTCCCAACGGACGGCTCAGAATTGCTGCCGGCGGCGTACGGATCGACCTGGGGCGCTCGGCCATGGCGGCGTCGGCTCTGGCTGGGGCGCCGGCTGAGCTTGCCGCCATGGTGCGCAGCGTTGACGCGGGCGCGCTGTTCGTCGACCAGCTCTCGCTCGAAGTAGACCTTGAACGGTTGCGTCGCGATCCCGCCCGGACGCTGGCGGCCGCGCTCGGGTTTAAAGCGCGGTTAAGCGGCGTAAGCTGGCGGCCGGCCTGGGCCGCAGAGCTTCCTCCGATAACGGACCTGACCGCCGACCTTTCCTATGCTCAAGGCCGACTGACCATAAACCGCACAAGTCTTACCATCGGCGCATCCCGACTAATCGACCTGCGCTGCGAGGTGAGCGTTGCACCGCACCTCTCTCGGGCGCGTTATGTGCTGGATGCTCGGGCCAGGGTCGATCTCGATGAGCTTCATGCGATGGCCGAACGGCGGGCGTCGGCCTCGGTTGCCGCGCTCGGCCGCGAGTTGGAGAAAGTGCGCGGCATGGCGCGCCTGGCCTTGACGCTAAGGGGCGAGGTTGCAAGAGGCCGTCCTTTGGCTTGGCCGGCCCGGTATCGGCTTCAGCTCTCGGCCACGGGCGTTGAGCTGCGACTGCGGCGCTTCCCCCATGAACTCGTGGTGCGACGGATTGCCGCGGTGGCGCGCCCGGGCAGGCTCGTCGTGCACACTGCGCGGCTGGGAATGGCGCGGGCGGCGGCCGGCGAGATGGTACTGGAGGGCGCAGTCGGGCTTAAGCCGGGGCATATTGTGCTCACGCGCGGCAGCGTCGAGCTCTTGCGGCTGCGGCCGGAATACTGGCTGGCCGGGAGCGTCGACTTGAGCGAAGTTGAGCTGCGCGGCCCGCTCTCCGGCAGGATTTCGGTCCGTGGCGGCCCCGAAATCAAAGACTGGCTGTTCGGGGGCCGCCTCAGGATGGGTCGCGGCGAACTGATCGTTGACGCCTTGCGGTCGCCCGCCACGATTCATGCGGCGTCGCTTACGCTTAAGGGGCACTCCCTGGAGGTGCTTGTACCGCGCGCGACGTTCGAGGGCCATGGCGCCTCGCTTACGTTCATGGTGCCTGACTGGCGGGCGCCGCGGGTCGGGTTTCGGCTGTTTGCCACCCATTTTGAGTTCCAGTACATTCGCCCGCCGGAGCAGCGCAAGCATCCGCGCTCGTCGCTGTTCGCCCACCTGCCAGGTTCGGGCGAGGTTGAGGCCCGCAGCGCGCTCTTGGGGAACTTGCCTCTCTCAGACGCCAGCGGCCGGCTTTCCTGGGGCGCCGGCCGCTGGCAGCTCGAGCAGCTTAAAGCGACCGTCTTCGGAGGCCGCGTCGCGGGTGAAGTGTCGGGCGATACTACGGCGCACACGCTGCGGGTTGCCGGGCGCGCCGAGCACGTCAACGCGGCCGGCCTGTTCGGCATCTTCGCGCATAAGCAGCGGCCGATTCTCGAGGGCGACATCGAGATGACCGCCGACCTGCGCGGCGGGACCGGCGCAAGGTTTATGCCTACGATGGAGGGCAAGGCGCAGGTGCTGGTACGGCACGGCGTGCTGCGCAGGCTGGTTTTGCTCTCGCGGCTGCTGGGCGCGGTTTCGCTTAAGACCTGGCTTTCCGCCCAGCTTCCCGACCCGGTCGTGGCAGGCATCCCGTTCGACAGACTGAGCGCCGACCTGACGGCGAACAAGGGGCTGGTCTCGACGCGAAACCTTCTTCTGCTCGGGCCGGCGATGAACATTTTCGCCGGCGGCGAGGCGAACCTGGCGACACGCCGCATCGACTTGCGCGCGGGCGTGGTGCCGTTCAACGGGCTGAGCTGGCTGGCCGGCAAAGTGCCGCTGGTGGGTCAGAACCTGGCCGGCGGGACGGAGCGGCTGCTCGCTTTCTACGTGAATATCAGAGGGCCGCTCGACGATCCGAGCGTGATGCCGATGCCGCTCACCTCGGTGCTGGAGTTCATCCGCGAGACGGTAACGCTGCCGATAAACGTCATCGCGCCCGACGCGTTACGGGGCCGGTGACGGCGCTTGCGGGACTGACGGCGGCGCGCGGCTGCGGCGAGATGGGCGCCGGCGTTCGGGAGCTTGTCCTGGTGGTTTTCTGTCGCGCGCCGCTGGTTGGCCGGGCCAAGACCCGGCTGATACCTGCGGTGGGTGCGCGCGGCGCGGCCGCCTTGGCCGACGCCTTTATTAGCGACACGCTGGCCAAGGCGGCTTTAGTTCCTGGGGTTCGGGTGGTGATTGCCGGCGCCGAAGCCGATACGGGGCCGGCGGGCCGCTACTTTCAGCGCTTAAGCCGCCTTAGCGGCGCCGAGCTGTTGGCGCAAAGCCGAGGCGGCTTGGGGCGACGCATGTTCGAGGCACTGCGGCGCTATGCAGGCAAGGGTGCGCTGCTCATGGGCAGCGACGTGCCTTCGGTCCCGCTTGCGCTTCTGGCGCGTAGCGTTGAGCTTTTGCGCCGCGTCCCGTTCGTGCTGGCGCCGAGCCTGGACGGAGGTTACTACCTGGTCGGCGCGCGCGGGGGCGTGCCCGAAGTGTTTGCCGGCATCCACTGGGGCACGCGCCGCGTCCTGGCCCAGACAATGGCGCGCCTTACGGCCCGGCGCGTGCGCTTCGCCCTTGGCCCGGCCTGGTACGACGTGGATCGGCCGAGCGACCTGGCGCTGCTGGCGGCGCACTTAAGCCTGGCGGGAGCGAGTAAAGTCGCTCGCGCCGCCCGCGTCCATTGCCCGGCCACGGCGCGCGTGCTTGGCCGGCTTGGACTGCTTGGAGAGCGCCGGTAAAGTAGCTGTCAACCGCAAGGAGGCGCGCCCCGGCGCCCGTGGATCGCATGGCCGACAGCGCAAGATTAGTCGTCGTCAGCACGGCAAATCAGGACGAAGCCGGATCGATCGCGCGCGCTCTGGTTGAGGAGCGCCTGGCCGCCTGCGTCAACATTCTCGGGCCGGTGCGCTCGCTTTACCGATGGCAGGGGAGCGTCGAGCAGCAGGGCGAGTTCCTGATGCTGATCAAGACGGCCGCCCGATGCTGGCCGGCGCTGGAACGGCGGGTGCGGGAGCTTCACAGTTACCAGGTGCCCGAGATAATTGCGCTGCCGCTTTGCAGAAGCTCCCGGCGCTACCTGGCGTGGCTGTTATCCGAGGTGGGGCCGGAGCGTTGCCAGGCCGGCGGACGGTCCGACAAGACCCGGCGCGAGCGGCGTAACCCGGCGCTCCGCCAGGGCCAGAGCCCGAGGCGCGGTTCGAGGCGGCCGGCGTGAGCCGTTACGCACCCGGCGCGGTGATGCTGCGTGCCGCGCTGCGCAGGATGGAGCCCTACACGCCCGGGGAGCAGCCGCGGCCGGGCGAGCAGGTTCTCAAGCTCAACACCAACGAGAATCCCTACCCGCCGGCGCCGGGCGTCATAAGGGCGATTCGCCGCGCGGCCGCTGCGGATAGTCTAAGGCGTTATCCGCCGCCGCGAGCCGACCGGCTGGTCCAGAGCGCCTCGCGCCTCTACGGTCTGCCGCCGCAAATGATCCTTGCCGGCAACGGGTCTGACGAGCTTCTGGCGCTTTTGTTCCGGGCCGCGCTTGGCCCGGGCGACCGGGTCGCTTATGCGGCGCCGACTTACTCGCTGTACGCCACGCTGGCGGCCATGCAGGAGGCGCAGGTCGTCGCCGTGCCGATGGCCGCGGACTTTAGCCTGCCGGTGGTGCGGCTGGCCGCGGCGCGGGCGCGCCTGACGATCGTATGCAACCCCAACTCGCCGTCCGGGACGTTCACCGCAATCGATGAGATCGACAGGCTTGCGGCGCGCCTTGGAAGCCGGCTGCTGGTGGTAGACGAAGCCTACGTCGATTTTGCCGAAGCCGACGCGCTCGGCTTGGTCGGCCGGCATGCCAACTTGGCGGTGGTGCGCTCGCTTTCCAAGTCGTTTTCGCTGGCCGGGATGCGGGTGGGGCTCTTGTTCGCTGCGCCGGTCGTGGTGGACGCGCTGCTCAAGGTGAAGGATTCGTACAACCTAAGCGCTCCGGCGATCGCGGCCGGCGCGCAGGCGCTCGAGGAAGTCGGCTGGATGCGGCGCAACGCGGCGAAGATCAAGGCAACCCGGCGGATGGCTGAGGCGCGGCTGCGGCGGATAGGATTCGCGGTGCCGCCATCCGCGGCGAACTTCGTCCTGGCGCGGCTTGCGGGGCACAATCTTGAGGGCGTGGCGCGCCAGCTTAGGCGCCAGGGAATCCTGGTCCGCCACTTCGCCGACGCTCTGCCCGACGCGCTGCGTATCTCGATCGGCACGCCGGGCCAGATGGCGCGGCTGTTTCGCGCGCTGGAGCCCCTGATGAGGCGGCTTGGGGTAAGCCGCGTCAACGGCCGCGCGGAGCGCTGCGGCTGAGCGCCGCGCGCCCGCGCCGAGGCTTGCAGGGCGTGGCCGGCCCCTATGGCGTAACCGTGGGTCGCATTTCCAGGCTTTTCGCCGCGTTTCGCCGTGCCCCGGCCGCCGGACATGCCCCCGGCCAAGCTGCCGACCGGCAGCGCTGGATCGTTGCCGGCCTCGGAAACCCGGAAGCCGCATACCGGGTCAGCCGTCACAACCTTGGCTTTATGGTCGCCGACCGGCTTGCAGCCTCACACGACGCCGGCTTTGACCGCCGCAGGTTCCACGCCCAGGTTGGTGAAATAATCATCGACCAGGCCAGCGTGGTTCTGCTCAAACCTTCAACCTACTACAACTTAAGCGGCAGGTCGGTGGCGGCAGCCCGGCGCTACTTGCAGGTGGCGGCGCAGCGGCTGCTGGTGGTCCATGACGACCTCGACCTTGAGCCAGGCCAGTTGCGGCTAAAACGCGGCGGAACCGACGCGGGCAATCGCGGCGTGCGGTCGATCGCCGAAAGCCTTGGCACCCCGGAGTTCCTGCGCCTGCGCATCGGGATCGGACGGCCGGTGCCGCCGTTGGACGCCGCAGAGTGGGTCTTGAAGCCGATGGAGCCGGCGGAGCTGGCGTTTTTCGCGCCGGTGACCGAGCGTGCGGCACAGGCGGTTGTGGCGGTCATCGCGGAAGGTCTGGAGCGGGCGATGACCCTTTACAACCAGCGCGCCTGACAAAGCAGCGTCACCGGCCGCGAGACAGCCTACCGCTGGCGCTCGCCGGCGCGCCGACCCGCCGGCCGGATGCCGGCCGCCCTACGCTGCGCCGCTATCCGCCTGGTCCTCAGGCCGCTTTCGGACGAACGCCGGCCGCTTCCTCATGCCCCGCAGCCCGTGCGAGGAACCAGCCTGCGAACAGCACGGCCAGAGCAAGGTAGGCTATTGCCTCGAGCTCAATTTGCAACAGCCGTCCCAGGTAGTCCGGCCGCGCGTTAAAACTCGGCAGCAGGTTTAGCGGCGCTGACAGGAGCGGGCTCCAATAAAGCGGTGCGGCGATGGCGGCCGTCGTCAGCCATACCGCCAACGGCGCGACAATGCGAGGCCGCAGATTGGCTGTCCCTCTCGCGGGATTCCCTACAAGCCCGGCAATCGCGATCGATACCGGTGCCAGGAGATAAAAAATCAGCGTGTCCGCGGGCGGGACAAGATTCCACTTCGACGGGTCAAACCAGGCCGCAGCGAACCTCAGGCCCGGCGAAAAGTCAAATAGCGCGGCGGCGACGGCGACGACCTGGCCCAGCAGCGGCGCGAACAGCGCCTCGCTATACGCGACCGCAAAACCCAGCCCGCAGGCCGCGCCAATCGCCGCCGTGTCGACAACGCGCGCGATGCGACCGAGACGGATGATCGCGAGCGCCAGGATGACAACCGCCGCCTGGTCCGCCGCGATCACGCCGGCGTTCGCGATCCAGAAAAGCTTGCGGGGATCGCCCAGCGCGGCTCTCGCAAAGTACCCGACGACCGACGCGGCCATCCCCCAGGCGAACGCAACTACGATTAGCGGCCGCGCGGCAGCGCTAACACGCTTTTCGAAAACCGCATAAAGCCCCAACGGGATAAGCAGCGCTTCGAACCCCGAGAGGGTGAAGGCCGCGGGCGCCCGGGGATTGGTCGTGCCCGAAGCCAGGCCGAAATGGCTGAGCGTTTCGAGCAGGATGAACGCGCCGAGGTAGCAAAACGCCGCTGCCGGGCGGTTTCTTGCCTCGCTGCTGCCGCGTGCGAACCGCTGCGGCGCTTTGAACGATTCCCGGAAAAGGACGAACGTCAGGATCCCGACAGCGCTCAAATCTTCGGCGCTGTGGATTGAATCTGCGATTGCGCCCAGCCATTGAACGACGCTTCGCTGCGCCGGCTCGGTTCTTTCGGCAGGACCGGCGGAAAACCATACGAGAACCAAGGCCAGCGTAAAAACCCACGACGCGAACAAAAACGCGGCCGCCCGCGCGGAAAGCTTGCCTGCCAGACCTAACAGCACGGCGACCAGAAGCACGGCCAGCGCGATCCCCTGGTGCGCCGTCAAGCCGAGCAGGGCCGGCGAGAATTTTCCCGGCGCGTCGGAAGCAAGGCCGTAATACTGAAGTTCACCGATGACAAAGAGCTCGCCCAGGCAGCAGGTAAACAGCATCGCCGCCATCCGCCCGGGCCCTGCCAGGGTTTTTGCCATTGCCGGCGCGGCGCGAGCCACCGCGATCGCTGTGTCAACCAGGTTGCGCCCGAGCACAAACCAGAACAGCATGAGCAGGCCGGCCAGTTGGGACAACGACAGGTAGATTTTCCCGGCCAGCAACGGCAATCCGCCGCGCAGCACCGCCCCCAGAAAGCAGGCGTCAACGACGAGCAGCGAGCAGAAAGCGGCGCCCATGCCGACCTCCGCGCGAACGCGGCCGAGCGCGGCGGCGAGGACGAAACTTATCGACAAAACGGCAACCCATGACCGGGCGACAACAGTTGCGTTAAGCGGCGTCAGCCGAAGCGTATGAAACGTGGCCACAAGACTCAAAAGCCAAATCGTGGCAAGACGAGCCGCTCCCGCCCGGCCGCGGCGCATCATTGCGGCCAGCAGCACCAGCGTCCACTGCGGTAGCACCAGCCAATAGACGCGTCCGGCGCTTGCGAATCCGATGGGAACGAACGCAAAAACGTAGAAGACGCCGGTGAGGAGAAAAAGCCCACGGTTGGTCAGCGCGGCACCGGCAAGCGCCGCCGCCCAGCCGATCGCCAGACCCGCCAACGCTAACCACAGTGACAGGCGCGCTACGGTTGCCGGCTGCGCCCCGGCCGCCTCGAAGGCGACCTGGACCAGCGACGACGGGCGAGCCGAAAGCGCCGGCGTAGCAACCGCGAGCAGCAGCGCAAACAGCACCAGGGAGGCGCCAACCGCGCGCATGGCAGCCGAAAGCGGCTGCATCGGCGCCAGAAGATCGCGCCAGCCGCCCAGAGAATTAGCTAAGCGGGCCAAAGCCGCCGGCAGGACCGCCGCTGCCTGACGCGGGAGCCGGGCATCGATGCGCCGCACAAACCCCGCGGCGGCCGGATCGGGGCCTTGCTCGGCGGTTTTCCCGGCCGGTTCGACAGCCTGCGCGGTCTGGAGTCCTCGACCTGCAGGACGCCGGCGGTTGAACAGAATTCTTCCTAGTGGCCGGCCTCCGGCCGCCGACTGCAACAGGAGCCAGTAGAGCAGGATGAGGGTCGCCGGCCCGACGTAAAAAGCCAGCGCGTAGGTCAAGGCTGGGCGGCCAAGAATCACGGGACGCGCCTCCATCTGTGCCCGCAATTGCGCCAGGAGATTGCCGCGCTCAGAGAATTGCTGAGGGCTGATGATAGTGGGTTGACCGAGCAGTTGATGGCGAATCAGCCCGTCGACAAAGACCAGCACGGTTAGGGCGACGACGCGGCCGACATAGATGAGCGCCGCCAGAATTGCAACGTCGACGGCGGCGGCCGCGGCTTCGCGCCAGGCCGCCAGGCGTTCGTGAAAGGCGGGATGTCTCGGCTGAAGCATACGACGCCCGGGCGCCGCCGGCCTCTTGCCGCCGGAGGGTGTCCAAGGATAAGTTGCGGCGCTGGATCGGGTCAAGGGCGCAGCAGGCGGTTGGCGGCGGCGGATTAGACGCTGAGCAGGCGCTGCTTGAGCGGCTCGTCGCGGCGCAGTGCGGACGCCTCGCCCTCGTAGCTGACCCGCCCGTTAACCATGACGTAGGCGTAGTCGGCGAGCTCCAGGACGAGGTCCACTTTCTGGTCGACGATAAGGATGCTGGTGTGTTCACGCAGCCGAGCGATCGCTTCGAGGACCTCGCCGACCACGCGCGGAGCCAGCCCTTCCAGCGGCTCGTCGAGCAGCAGCAGCCGGGTCGGAGCCATCAGGGCGCGCGCGATCGCCAGCATCTGCCGTTCGCCGCCGCTTAGGGTTTCTCCGCGGGCGCGCTGCAGCTCGCCCAGCCGGGGGAAGAGTTGCCATGCGCGGTCGATTTCCCAGCCGCCCGGACGTTGTGCCAGGACGAGGTTGTCGCGCACCGTCAGGTTGGGAAAGATGCGCCGGCCTTCGGGAACGATGGAAATTCCCAGGTGGTTGACGCGGTCGGGACGTAATCCGGTGATGGCGGCGCCGGCGAAGCGGATCGCCCCTCCCGACGGCTTCACGGCGCCCATGATAGTGTGCAGCGTCGTGGTTTTGCCGACGCCGTTGCGGCCGAGCAGGGCCACCATCGTTCCGTCGCCGACGCGTAAGCTTACGCCGTGCAGCACGCGGCTGCCGTGATAGCCGGCCTCCAGGTCCTGAAGCTCGATTAGCGCCTTGGGACGGCTCATCGTAATGGACCTGCGGGCAAGCGCCGGCCGCACGGCCTGGATGTCGCGGCCCAGGTAGGCGGTTGCCACTTCGGGATGTCCGGCGACCTCGCTCGGGGCGCCCTCGGCGATGACCCGGCCAAGGTGCAGGACCGTCACCCGGTCCGAGAGCGCCAGCACCCGGTCGATGTCGTGTTCGATGAGCAGTACGCTGTGGCGGCGTGCCAGTTGCCGAATCAGCGCGCCGACGCGCTCTCGCTCCGCTTCCGCCAGACCGGCGAAAGGCTCGTCGAGCAACAGCGCCTGGGGAGCCGCTCCGAGGGTGACGGCGATTTCCAGCAGGCGCTGTTCGCCGTGCGAAAGGTTGCCGGCGCGCTCGCCGGCGTGACGGTCGAGCTCGACGGCCTCGAGCAACGCGTAAGTCGTGGCCGCGACCTCCGGCGCGGCGTAGGCGTCGTGCCAGAGCGATACGCGCCTGGGCGCGCGGGCCTGCACCGCGATGCGCACGTTTTCGAAAACGCTCAAGTCTTTAAAAATGCTGATGATTTGGAAGCAGCGGCCGAGACCTGCCCGGGCGCGCCGATGGACCGGCATGCGGCCGATGGCGCGCCCTTGGAAGAAAATTTCGCCTGCATCGGAGGCGACCAGCCCGGTCAGTTGGTTGAACAGGGTCGTCTTTCCCGCGCCGTTGGGCCCGATGAGCCCGTGGACCTCCCTGGGCCACAGTGCCAAGTCCACGGCGTCGGCCGCCACCAGGGCGCCAAAGCGCTTGGTGAGGCCCCGAACCGACAGGATTGGCTCGCTGCGGTCTTGCTCCGAGGCCGCAGCGTCGTAAGCCGGCAAAGCGCCGGGCAGCCGGGCCGGCAGCCGCGCCTGCGTAAGCCGCCAGCCCTGCCGGCGGCGCAGATGAGCGTAGATGCCCGACAGACCTTCCGGCGAAAGCAGCACGAAGACGATCACCAGGGCGCCGAACGCCAGCCACCAATGCTCGGTATACGAACTGAGCTGGTCGCTCAGCAGGAGGAAGACCAACGCACCCCACATCGGTCCCAGGAAATGGTGCATTCCACCCAGTACCGTCATCACCACCGGGTCCCCCGCATGCTGCCAGCCGAGATTGTCCGCGTAAGCGCCGCGGATAAGAAAGGTCAGCAGGCTCCCGGCCAGCCCCATGAAGGTCGAGGAGAGCACGAAGGCCGCCAGCTTGTAACGCTCGGCGTTGTACCCCAGGCATCGCACCCGCTCCTCGTTGTCCCGAATCGCCTGCAGGACCCGGCCAAACGGCGAGTGAACCATGCGCCAGATGAGGTAGCTCGATCCCGCCACGCACCCCACGGTAAAGAAGTGAAAGACCAGCGGATCGTCCAGCCCGGGCCGGGTCACGCCTTGAAGACCGTTTTCGCCCCCGGTGACCTCGGTCCAGTGAAACGCGATCTCGAAGAGAAGCTGCGTGAAGGCCAGCGTCAGCAGCGCGAAGTAAAGCCCGCGCCGCCGCAGAATCAGAAAACCCAGGACCAACGCGCTCAGCGCCGCAAAAGCAGTGCCCGCGAGCACCGAGGCCCAAACACTGGGCAAAAGATGAATCTCGAAGAGACCCGCAGCGTAGCCCGCCGCGCCAAAGTAGGCCGAGGCCCCGAACGAGGTCAGACCGGTGTACCCGAGCAGCAGGTTGTAACCGATTCCGTAAAGACTGTAGATTGCAATCTCGGTGGCCAGGCTTACCGTCGAGCCGACCGCCGGCAAAAGCCACGGCAGAACCGCCAGGACCAGGCCAAGGACGACCAGCGGATGAGACAGCGCCTGTCCCGTCCGCCTCATTCAAACCTCTCCCAGCGCTCGCCGAACAGACCACGCGGCCTGAGCAGCAGCACGATCGCCATCAGAACGTACATCGAAGCGCTCGAAGCCGCCGGCCAGAACTGGATGGTCAGGCTGAAGGTCACGCCAACAATCAGGCCGCCGACCACCGCCCCGGCGAAGCTGCCCAGCCCGCCGATGGTCACCACCACGAAGGCGGGCATGATGGCGCTCTCGGCCATCGAGGGCACCACGCTCCAAAGCGGCGCCGCCAGCACCCCGGCAATCCCGGCCAGCAAGGTGCCCAGACCGAAAACCCAGGTGAAAACCCGCTTGAGATTGATCCCCAGCATCGCGACCATCTCAGGGTCGCGGCTGCCGGCCCGAACGATCCGGCCGTAGGGCGTTTTTTCGAGGAACAGCCAGACCGCCCCCGTCACCAGCACGGTCACCGCCAGCACCGCCATCCGGTAGCGCGTCAGAACCACCGGACCATACTGGATAAACCCCGAAAGCCAGCGCGGACCGTCAAACGGGTAGCCGGTCGAACCCCAGATGGTTCGGATAAGTTCCTCCATGAACAGCGCAAGGCCAAAGGTCAGCACCAGCCCCAAAAGCGGCTCCTTGCCGTAAAGCGGCCGCAGGAGCAACGCCTCGACCGCCATCCCTGCGGCGCCCGCGCCGAGCGGCGCGAGCAACAGCAGGCCGGGATACCCGGTTATGGGACGGATGGTCAGAGCCAGGTAGGCGCCCAGTGCGAAAAAGACCCCGTGGGCGAAATTAACCACTCCCATCGTCCCAAAGATGATCGACATCCCGATCGAGATGACGACGAAGAGGAAGCCGAGCACCAAGCCGTTGACCGCCTGGGAGACGATCGCGTCCATCCGAGACCTGTGTCGGGCGGGGCGGCTGCGATGCCGCCGGTCGCCCGCTCAGAGCGGACCCAACCGGCAGCCGATTTCTTCGGGCGTACCGAAGAAGGCCTCGAGCGACATGCCGTGGCGCGGATACTGGGCGATCACGTTGAAGTAGTCGTACTTGCCGGTGATCTTCGGCTTGACCGTCACTTCCAGGGTCGGCTGGATAAGCTGATGGTCCCAGGCGCGGAAGTAGATTGGCGCATTCTTGTAGCCGACGAATTTGTGCGTCTCCAGAAAGCCGACCAGCTTGGCCGAGTCGGTCGAGCGGGTCTCCTTGATGGCGGTGAGAATCGCCGTTGCGCCGAACCAGTCCTGCCACGCCTCAACCTCCGGCGGATGGCCGAACCTGGCGGTGAATTTCCTGGTGAAGGCGGCGCTTAGCGGCGTGTTGTAGGGGCCGGTGTAGTTCCAGAGCTTCGGGAAGGTTCCCGTGGCCGCCTCGGGGCCTGCCGCCCAGAGGTCCGAGTCGTTGACGATCGGCGAGGAAATTGGGATTTTGCCGGTCAGCCCGATCTCGTGGAACTGCTTGAGAAAATTGGTCAGGTCGGCGCCGCCCAGCCCCAAATAGACGACGTCGGGGGCGGCCTGTTTAATCTTGAGAATGTAGGAACTGAAATCGGTGGTGCCAAGCGGCGCCTGGTCGTAGCCCAGGACCGTGCCTCCGTCCTTTACCAGCAGCTCCTTCATCTGGTTGTAGGCGTCGATTCCCCAGGCGTACGAGGCGACCACGAAGTACCATCTCTTGCCGTGCTTGGACAGCGTGGGGTAGACCGTGCGCACAGTTACCCGGTTGGGCAGATCGACCCGGAACGTGTAGCGGTTGCAGTTCTTGCCGGTTATCTCGGTGGCGTTGGGCCCGGTGGCCATCAGCAGCACGCGCCGGCGCAGCGCAATCGGCATCACCGCCAGGATGTCGCCGCTTGAGACCCCTCCCTGTATGGCGGCCACTTTGCGTTCCTCGATGAGCTTGCGCATGTTCTGCACCGAGGTTTGCGGGCTGGGTTCGTCCTCCCAGACCAACTCGATTGGCCGTGCGAGCACGCTGCCGCCGAAGTCGTCGACGGCGATCTGGGCCCCGTGGTGGCCGTGCGAACCCTGAACGGCATAGGTGCCTGATTTGGGCAGGAGCACGCCGATTCTGATCGGTTCGGCCGCTTCTGCGGCGGCGCGCAGCAGGCCCAGCGGCTGCAACAGCGCGCCGGCCGCCGCGGCTTTGCCGACTCGGCCGATTGCCTTGAGGGCTCTGCGGCGACTTATCGCTTGTTCGGCAGGGGTCGGCTGCGATTGCTCATCGAGTTTCATGGTGGTTCTCCCGCAAGGACAGGCGCGGGCTGGCCGCGCCGCCCGCCGCTAGTCTAGCTCAATGAGGGCGGGCGTAAAACGGCAAGCCCGGTTGGCCGGCGTCGTCGGGGGTTTCCTTGGCCCCGGCGGCGTGCGGACGGGTTTGTTGGGCGACCTGTCTTGACGGGTAAGGTGTCA
This sequence comes from Deltaproteobacteria bacterium, assembly GCA_021794015.1. Classification (GTDB taxonomy): domain Bacteria; phylum Desulfobacterota; class Binatia; order Binatales; family Binataceae; genus JAJYRQ01. The sequence continues at coordinate 60,852 of JAJYRQ010000011.1, read as the reverse complement.
GGGACTTGGCCGCCGGGGCGGATTGCTGCTGGGCTTTTGAGATCAAATTGGCGCAAGATAAGCACTGTGCAACAGCTTGGGGGGAAGGCAGGTCATGTCAGAGGCGCCGTCGATTGATGAAGCGGCAGGGCCGGGCAGGCTGCAGGCGTGGTTCGAGGCGTGTCGGTCCTATTCGCTGACCGCGTCCGTGACGCCGCTTCTGGTCGGGGCGGCTATGGCGGTGCGGGCAGGCTTTTTCGCGCCGTTTCGCCTGCTGGCGGCGCTGGCCGGAGCGCTTGCCATTCACATCGGGACGAACCTTATCAACGACTACTACGACCACGTCAAAGGCGCTGACTCGCTCGATTCGCTGGGCGGCAGCAAGGTGATTCAGCGGGGATTGCTGACTGCCGACGAGGTGTGGTGGGGCGGGATGGCCTGCCTTGGCGCGGGCAGCCTGGCGGGTTTGGCGCTCAGCTACGCCTGCGGATGGCCGATCCTGGTGATCGGCCTTCCGAGCGTGGCGGCCGGTTACTTCTACACCGCGCCGCCCTTTGCGCTGGCCTACAATGCGCTGGGCGAGCTTGCGGTGTTCATTTTCATGGGTCCGGCTATCGTGCTGGGGAGCTACTTCGTGATGGCGCTTGAGCTTGGCTGGGCGCCGTTGGTTGCTTCGCTGCCGGTTGGTTTTCTGGTGACGGCGATTTTGCATGCGAACAACGTCCGCGATATCGAGACCGATCCGCGCTATCGCAAGACCACGCTGGCAAACCTGTTTGGCCGGCGGGCGGCGGCGGCCGAGATGGCGCTTCTGTGCGCGGCGGCCTACGTGACAACGGCCGGCGCAGTGGTGGCGGGCGTGTTGCCGTGGACGGTCCTTGCCACCGCGCTCACGCTGCCCCACGCCTGGGCCGCGCTGCGGCCGGTCCTGAGCGAAAGCACGCCCGCGGCGCTGGACCGGGCGGTGCTGGGGTCGGCCCGGCTGCATCTGGAGTTCGGCCTCCTCTTGGCAGGCTCGATCCTGGCGGCCGGAGCCTTAAAGTTGTAGGCTTGGCGCGCCAGGGCGCCGCCCTGTCGGCTTGAGACGGCGCTGTGGCCCATGGTAAAGATGGACGAGGCCGGGGCGTAGCGCAGCCTGGTAGCGCACCTGCCTTGGGAGCAGGGGGTCGGCCGTTCAAATCGGCTCGCCCCGATCCGCGCCAGTAGCTCAGGTGGAAAGAGCAGCGGCCTTCTAAGCCGCGGGGCGGGGGTTCGAATCCCTCCTGGCGCGCCAGTGTAGATGGTACAGTGCCGGCGGTGTTCTTGCGGCAGAGAGCGTTAGGCGGTGAGTGTAGCTCAGTTGGCAGAGCACCGGGTTGTGGCCTCGGTGGTCGAGGGTTCAAGTCCCTTCACTCACCCCACCCAACCGCCGGTCTCTGGGGTGTTAGTCGGGTAGATGGGCCGTTAGCTCAGCCGGTAGAGCAGCTGACTCTTAATCAGCGGGTCGCGAGTTCGACTCTCGCACGGCCCTCCAAAAACTCACAAAATGAAACACCGTTTCTGGGGCTAACGCGGACATCGCGGCGCCAACTGGCCGCGACTGCCCGCCTTGTGCCCGCATTCGTCAAGAGCCGTCGTCGCTTCGGGCCGGGTCGTTGACGCCTTCTGCTCCCCCAAGCGAGGAGAGTCGTCTGATCCGTAGATGCGGTTGACCGGATCGCACCGATCTCCGAAAATCCCACAGAGCGTCTGGTAGACGCCTTGGATTCGATGGCTGAAACGCATAGTTCTTCCCGCCCGAGCGTCCGGTCGGATCAAATCCTCGGTCCACATCCGTCAACGCCCCATGCATTTGCTGAGATCCTATGCGCGACCGACTTACAAACTGTGACTCAGGTGCCGCACCGCGCGCTGTCTGAAAGACAGAACAACCGGGATCGTGTGGTAGCTCAATTCCGGGAGATGCTGGTTCGGTATCACGCGAGCGAGGAGCAACTCAGAAGGAGCCGACGTCGTCGCCAGGCGATGATACGGTTAGGCTTCGGCGCTGAGCAGGCTCGCCTAGGGCGGTTCCCGGTTCTCGAAGACACCCGAAAAGGGAACCTCGCGGAAATCGTTCTGGCCGAATATCTCGGCGCGGCAACAAGCGCGACCGTGCCCATCTACCGGCTGCGCTACAATCCAAATGTCGACCAGTCAATGAAGGGTGACGACGTTCTCGCATTTGATCTTGATGCGGACCCCGTCCGGATTATCGTGGGCGAGTCGAAGTTCAGACAAACAGCGTCTGTGGCTGCCGTGAAAGAGATCGTCTCTGATCTTGCGCGCTCGCACCGTGCCGGCATTCCGGTGTCACTACAGTTCGTTGCGGACCACCTGTTCGACGGGGGTCGGACCGATGAGGGCATACGCATCGAACGCTGCGCCGAGTTGTTCGCCTCAGGAAAGCTCCGACTTGATTACGTGGGACTCTTGCTGAGCGATACACATGCCAGGGATCGGGTTCAGCGCGGAACACCCGGTCAATTGGTGCGGCTTGCGATGATCTCGCTGGGCGTCGCTGATCCAGATTCACTGGTAAGAGATTGCTACCAAGGGCTTGATTGACCGATGGCGATCCCCGAAGAAACCGCGCGGCAGATACTGTTGAGATTTGACGCGCCACAGATGAGGAACCTCTTCGCGCAGGCTCAGGCGAGGCACGTCCTGTTCGAGGTGCGAGAGGACACTGCGAACTTTCCGGCCTTCGACCCGGCCCTTGATGACAAGGTTTCCGTCGCCGCTCACTCGGTTTTGGCAGCGGCGGCAAGTCTCATCGAAACCGCCCGCGCTTCTTCTCTTAACGATCCCGAGAGAATGGCCGTAGGCATCAATGGCTTAGAACGTGCCGCTTCTCTTCTTCATTACGTTCACGGGCCGTCGGCTCCATCCTCCAGAGAGAGCGGTTTCCACGAGCTCGTAGCCGCGATGGCATTCTATGCAGCCGGGCATTATTCTCGCGCTTTCGTCACCATGCGGAATGTCAGAGAGCAGACAGACGCCGCAAGGGCCATTGCTGCTTTTCTTCGGAAGGACATTCCAGGTCTTGTTCACGCGATAAATTCGACAACGCTGCTGGATCACGCAGACTTCAGCGAGCAAGGCGAACTCGACGAATGGGCGATCACGGTTACAGTGGCGCGAGCCGTAGCGCTCGCTCTCGAATTCATTTGCGTCGGCGATTTCGAACTGCTCCGGCAAGCGCTGGCGGAACTTGAAGACGCGACCGTGATCGTCACAGAGGGAGGACACCCGGGGTGGTGGTCTGTTGTCCGTCTTTTGCGACTGATGCTCGGCGACCTAGGCGATGCTTCACCGTGGCGGGTTCTGCCACCGTATTTCCCGCCAGGCAACCAAAACGAGTTGCGCCGCTATATTCAGCTTCTAGCTTTCGCTCGTTATCCGATCACGGAATTCTGGACGTCACAGCGGCAAGCTCTCCCGTTGGCACTTGATCAAAACAATAGGGGCGCGGTGATTAACCTGCGCACCAGCGCCGGAAAAACGCGAGTCGCTGAACTCGCGATCTTGCAGACCTTGCTTTCGGACAACGATGCTCGCGTTTTCTACCTGGCTCCGTTTCGGTCACTTGCGCTGGAAATAGAGCGGTCGCTTAACGACACTTTTAATTGGCTGGGCTACGGGGTGTCCCACCTGTACGGAGGATCACGTGTCAGCAGCGTCGATACGGAGCTCGCGGCTGAGGCCGCGATTACGATAGTCACACCAGAGAAAGCGCGAGCGCTTCTGAGAGCGGCACCTGACCTCCTAGCGAAAATTAAGCTGTTTATCATTGACGAGGGCCATCTTTTGGGGCCGTCCGAACGCTACGTCAGAAACGAAATTTTCGTTGATCACCTCCGTAGTGCGGCGCGAACGACAGGTGCTAGAATCCTACTCCTGTCTGCGGTCCTGCCGAACGCACAAGACCTTGCAGAGTGGATAGCTGCTGACTCGCAAGCGGTTGCCATTTCGCCTTGGAAACCTTCTGCCGAGCGTTTTGGCATTCTGCGCTGGAACGGGTCGCGTGTGCGTGTGGATTGGCTGGGAGAGGTACCGTCCTTCAATCCCTCTTTCATCGTTGCGCGGCCGCTCGGCTTCGGCAGACGGAGAAAGTATTTCCCCTGCGACAAAAACGAGGCCGTCGCCGCCGCGGCAGTGCGTCTGTCCGAGATCGGACCGGTGATGATATTCTCGGGAAAAGCAACCTCCATACCGTCACTTGCGAAAGCTGTTTTGCTAGCGCTCGGCGAGGAGTCACCCGATTATTCTTGGCCTGGGCGTGAGTGGAAGATTTTTGTCGCCGTCTGTTCAGAAGAGCTCGACGATAGCGCGATCGAGGTTCGGGCGGCGCGGGCCGGGGTTCTGTGTCACAGCAACCGCCTTACACCGCAGGTGCGCCTCGCGATGGAGCACCTGATGCGCGCAGGGCCACCAAAAATCGTGATCGCAACCACCACTCTCGCGCAGGGAGTAAATGTCGGGATATCGAGTGTGATCATAGCGTCGCCATATACGGGACAATACCCAATCGACAAGCGCGACTTTTGGAATATAGCTGGGAGAGCTGGTCGAGCTTTCGTCGACGGCGAAGGGAAGATTCTGTATGCAATCGACCAGAGCCAGACAGATTATCAAGTGCGAAATCAGGAAGCCCTGGCACGACAGTACTTTGAGAGTTCAACAGCCGATCGAGTTGAAAGCGGTCTGCTCTACTTGCTCAAACGACTGCGCCAGATCGCGACGAGGGCGGGAGTAGCGTTCGAAGTGTTGTTGGAACTCGCAGCGAACAATGACTTCTCAAGGCTAGGACATCGAGCTGGAGCCTGTGAAGATCTTTGCGATTTGCTCGATGATGAGCTACTCGCACTCCAACTTGACGATCTTGTCAATCCTAGCGGTGGCGAGCCGGAATCATGGATCGATGATGTCTTCCGACAATCGCTTGCAGCGATCCAGGCTCGCGCCAGCGGGAGCGAAGTCGATGCACGAGATGTCGTGCAGTTCCTGAGAGCCCGAGCAAAGTCAGCGCTCGTGCGTCTACCGGATGTGGCTGGCCGAAGGGCCGTAATGTCATCTGGCCTCCCCCTGCGAGTCGGCATTGAAGCGCAAGCCGCGCTCGGAGTCTTTTCCCGTGTGGCTGATTCCATCGCGGCGAATCCCGAGAGGCTCTCGGTGCTGACGTCCGCCGTACGGGAAATCGAGGATTGGGCGAGGCAGCACGCAGCGCCAATAGTAGGTAATCCACCGGAAGCATCGCGTCTGGAGGCGCTGAGAGAAGGATGGTTAAGCGGGCAGAGCTTACGGGGGTTGTGCGATGTCGACAAGGAGGCAGCGAGCATCTGCAAAGACTTCTGGGGCTATCAGCTCACCTGGATCATTCATGCGGCGGCTCAGCAGGTTCGTGTGGCTGCGGACGAAGACCGTGCTAAACCCCTGGCACGGTTGGCGCTCCTCTTGGAATTAGGAGTGCCTAATGAGTTGGCCGCGCGAATTTTTCTGGCCGGCATTAGATCTCGTGTGGCGTCCACGGAACTGGCCTCACTATCGATTGCGTCACCCGACGCAAGCGTGTTCGAAATCGCCCGAGTTCTGCGTGACCCCGGCTTTTTGGACGAGAGACGGCCATATGTCTCTCCGACTACGGTCGACTGGTTGGAGCTAATTGTCAGCGACTTCCGAGAATACCGGCGTCCAAAAGCACCGGACTTCGAACCGTTTTCTCTTCCTAATGCCGATGGGCTTGGTGTGGTCCACCTTCGCCAGTTGGAAGACGGCGGGCTCCGACTTTGTTCGGTGGATGGGCGAGTGCGGCTTCCGGTCGAGTCTACTGACCGCCAGCCTTTTCGACTGGTAGCGAACGACCCGCGTTTTGCATTCGCTCGCTCAGGCCCGGATTGGCAGCTAGTGATCCGGGACCCGCGTCTTGCCAGGGCTTAGACAATAACGTCGATTCTTCGTTACTGCTTTGAGCGCCGAATCATGCCGCTTCGTGGCGCGGAGGACGGCCTGCGGGTGCCAGTCGAAGCTGGACGCGGATGCCGGCGCGGGTCAGCATGTCGACGAGAGTCTCGATGCTGAACAGGTCGATTTTCCCGCGGACAAGGTCGCTGACCCGAGGCTGGGTTACTCCGAAGAGCTTGGCCGCGGAGCTCTGCGTCAGCTTGCGCGCCTGGATGAGCCGTTTGAGTTCCGCCATCAACTGGGCGCGCAAGCGCAGGCCCTCGGCCTCTTTTGGTCCGAAGCCGAGGTCTCGAAACACGTTCCCGGATGACCGCTCGATATTCATCACCTGCTCCTAAATTCCCGTGGCCGCGCGCCGCCTCAGTAACTCCCGCAGTCGGGATCGGGCCAAATCCAAGTCGGCCTTCGGCGTCTTTCGAGCTTTCTTCTCGAACGCATGAAGCGCATAAACCGCTTCCTCGAACTACGCGACCTAAAAGACGCCAGGCTCCCTCCCGGTGCGCACCCCGATCTCTTGTACGCCGGCGCCCACGGATGGCATAGGCTTCCCATCGGAGGGTTCGAGCCCCGATTGCACGAGATACAACTGGTAACCGGCGCGCCGTCTGGCGTCGGCCGGAAAGTTCCTGATCTCGCTCCGCGACGAGCCGAGCCGGAAGAGCGTCTTCACCATTCGCCCACGCATTATACAAGGGTTTGTATGAGGCGTCGAGCACGGTTGCCGGCGTGGCGGCGAGGTGTCGCTGGCTAGTCAGCGCCTTTAAATTGAGGATCTGGGCGCCGAAGCGCCTCGCACTCTCCGTCGCGTCAGATTTTTGGTTCTTGGTCCGAATTCGGATGGGCACCGATCGGAGCGATTTTGCTCTGGGTCGGTTGGCCGGCCAGATGGGATTGCAGGCGTTCGGCCGCTCGCTCAAGGTCGGCCTCGCTCACGATTTTGTAGCGGTCGAAGATACTTGGGGTCTTATGGCCCGAAAGCGTCATCACGACGCCATCGAGGATGCCGGGTCGGACCATGTTGCGCACGGCTGTCCGGCGGAGGTCATGCACCAGCAGCGGCCGCAAGCCGGCAGCCTTGCACGCGTTCGACTACGCCTTTCGAAAGTCGCCAGCCGAAACGCCGGCACGCCGGTCGCCGGCGTCAGCGCCGTGTGCTGCCGTTACGACTCCCTGGGAACTCGAACAGTGGAGTACTTGTGGCGAGACTCCAGCGGATCAGGGCAACGCTTCGTCGGGCGCGGCCGGCCTTCGCGCGGGCGCGTTTGCCGCGTGGACACGACGGCGTCGGCCGCAGGCGGCCACGCCGGCAGAGGCACTCGGCACGGGTCGGGGCTTGGCGCCGGAGCGCGGCGCCCGGCGTGGGCTGGGGCTCAGCGGCGCAAAGCGTAGACCTGGGCGGGACGGCCAAGGATGGTCACGTGCAGCAGGCGTTCGGGCGTCAGCAAGCGGCTGCTCCAGAGCTTGCGCATCAGCGAGCCTTCGGCGGTCAGCAGCACCATCCTGCCGCCCGGCTGCAAGACCCGGATGAATTCCTGCAGCAGCGCCGGGTAAAGAAGCCGATTGTCGGCGGCTGTCCCGTGCGTCAGGCCCCAGGGCAGGTTGCAGAGAAGCTTGCTCACGCTTTGGTCGCGCAGCGGCAGTTGCCTTGCGTCCCAGCGCGCAAGCCCGCACGGTTTGTAACGATGGCCGAGGTTGGCGCGGGCGGCTGCAACCGCCTGTGGAGCAAGGTCGCCCCCCAGCAGCATCGCGTAGCGGCCCAGGCGGGCGCGCTCGATCATCAGGCTTCCCGTGCCGCACATCGGATCAAGCACCACGTCGTCGGGCGCAGGGTTGGAAAGCCACGCCAGTGCCGCGGCGACCGAAGGGCGCAAGGCCGCCGGCCGCTGAACCGCCAGAGACTCGCTGCGCTGCGCGTGAGGCCCCGACAGCCTGAGCGCGAGGAAGAACTCCTCGCCAAGCATCGTGGCCCAGAACTCGACGTCGGGACGCTCCTCGACCATGCGCCATGCCCGATCGGCGCGCCGGCAGATACCGTCCTCGACCGCGCGCCTGAGATCGCGCCGTAAGAAATCGGTCCGTCCCGCAAGCCGAGCCACCACGCGAAACCGCAGCCTGTGGCCGGCGCGGCCGCCGGGAGAGAGCCGGCCCTTGGTCGCAAGGGCCCGATCGATAAACGCGGCATCGGAGGCGGCGCTCTGCACCTTGAGCAGCGCAGCTCGCCCCTGCTGCGCCACGGCACAGTAGCCTACCAGGGCGAAGGCGTCCTCGAAGGTGCGGCCGAACGCCAGAGCCTCGGGCCGCGCCAGCCGGATGAGCGCCATCCCCGACCGCCTAGGCACCGTGCGCCGCCCGACGGCTTTGAAAGCGACGGCGTTGCGCGCCCGGCCCGAAGCACCGTCGGCCTTGGGGCTTGCGCCGGCCAAAGCGGCGGCCTCCTCCAGCGCTACGGCTTCGAAGCCGGGCTGGGTCTGCAAAACATAGAGCCCCGGCGTTAAACGCAGGCCGCGGCCGGCGGCCGCGCCGTCTCTGCTTTGAGCGGAGCGCGGGGCAGGAGCTTCTCTCGCCGGTTTCGAACGCATCGCCCGGCGCCGCTCATTTGGCCCTTCCGACGTAGTCGCCGGTCTCCGTGTTGATGGTGATGACCTCGCCCTCGACAACGAAGTGCGGCACCTGGACCACCGCTCCCGTCTCGAGCGTGGCGGGCTTGAGCGTGTTGGTCACCGCGGCGCTTTTCAGCCCCGGCTCGGTCTTGGCGACCCTGAGCGCGACGGTCTTGGGAAGCGCGACGTTAAGCGGCCGGCTTTCAAAGAACTCCACCTGGACCGCCAGGTTCGCCACCAGGTAAGGCACCGCCTCCTCGATCAACTCTTTTGGTATGGTCACCTGCTCGTAGGTCCGCGTATTCATGAAATGGAACAGGTCGCCGTCCTGGTAGAGAAACTCCATCGTAACCTGCTCGAGGACGACCCGTTCGAGCCGGTCTTCGGAGCGGAAGCGTGTCTCGGTCTGAGTGCCGCTGGTCAGGTTGCGCAATTTGGCCTGTACCATCCCGCGCCAATTGCCGGGCGTGATATGACTTATGGTCAGTACCCGCCACAGGTCGTTGTTATGTTCGATGACCATCCCGGGTCGGATTTGCGTCGCTTGAATCAACATAAGTGTTCAACCGTTTCCACGTAAAAGCACTTTTGCGGCGTGCGCCCCAAGCAAGCTTTGGCAACCACCGCCGGCAAGATTGACCACGCGCCGGCGCCCGAGGCCCGTGGCGAAGCCGAGACGGGTTGCCAACGCTCGCTCCGGCAGGCGTAAGAATCCGCGTCCGCGCTCAGAGGCCGAGGTGCCTCCAAGTCGGCGGTTCGCCACGTCTCAGGGTGCTCCCGGCATCCCAAACGGAGCCGGGGCCGACCCGTAAGGGCCCGCATACGGGTTTGGCGCGCCGTAAGGGTTGGGCGCAGCATACGGATTCGGCGCAGCATACGGATTCGGCGCGGCGTAAGGGTTCGGTACTCCATAGGGATTGGGCGGAGCAGACATGCCTGGGCCGCCAGGCGCGCCCGGGGCGGCGTAGCCGTAAGGCAGCGCCCCCGCCAGATAGCCCAAACTGCCGAGTGCTGCCAGGCCGGGGACGAATGGCGAGAGCGCTCCCAGTAACGGATACCCGCTCGCCCCGTATGGCTGCAACGTCTGGCCGGGCCCGCCGCCAAGCGCAAGCGTCGTCTCAACGAAGCGGTTGCCGGTAGTGTAGGTGCGGATGCTCGCGTTGCCGGAGCGAGCGATAAACCGTTCGTCAAAGACGTTCACCTGCTGGCTGGGATTTACCGCGATCCGCTTGACCAGGCGCCCGTCTACATATATCCCGGCCCGACGCACCGGCGTGCCGTTTATCTGGCCGATGACGCGATACTGTGGCGCGAGCGGATCGGACCGGACGAGGCTCACGATGTTGACCGTTACTGCGGGAGCGGACAAATTCTGCGCAGGACCGCCGGCGAGCGCTCCTGAGCCCGGGATCTCGGCGATGTTGGCCGAGGGGCGTGCAGGCGAGGCTGGGGCAGCCGAATCGGCACCTGCCGCGGCGCTCGCCGCAGCCGCACCGGCAGCCGGCGAACGCAGAGCCGGGCTCAGCACGGCCTGGGCAACGTGGCCGGCGCGGTCTGAGACCCGCAGTGCCGTATCCGGCCCGGCGCCGTTTAGCTTAAGGTCGAAGTTGACCCGTTGTTCCCCCAGTTCAGGCCCTACTTTCAGCGGGTAGACAAGCTCGCCGCCTTCGTAAAGGCCGGCCGACGCTAGCGCCCGGCCGGCAAACCAGCCCTTTACGTGCCATCGCTCGCCGTCGCGTGAGGCCGATTCTACCGTGATCGTTGGCCGCTCCGTGGCTCTGGAGGCATACCCCTCTGGCGGTCGCGCGGGGGCGGTATGCGGCGGCTCGAGGTCGCCCGATTTTTCAAGCGCCGGCGCTTCCGCTTTGGCGGCGCTAAGGGGCAGGGCAAGCGCCAGCAGTTCATCGACGCTGCGCTTAAGCTGGGCGTTGGCTGCCAACTCGGGTTGATTGGAGAGCGCCGCCGCCAACGAGGCGCGATCCTGTCCGAGCGCCGCGCGTGCTCGGGTTGCAGCCGCCAGGTCTCCTTTATTGAGCGCGTCGGCCAGCACCTGGGCGTCTCCCGCCACGCTGGCCGTCGGACCAACGAGCGTTTGGGCCGCGGCTGTACCTTGGCTGCTGACGTGATTGAGCAGGTCGAACGCCATGTTGCTGAGCTTCGCTGCCGCGCCGGCCTCTTCGCTGCTGGTTCCGGGATACGCGACCGAAACGGGAGACGTCGCTAACATGGCGGCAAGAACCAGCGCTGCGCCGCTTTTCCTCTTCAACAACAAAACCTTCTTCCGCAGCCTGGCCCGCGGGCCAGCTCGGGATTCACGAGCATCGCCAACCTGACAGTCTGTAAGGGCTAGTTGGCGCGTTGCGGCTGCTTATAGCGTTCGACAACCTGCTTAATTTGCCGCGACAGCTTGAGAAATACCTCGCCTTGGTCGTAGATGAACAGTGCCAGCGCTGCGGCAAAGCCCACTATGAGGCCCAGAAGAAAAGCTCCCATCACTCCCTTCCTCCCGCGAAAATCTTACGGGTCGATACGGCTCATATAATACGCTGCTGTGCTTGCCGGTACACCTCCAAGGCTTGGTCTTTGGTTGGCCCGGGCCGCCGGAGCCGAGTTCCAGAGACTGGAACGGAAGTTTTGCGGTTTGTTATCCTTAAGCTTGTCACATGGTGGGTGCGGACGAGAGATAGGTGGCCTGACGGATTTTCGTCACGAGGCGCTGGTGTGTTTGAACCTGCGGGGAAGCAGCAAGGGCAGCGGCCGTTGGCCTGCGGGACGGCCGCGCTGAGCCGTCAGTATTCGATATTGACGGAGCGAGCGGGTTTTTACCCGGTTGCAGGCCGGCGGCTTATCCGGTTTGTAGGCGGCGACCGCATCGCTTTTCTGCACGGCACCTGCAGCAACGACGTGCGCGGGTTGGCGGAGGGCGGGGTCTGCTATGCTCTTTTCCTGACGGAACACGCTCACGTTGTGGCTGATTGCTATATCTGGCGGGCGCCGGACGCGGTGCTGGTCGAAATTGAAAGCGAACACTGGCCGGCCGCGCGCGCCCAGCTCGAGCGGCTGCTGGTGGCAGACGACGTCGAGTTCGAGGAGCAGACGGCGCTGTGCGCGCTGCGGGTCGAGGGCCCGCGTGCCCGCGAGGCACTTTCCCTTGCGCTTGGCGCTGGGGCTTTGCCAGTCGAGCCGTGGCGCTGGGTGGAGGCGCAAGCCTGGTTGGTGGCTTGCATTGCGGGCAGCGGAATTGACGGCTTTACCGTCTTTTCCTCGCAGAGCTCACAGCAGGCGCTCGTTGCAGGCCTGAGCGGCCAGGGGATCGCTTTGCCGGTTGAGCCCGAGAGCGCGGAAATTTTGCGGGTCGAACAAGGCATCGCGCGTGTCGGCGTGGACACCGGCGAGAAAACTCTCGCCTTGGAGGCCAGGCTCGAGCGGGCAATTTCATTCAGCAAAGGATGCTACGTTGGCCAGGAGACGGTCGAGCGCGCCACGGCGCGGGGCGGCGTCAAGAAGCGCCTTATGGGGCTGCGCTTCGCCGCGCCCGAGCCGGTGGCGGCGGGCTCGGCGGTAATGTTCGCCGATAAGGAGGTCGGCCGCGTTACCAGTGCGGCGGTCTCGCCCCGTATCGGGGCGATCGGTCTGGCGATGCTTCATCAAAGCGCCTGGACACCCGGCATCACGGTGACGGTCACAGACGGGCAGGAGCGTCGCGAGGCTACCGTTAGCGAGTTGCCGCTGGCGCCGCCTTCAGCCGACAGCCAGGGTCGGCAGGCCAACACGCGCAGCGTACGTTAGCGTCGGAGAAACGACAGGAGGTTCGGTGAAGATGCCCAATTTGCTTGGCAAGCGTTACCAGTGTGAAAAGTGCGGCACCGAGGTGCTGTGCAACAAGCCGGGCGGCGGCGCGATTAGTTGCTGCGACAGCGATATGAAAATTAAAGAGGTTAAACCGCTGCCTTCGTCGGATTGACAACCGCGGTGGTGCGGCGTCCGGCCCCCGCCTGAGCGCGGGAGCCGGAAGGAGCGAGGCCGACAGGGCCTTTCCTCGCAGTGGCGGACGGCAAGGCAGACTTGGTTTTGCACGAGGGGCTTGTCTTCGGCCGTCCCGGGTGCGATTCGCTGGCGGTCGCCGGCGATCGGATTGTGGCGCTGGGCTCTTTTCGCGAGCTGAAGAGTCTGGTGTCGCCGCGCACGCGGCTCATCCCGCTCGACGGGCGGATGGTAGCGCCGGGCTTTATCGACTCGCACCTGCATTTTTTAGAGGCGGCGTCGGTGGCCGCCGGGGTCGGGCTTTCCAGGTGCCGCTCGTTGACGGAGCTTTTGGCCGGTTTGCGGCTTGCAGCGGGCAAGACGCCGCCGGGCAACTGGCTTAGGGTCTTCGGCTGCGACGAAGCGCTGCTCAGCGAGCGGCGCGGGCCCACCCGTGCCGAGCTCGACCAGGCAGTGCCAAAGAATCCGCTGCGCTTGCGCCATCAGACACTTCACGCCTCGTGGCTTAACTCGCGCGCCGTCGCCGCGCTGGGGCTGGAGCAGCCCGATTTTGCGGCCCCCGAAGGAGCGCGGCTGTGGCGCGACAGCGCGGGCCGTCTTACCGGTCTGGTCGTCGGGATGGAAGAGTGGCTTGGGCGTCGCATGCCGGTGGTGACCCGGGCGGAACTAGAGGCGCGAGTGCGGCTTGTCAGCCGCGAGTTGGCCAGTGCCGGAGTGACCGGCTTTACCGACGCGGGCGCGCGCAACGGCCCGGAAGAACTTGCGCTCTTTGCCGAGTTCGTGGCCGGCGGCCTGGTTGCCCAGCGCGTAGGACTGATGCTGGGTGCCGCGCACGCCGCCGCCGACTCGGCCCCACAGTGGCGGCGTCAGGCAGCATCGGCCGGCATCCGGCTGGCCGGCATCAAGTTCATCCCCCGGCTCGAAGGCGGCAGCGCCGGCGGCCTGGCCGAGAAGGTTGCGCAGGCGCTGGTGCGCGGCTTTGGATGCGCCTTTCACGTAACCGAAGTTGACGAGTTGGAATGCGTGCTGGCGGCGCTGGAGAAGGCCCTGCCGGCAGCGCAGGCGCAATCACCGGCGCCGGCGCCGCTCCGGATCGAGCACGGCGGCGTTATCCCGCCCGACCAGGTTCCGAGGCTGGCTGCACTCGGCGCCTGGGTGGTCACTAACCCGGGCTTCATTTACTACCGCGGCAGCAAGTACCTCGACGATCCCGGTCTGGCGTCCTATCTCTACCCGGCACGAACGCTGCTCGAGCGGGGTATCAGGCTGGCCGGCGCGACCGACGCCCCGGTGACTCCGGCCCGGCCGTTGAGCGCCATGGCGGCGGCAGTGACGCGGCTGACGCGCGACGGGGTTGCACTGGGGCCGGATCAGAGGCTGACCCGTGACCAAGCGTTTGCGCTCTTTACTTCGAGCGCGGCCAGCCTCTTTGGCGTGGACGCCGGAGAGGTCTCGCCGGGACGGCTGGCCGACCTGGTGGTGCTTGAGGCAGATCCGCTCTCTGCCGAGCCGGGCGAGTTGGCTGCGGTAAGCGTGGACCTGACGATCATCGGCGGTCGCTTGGTTTACGAACGCAGCAAGCCCAGGGTGCTGGTTGGGGCGACGTTCCGCGAAGTTGAGTAGTCGCCAAGGCTTGGCGGGGGTCTCCCGCTTGCCGGCCGACGATCGGCGGTATTGGCGCGGTGGTTGGTCCGCAGCTTTGAGCGCCGGGGGTTTTTTCGGGATGCGCGCCGGTGAGAGATCGTTTCGGCTTTAAGACAATCAGGCTTCTTAGGCGGGGCCGCGTTGCCTGGCTCATCCTCAATCGCCCCGAGGAGCTGAACGCCTACAACGTGGCGATGCGTGACGAGATGTGCGAGGCGCTGGCTGCGGTCGGCGAGTTGGCCGGGGTTGGCGCGCTGGTGTTGGCCGGAGCGGGTCCGGCCTTTTCCACGGGCGGCGATCTTACCGAGTTTGGTCGGGCACCCTCGCCGGTTGCCGCGCGCTGGATAAGGTTTCGGCGCGACGTCTGGGGCCTTCTGCGGGCGCTGGCGATTCCGACGGTGGCGGCGGTGCATGGTTACGCGGTGGGCGGCGGGCTCGAGATGGTGCTGCTTTGCGACCTCGCGGTGGCGGCCAAGGAGGCGCGGTTTTGTTTTCCGGAGACCGGGCGCGGGATGATCCCGGGGGTTTGCGGCACGCAGACGGCGCCGCGCAGGCTGGGGCTTGGCTGGGCCCTTGACCTGTCGCTCACCGGCCGCTGGATTGACGCCGAAACGGCCTTGTCGATAGGATTGGTTGCCGAAGTAGCGCCGCTGCGGCGGCTGCGCGCTGCGGCCGGCGACTTGGCGCGCGAGCTGTCGCGGCTGCCCGGCCTTCAAGTGCGAGCGGCAAAGACTGCCGTCCGGGAGGGTCTCGATTTGCCGCTGTCGCAGGCGCTTAGGCTCGAGCGCCGGCTGGCCGCCGCGCTCGAGGGATTCGCGCGGCGCGCGCCGGGCTAGCCGCAGCGCGCCGCTTTGCAGCTTGGAGGGGCCGTGAACACCGTAAATTTTCTCACCATACCGGCGTCAATGTTCCCCGATCAGGAAATCCTGGTCTTCGACCGCACGCGGCTAACCTACGCGCGGCTCAACGAGTTGGTCGGACGGCTGAGCACGGTCTTTCGGGGAAAGCTCGGCCTGGAACGGCAAAACGTGATTGCCGCGCTCGACACCAACTCCCACCAGTACGTGGCCGCCTACTACGCTGCGGCCAAGGCCGGGCTGACCTTTCTCCCGCTTAACTACCGGGCGAAGGAGCCCGAACTCGAGTACATGCTCAGCACCGCCGGCGCCAGGGTGGTGCTGGTCGGCGACCGCTACGTGGACCTGGCGATGCGCCTTGGGCCGAAGCTCAGCGGCACCCGGTTTGTTGCCTGGGGGCAAAACACCGGCGCTCTGGCTCGGCTCGCGCCGCTACTCGAGGCAGCCGAGGTAGACGAGGCCGAGGCCGACGTCGAAGACGACGAGACGTCGGTCTTGATGTATACCAGCGGCACCACCGCGCTGCCCAAGGGCGCGATGCTTGCCTTTCGCGATTTCACCGCCTACGTGACCGGCAATGTGGAGATGGCCGACGGCAGCGAACGCGGCGGCGCGTTGGTCTGCGTGCCGTTTTACCATATCGCCGGGATGGCCGCGATGATGAGCAACGTTTGGGCGGGCCGCAAGATGGTCGTGATGGCCCAGTTCGAGGCCAAGAGCTGGCTGCGGCTTGTCGCCCAAGAAAAGATAACCAACGCCTTCGTCGTCCCCACGATGCTGAAGCAGCTTATTGAGGAGCCCGAGTTTGCCCGCGCCGACCTCTCCAGCCTGCGCAACCTCGCCTACGGAGGAGCGCCGATGCCGCTGCCGGTCATCCGGCGCGCGATCGAGGTTTTCCCCAGGGAGGTCGGGTTCGTTAACGCCTACGGCCAGACCGAGACCACCTCTTCGCTCACGTTGCTGGGTCCTGACGACCATCGGCTGGAGGGCGATGCGGCAACCGTGGAAAAAAAGCTGGCGCGGCTTAACTCCATCGGACGGCCGATGCCTGACGTCGAGGTCGAGATACGCGACGACGAGGGCAAGGCGCTCTCCCGCGGCGAGGTCGGCGAAATCGTCATCCGCACCCCACGAACCATGAAGGGCTACCTCGGCCGCGCCGACGACGCCGCGCTGCCTGCAGGATGGCGGGCCACGGGCGACCTGGGCTGGATCGACGAGGAAGGCTATATCTTCTTTGCCGGTCGCAAGGATGATCTGATAATCCGCGGTGGCGAGAATATCGCGCCCGCCGAAATCGAGACGGTCCTGATGAGCCACGCGGCCGTGGATGAGGCCGCCGTGATCGGCGCGCCGTCCGCCGAGTGGGGACAGACCGTAAAGGCTTTCGTCGTGCCGCGTCCCGGCAGAAAGGTCGACGCGGCCGAACTGATGGCTTTCTGCCGGTCGCGCCTGGCCAGCTTCAAGTGCCCCGAAACGATTCAGTTCTTGGAAGTGCTGCCCAAGAATCCGCTGGGCAAAATCCTGCGCAAGGAGCTGCGTGGCGCGGCCCAGGCTTAAACGAAACGGCAAACGCCGCCGGCCTCCAGACGGCCCACAAGCTGACGGAACTGCTGGCCGCGGCCCGGGCCAGGCCGAGCTCGGCCATCCGCGCGGATGCCTGACGCTCAGGATCGGCGGGCAGGCAAATGGACGGCTGGCCGCGCCCGAGGCTTCGCGCCTGGTCGAGTCGGCTCGTGAGGCCGAGGACGACGAGACGGTCAGACTCGTGGTGCTGCGCGGCGCCGGCGCCGACTTCTGTGCCGGCTTCGAGCCTGGCGTGCCGGCCAACCTGGTCGAGGCCTTTGCCGCGCTTTCCAAGCCGACGCTCGCGGTTATCGAGGGGCGTGCCTTCGACGAAGGACTCGAGCTTGCGATGGCGCTCGATTTGCGGATGGCGGGGCCGGGCGCCCGCTTTGCGCTCAGGCAGCTCGAATGCGGCCGGCTGCCCTGCTTCGGCGGCACGCAGCGCCTGGCGCGGCTGGTGGGACCGGCGCAGGCGTTGCGGATGCTCCTTACCGGGGCCGAACTTGAAGGCAAAGACGCCCTGCGGCTTGGCCTGGTGACCTACTGCTTTGAGCGGCGCCCGGCCTTTGAGGCCGGCGTGGAATCGATCGTGCGCGCGATCGTCGAGCGCGCCCCGCTCGCGCTCAGGCTGGCCAAAGAGGCGGTGCTGCACGGCTTGGACATGACGCTGTCCCAGGGTGTGCGACTTGAAGAGGACCTCTACGCCCTGCTACAAACAACTGCCGACCGCGCCGAAGGGATTGTCTCTTTTTTGGAGAAACGCAAGCCGGTTTTCAAGGGGTTCTAGCCAGGCGGCCGCAGGGCCGCTTTTCAAACCAGGTCGAACGGAGCTTGATCATCGATGGCAAACCAGCTCGGTAAGGTCTATGTCTGCGGTAAATGCGGTTCCCAGGTGATCGTCACCAAGGGCGGCGCCGGCGCGCTCAAGTGCTGCGGCCAGCCGATGGAACAGAAAAAATAGCCGCGCGACGGCGCCGGCGCGCGCGGCACCCGGCGCCGCGCACCGCGGCTACGGTTGCTCGCGCGGCCACGGCGCATTGAAGCCTTCGCAACTGAAAAGCACCCGCGAAGGACCCAGCCGCCGGCCAAGCGCGGCCAGCAGTTGCGCTTCGGCGCCCCGCCGAAACCAGTCGGCGTAGCCCAGCTCGCGGTAGAGCGCCTCGATGCCTAGCGCGCGGGAGCGCGCGCCGGCCGAGCCGTCGCCGTCGAAATAGGTGTCGACCACCACCCGGTCGCAGACCGGCAGAACAAGCTCGGCGAAGCGCTCGGCGTCGTTGGGCAGCATCGGAGCGATCGCGAGCTGAACGAAGATGCCCGCGCCGCGCAAACGACCCGCCGCTTGAAGCCGGCTCGCCACCGGCGGCGAGGTGGGCGTCAGCGCCCGACGCACCCGCTCATCGTCGGTCTCCACCGTGAGCGAGACGATTACCCGTCTGCCCAGCGCGCGCAGCAGATCGACGTCGCGCTCGATGAGTGGGCTTCGGGTCTGAACCACCAGCCGCCCGCTCCCGAAGCGCGCGAACAACTCAAGCGCGGCGCGGCTGAGACCCAGCCGGCGCTCCAGCCCCTGGTAGGGGTCGGTTGCGCTGGACATGAAGACCCGCATCCCGGCAAGCGACCCCCCGCGCTGGAGCGCAAACAGCTCCTTCTCCAATAGCTCGGGCAGGTTGCTCTTGGCGATCACCCACTGGCCCCAGGGCGCCGCCAAGGCGCCGGCCACGGCCAGCTTGCGCACGTAGCAAAACGGGCATCCGCCACCCCTTCCGAAGGCGCAGCCAACGTAGGGGTTGAGCGAGTGCGTGAAGGCGCGGAGAAAACCGCCGGTGGGCGTAAGAATGCGCGAGGCGGGGCGCGAAAGATGAACGATCATCCGCCACGCCCCCAGCCCCGCGCGCCCGCCGCGCGCCGGCGCCGAGCGGCCCGGCCGGGGCTGGCCTCAACGCGGTCCGGGCGCCATGCCGCCCGCTCTGCGGCGGTTGACAGCTTGGCGCCTGCGCGCGCAAACTGAACTGGAATGCTGCGGCTTGCTCCCATTCTGGCGGCGGTAGTGGGCGCCGTGCTTGCTTGCGCCCCGGCTTACGCGCAAGCGCCAGCGGGCAAACCGGCCGCCGCCTCCGCTTGCGCCTCCTGCCCAGCGGCTGCGCAGCCGGCTGGCGCGCCGGGCGCGATGGCCCCTTTGCCCGGGCCGACTGCGCCCGTTATCACTGAAGACCAATACGAGCCTTACAACAACGACGAGGAAGGGCAACCGCTGCGCATCCTGAGCTACCTCGTCGCACCGTTTGGCTACCTGCTCGAGTGGGGGGTTGCCAGGCCGCTCAATTACCTTGCAACGCAGACCCGGCTGGCCCCGGTCCTGAACGGCGACACCGGGCAGCAGGGCCAGTACGACACTCCGCCGATGAACGTTCCACCCGATCCGCTTGCGTCCGTGCCGGCGGTCCTCCCTGACGAGAGCGGGCAGGCGGCAGAGCCCGTCGCAGGCAGGGCGGGAACGAGTACCCGGTCGTCGGCTTCCGTGGCGGCCGCGGTGCGAGCCAAAGCTCCCGCGCCTGCCCCTGCCTCGGCTGCGGGCGACACCGAGGACCGACAGCCCGCCATCCGCTGAAGGCCTGGGCGTCCGGTCAGCAGTTTCAGCCCCGGTGCCTGCCGTGCCCCGCGTCAAGGTTGGCGATCTTTTCCTGTCGTACGAAGTCTCCGGTCGAGGCGAGCCGCTGGTCCTTATCATGGGTTTCGGTCTTCCCGGCGCAGCCTGGAAATCGGCGCTACCTTTTTTGTCGGGCTTTCGCTGTTTCGTGATTGATAATCGCGGCACCGGCGCCTCGGATCGGCCTGGTGCGCCCTACACCATGGGCGATATGGCCGAAGATGTGGCCGGCCTGATGGACGTCTTGGAGCTTCCTCGGGCTTTCGTGTACGGCGTTTCGATGGGCGGCATGATCGGCCAGGAGCTGGCGCTACGTTATCCCGAAAAGGTCGCCAAGCTGGTGCTCGGATGCACCTCGCCGGGAGGATGGCAGGCGCGGATGGCGGAGCCTTCGGTGATCGAGACGGTCATGTCGAGTGCGAAGAGTCAGGCGGCCGACCCGGGCGGAAGCTTGGAGCGCCTATTTTCCGTTCTCTATCCGGCCTCGTTGGTCGCCGAGCATCCGGAACTTAAGCAACGCATGCTCGAGCTTTTCACGGGTTTGCCGCCGACGCCGCCCGAGACCGCCGGTTACCAGATGGCGGCGGTGATGGGTTTCAGTGCCTGGGAGCGGCTGCCGTCGATCAAGTGTCCGGTGCTGATCGTTCACGGCGACGCAGACGTTTTGGTGCCGCCGGAAAACGCGCGGCTGCTCAAGCAGCGGATACCGCACGCCGAGCTGTTCATGATTCCCGGCGCCGGCCACGATTACCAGGTCGCCGACCCCATCGGGATTCACCGCAAAATTGTCGCCTGGCTTAGGCAGCCGTAGCGCGGGCGGTGTCGCGGCGTGGCGGGCAGGTTTTGGGTCGGCGCGAGCGAGGGCGGCTTGACGCGCCAGACGGGAGCCGACATAATTACGCGCTGACAGGGCGATGAGGCTCGCCCGGACGTAAGCTGTTCCGAACTGCCCCGTTGTGTGGGCTGATGGCCTCTACCGGCTTGGCCGGGAGAGGCTTTTCTTTTGCCCTTTTCCCGCCGGCTGCGGCTTTGGGTTGAATTCGATGGCCGGCAAGATTTTCGCCAATCTGCTGCAGGTGGCTTTTGTGCTTGGCGGGGCCCCGCTGGTTGCGGGCGTGCTGGCCCGGCTCAAGGAGATCGTTCAGTCGCGGCGCGGGCCGAGCATCTTCCAGCCCTATCGCGACCTGCGA
This sequence comes from Deltaproteobacteria bacterium, assembly GCA_021794015.1. GTDB lineage: Bacteria > Desulfobacterota > Binatia > Binatales > Binataceae > JAJYRQ01. The sequence continues at coordinate 40,403 of JAJYRQ010000011.1, read as the reverse complement.
AAGCTCTTCAACAAGGACGAAGTGGTCTCGGAAAACGCCTCCTGGATTTTCCGCGCCACGCCTTACGTGGTCTTTGTTGCCCCGGTCTTCGTGACCACGCTGATTCCCGTGCTCACCAACTACCCGCTCTTCTTCGCCTTCATGGGCGACATGCTGGGCGGCGGTTTTGTGCTCGCGCTGGGCGGCTTTTTCGCCGCGCTGGCGGCGGTGGACACCGCCAATCCTTACGGTCCAATGGGCGCAAGCCGCACCCGCATGGTCGGCTTTCTCGCCGAGCCGGTTTTCATGGTCGTATTCTTCACGGTCTCGTTCATAGCCGGTTCGACGATACCCTACATCGTGCAGCAGCACTGGTTGATGGTCTCGGAGTTTTTCGCGCCCTCGCATCTGCTGCTGGTGGTCGCTTTTGTGATGTTGATCCTCGCCGAGGCCGGGCGCATCCCGGTTGACAACCCCGGCGGCCACTTCGAGCTCGCCATGATCGACGAATCCAAGAGCCTGGAGTACTCGGGCACGGGCATGGCGCTGATGAAGTGGGGCGGCCAGATGAAGCTGCTTGTGCTGATCTGCATTCTGATCAACGTCCTGGTGACTCCATGGGGGCTTGCCGGGGGGCAGCGCATGACGGCGGTCCTTCTGGCGGCGCCCTTGGTGCTGTTCAAGGCTGGCCTCTTCCTCCTTGTGCTGGTGGCGATCGAGTCGTCGCTGGCGAAACTGCGGCTGTTTCGGGTGAGCGAATTTCTGGGCGCGGCCTTCGTAACGTCGGTAGTCGCGATGGTCAGTGCTCTGCTGAGGTTTTAGGGAGCTTGCACATGGGCAGCTTTGCGCCGGCGCTAGCCTCGCTCAACGGGCTTGCGGCCGGGGTCTTTCTGCTGAGCGCGTTTGGCTTGCTGGCGACGCGGCAGATGCAGGGATGCCTGAGGTTCTTCAGGCTGCAATCGCTCGCCTTGGTGGCGTCAATCGTGCTGATCGCGATCGGAATGCAGGTGCCCGACCTGCTGGTGGTGGCGTTCCTCGACTTAGCGATCAAGCCGCTGCTGATCCCGTGGCTTCTACGGCGCCAGGTGCCCGGGGAGGTTTTCCAGCGCCGCGAGATTGACCAGGTGCTGAATATCCCCAGCTCGCTGCTGATAGCGCTCGTTCTGACCCTGGTGGCCTACTTCCTGGCCGAGATTCTTCCGCCAGCCAGCGGCGCCGTGGACTCAATCAACGTACCGATTGGTCTGGCCGGCCTGTTGCTTGGAGTTTTCACGCTGGCCGTCAGGCGCGAGGCAGTACCGCAACTAATCGGCATCTTCGCCATCGAAAACGCCTCGTTGTTGGCCGGGGTCGCCATCGCGCCAAGACTGCCGCTGGTCGCGGAGATGGCCTTTCCGTTCGACATGTTAATCGTCGCGCTGGTGATTGGAATCCTGACCCGCATCACGCATGAGCGCGTGGGAACAACCGAAGTCGGCGCGCTGCGAAGCCTCCGTGAGGAAACCTCCCGATGAGCCTGTTCGCGATTCTGGTGCTACCGCTGTTCGCCGCGCTCGTCTCGTGGCTGCCGCTGGGCCGCCGTTTGGCGCCGGCCGCGACCCTTGGCATCAGCGTCATCACGCTCATCCTGGCGGTGACGAGCGCGCTGCGGGTGGCTGGGGGTGCCCCGGTGGTCGCCTTGCGTAATTGGCTGGAGCTGGATGGTCTTGGCGCGCTGGTGCTGGTGCTTGTGGCTGTCGTCGCTGCCACCGCCGCGCTCTTCTCGTGGGGCTACATCGCGCGCGAGCCGGACGCTCGCCATCTGCGGCGTTACTACGCGAACTACAACTTGTTTGTCTGGGCCATGCTGACGGTGCCGTTGTTGGTCGAACCGGCGCTGGTATGGACCGCGGTCGAGTTGACGACGATTTTCGGCGTTTACCTGGTGGCGTTTGATGATACGCCCGAGGCGGTCGAGGCCGCATGGAAATATTCGATCCTGACCATCATGGGCGGCGCGGTGGCACTGCTCGGCTTTATCGTGCTCTATCCGGCGACGCGGCTGGGCGATGCGCCCTTCACCTGGGCTGGGCTCGTGGTGCTCGCGCCGAAGGTCTCGGCGCATCTGCTTATTTCGGCTTTCGTCCTGATCCTGGTCGGTTTCGGCGCGAAGACGGGCCTGGTGCCGCTCCATACGTGGCTGCCCGACGCGCACAGTCAAGCGCCGTCGCCCATCTGCGCCCTGCTCTCCGGGGTCAAGACGACGGTCGTGCTCTACGTGATCCTGCGGATGCTGCCGATCCTGAACGCTTCCGGGAGGATCGATGTCGATCGCTGGGCCGTGGTGGTTGGGCTGATTTCGGTCGGCATCGCGGCGTTCCTCATCCTGCAGGTGACCGACTACAAGCGCCTGTTCGCGTTTTCCACGGTCGAGCATATGGGAATCATCCTGACCGCGGCCGGCCTGGGCGGCGCCAGCGCCCACTACGGCGCCGTCTACCAAATCCTCAATCACGCGCTGACCAAGTCGTTTTGCTTTTTCGCCGCCGGGTCGGTGCTGCTGGCGGTCAAGACGCGGCAAATCGCCGATGTGCGCGGGTTGCTACGAACGTCGCCGGCGACGGGTGCGGCCCTGCTGTTTGGCGGGATCGCGATTGCCGGGGCGCCGCCGCTGGCGGTCTTTTTGAGCGAGTTTTCGATCTTGCGCGCCGGGGTTGCGGCGCGGCAGTATCTGGCAACCGGTCTGCTCGCGGCTTTCGTTGTGATCGCATTCTTCGGCATTCTCGGCCATCTGAACCGGATGGTTTTCGGGCAGCCGGCGCCGGGAGCGGACGGCGCTGCCGTCAGACTGCCGCTGAGCTGCGGCGTGACGCTGGTTCTGGCCGGCGCGCCGATAGTCGTGCTCGGAGTATACATGCCGCCGCCGCTCCATCGCCTGCTTGAGGCGGCGGCACAGAGCCTGGCGAGATAACCGATGCCCGCCGAATTGCAGGAACTCTCGCACCAAGTCGAGGCGCGCTGGGGAGGCAGAGTCGGGCTGAGCCTGGACAACGGCGCTGCCGGCTTGGCGTGCCGTATGGAATGCCGCCCCGCGGAGCTGCCCGAACTCTGTAGCTGGCTCTTTTCAGACCAGGATTACTCTTTCGGCGGCCTGGTGGTCGAGCAGCGATCGGGTTGGGAGCTTCGCTATCTCTTTTACCGCGCGCGCTCGGGCTGGCTACATGTGGTCGCTTCGCTGTCCTCGGGGGACGGGCGTCTTCCCAGCATCAGCCGATTCGTTCACGCCGCGGACTGGCACGAACGCGAGGCTGAGGACCTTTTCGGCCTGGTCTTCGAGGGGCATCCGCGCCTGGGCGATTTCGTGCTTCACAATGATGTCTGGCAGGAGGGTCTGGCGCCGCTCTGCAAGACGTTTGACGCATCGCAGCCGGTGAAGCATCGAGAACCGGACCCGAACTGGAAGCCGCGCCGGATCGTCGAGGAGGTCGGGGCTTTCGCGATGCCCGTTGGACCGATCTATTCTGCCGCGTCGGCGGCGGTCTTTTTTCAGCTTGAAACCGTGGGCGAGGACGTTATCCGCGCCCAGCCGCGTCTCTTTTACACCCACCGCGCGCTGGAGAAGATCGCCGAAGGGCGCCGGCCGGATGACGTCGTGCTGATCGCCGAGCGGATCAGCGGGACCTCGGCTTTTGCTCATTCGTTGGCGCTCTGTCAGGCTGTGGAGCGCTTGTGTCAGCTCGAAGTGCCGCCGCGGGCCGCCTCACTGAGGGTGTTGCTTGCCGAGTTGGAGCGGATGCGGCATCACGCGGCGGCAATCGCGGGCATCTGCGAATCGACGGGACTGGCGGTGGCTGCGGCACATGCGGCGATGCTCGAAGAGGAGTTGCTGCGCGCTTCAGGCGCTCTGACCGGCCATCGTTATCTATTCGGCTTGAATCGCTTCGGCGGCCTGAGCACCGACCTCGATGACGCCGCGTGCGGCCGCGCCGCGGCGGCGACTGCGTGGGTGGCCGCAAAGCTCGCAGCCCTTCAGGGCATGTTGAGCAAATCGAGCAGCTTTCTGGACCGGCTCGAGCAGGTCGGAATTGTTTCGTCGCTCAACGCGCGAGCCTTCGGCCTGGTCGGACCGATCGCCCGAGCGGCGGGCCTGGTGCGCGATCTGCGCAAAGTGCAGCCGTATTGCGGCTACGACCGCGTCGAGTTTGGAGCGCCGCGCGAATCCGAGGGCGACGGTTACGCGCGCCTGCGCCTGTTTTTCCGGGAGGCGCAAGAATCGGCAAAAATCATCTCGACCGTGGCGCGCGCTCTTCCTCAGGGACGGTTTCGGACGCCCGAAACCGAGCTTAGGCCGGGCGCCGCGCTCGGCTGGGCCGAGGCGCCCGGCGGCGCGGCGCTGCACTGGATTCGCCTCGGCGCCGAGGGCCGGGTCGAGCGCTACCACGTCATCACGCCGTCGTTCGCGAACTGGCACGGATTTAGGCTGGCAGCGGAGAATTTTGCCTTCCAGGACTTTCCGATAATCCTGGCGACCTTTGCGCTTTCGGTCCACGAGAACGATCGGTAGGCGGTGCACGCATCATGAGCCAGTGGGTTACCAAGGGTCTGGCGACCGGCGTTAAGGCCACGCACTACCCGCGCGCCGCGGAAACGGCGCCGGGAACTTCCCCCGGAATGCCGGCGGCGACCAGCCTGCCGGCGGCCCGAGCGCAGCTTGTGGCGGCACGTTGTCCGACGGCTGCGTTGCGGCAGGTACCGAGCGGCGTGGAGGTCGACCGCCGCCGCTGCGTCCACTGCTTTCGTTGCGTGCGGGAGACCGAAAGCCCTGTCGACTGGGATGCCGGTTGCCAATGGGCGGAGTTGCTTGCGGGTAGCGAGCGGCGGGGTAGGAGCTTGGGCCGCGCCTTCAGCCGTTCGCTCCACATCCTGGTGGTTGACGCCGGCGATTGCGGCGCATGCCTTAGCGAAGTCAGGCAACTCAACAATCCCTACTACAACATGCATCGGCTCGGCTTCTTTCTCACTCCGACGCCGCGTCACGCCGACGTGTTGCTGGTGGTTGGGGCGCTGACCGAGCATATGCGGCTGCCGCTTAGGAAGGCCTACGAGGCGATGCCGGCACCGAAGCGGGTTGTCGCGGTCGGGAGCTGCGCGCTGTCGGCCGCAATCTTCAGCCCGAGCTTCATCTGCGCGGGCGGCGTCGGCAAACTGCTTCCGGTCGATGTCGAGGTGCCGGGCAATCCCCCGCCGCCGCTTGCCATCCTGCACGGACTGCTGCTTGTCGCGGGGCGCAAGCCGCCATCGGGCACGGATGCTGTTCGCGCCGGCGCCAACCAGGACCGGCTGCGATGACGGCTATGGGTAGGCTATTGGTCCTGATCCTGGTTCTGTGCGGCGCCGGCGCGGCGTTGTCCCTGTTTGCCGGCCGACGGCGCAGGCCGGCGATCGTGGGATGGCTGGGGTCTGCCGCCGCGCTTGCTCTGCTTTGGTTCAGCGGGAGCGGCCTTTTTGCGGGGGCGCCGTTTCACGCAACGCTCTGGAGCATCCCCTCGCTTGCCACGGTTACGCTGTCGCTCGACCGGCTTTCCGCGCTCTTTCTTTTTGTCTCGGGCCTGGTATTACTGCCGGGCTCGATTTTCGCTGCGGGGAGTCTAGGCAGATACGTCGGCCGCTATAGCCTGCGGGCTTTCAGCGTTCCGTATTTCGCGCTTTTTGCCACGCTCGTGCTGATCCCGCTGTCGGCGGATGCGGCGTCCTTCCTGATGCTGTGGGAGTTGATGTCGGTCCTCACCTATCTGCTGGTGAGCTACGAAGATGAAACGGACGGGCAGAGGAGATCAGCGTACCTGATGCTGGCGGTCGGCGAGGCCGGCACTGTGCTGATAGCGCTCGGCTTTATCGTATTGGCCAACAGCGGCCCGCTGGAATTCGTGGCGATGAAGGCGGCGGGAGCGACGCTCGGCGCGCAGGGGCGATGGGCGGTGTTCCTGCTGGCCTTTCTTGGCTTTGGCGTGAAGGCCGGCTTGGTGCCGGTCAATTTCTGGCTGCCGCGGGCCTACACCGCGGCGCCGGCGGCCTTCGTTCCCGTGCTTGCGGGTGCCACGCTGAACCTGGGGCTGTACGGAATCGTTCGGGTCGCCGGTGAGCTGCTGCCGGCGTCGATGGTCGGGCCGGGGCTGGTTGCGCTTGGCGTCGGCAGCCTTACGGCGCTGCTCGGGATTCTCTACGCGACGACGCAGAGCGATCTCAAGATGCTGCTGGCGCACAGCTCAATCGAAAATGCAGGCATCATCACCGCCGGTTTTGGCGCGGGGCTGGTCTTTGTCGCATCCGGGCATGGGTCGCTCGGGTCGATCGCGCTGGCGGCAGCGCTCTACCAGATGGTTAACCACTCCGTTTATAAGGCGCTGTTGTTCTTTACCGTCGGCGCCGTCGATTCGAGCGTGAGAACGCGGAACATCGACCGGCTGGGCGGACTTATCAAGGTGATGCCGTTTACGGCGTTATTCTTCTTGGTCGGCGCGCTGTCGATTGCGGCGCTGCCGCCGTTTGCCGGCTTTGTGAGCGAGTGGCTCACGCTGCAGACGCTCTTGCTCAGCGCCGAGCTGGGCTCGACCGGGGTTAAGATAGTCTTCGCGCTTTGCGGGGCGGCACTGGCACTGACGGCCGGGCTGGCGGTGACTTGCTTTGTCAAGGCGTTTGCGATGGGCTTTCTCGGCATGGCGCGTTCGGAAGAGGCGCGCCATGCACGCCCGGCGCGAATCTGGGCGATTGTGCCGATGGCGGGACTGGCGCTGCTGTGTCTTGCGCTGGGGCTTACGCCGACCTATGTGATTCCGGTGCTCGGCCGAGCGGCCGCGCCGATCACGCGCGTCGGCGCCGCGCAGGCGTTGGTGCCGCCGTTCTTTGCCGCAAATCCGCATCATGGCGAGCTACCTGCGGCCTTCGTGGCGGAGTTTCACGCGCTGGGCGCAGAGGTCGGAGAGCGCCTGATGCCGGGACGTGGACTGGTCGTGTTGCATCGCGGGGGCAAAGCCAATCCGGTTGTGTTTGCGATGTCCACCGCGTACATGGCGGCGGTGCTGGCGCTGATGCTGCTGGTCGCATATGTCGTTTTTCGGCTGGTGATCGCGCGCCGTCGCGCCGTTGAGCGGCGCGCCGTCTGGGCCGGCGCAATCCCGAGATTGCTGCCCGAGATGACCTACACCGGCACCGGATTTTCGAATCCCGTGCGGGTTGTCTTCGAGGCGCTCTTCAGGCCGACCATCGTGGAAGACACCCGCGAGACCGTCGGCCTGCACTTCCGGGCGGCGATTCGGCGCATACGCGGCGAAAATCACCTGCTTGACCGGTTCGTGCTCGATCCGATCGCGGACAGCGCACTATGGGTGTCCAATGGCTTCGGCCGGCTGCATCACGGCGTGCTCAATGCGTATGTTCTCTACGGCCTGGTCGCGCTCATCGTGGCGCTTCTGGTTGGCAGGTTCTCGTGAGGGAGCTTGACCCGGGTCGAGGCCGGACCTAGCCTTTAGATTGAGGCGGTGGAGTCCGCCGGTAACCGCCATCAGGCCAATGACTCCTGCAGCGGGGCAAGACCCGAGGCGGGTAGTCCTCCCTTCAAGAATCCCGGCTCTCGCGGCTGCTCCGGCGATCGGTGATCGGAGCGTGCGGATGCTCGAGCGCCTGACACGGGATTTTCGAGAACTCTTGAAACAGTTGGAACGCGCCTCCTGCCCGATGTGCGGGGTCTTGGAACGGCGCGAGCGCGAGGAAGTCGCAGGCGTGGGCGTGCCGGATGAATCGCGCTTTGCGCTTTGCCGCCCGCATCTCGAAATGACGTTAAGCTCGGTCGCAAGCCCGGCGCTGAGAGCGCGCCGGGCGCGCGCGGCGATTGAGTCGGTCCTGGCCGGCGAAGGCGGATGTGAAGTGTGCGCCAGGCTAAGCCGAATTCAATTGCGGCTGGCGCGCGCGATCCGCCGCCTGGACCCCGGCATTCGCTTCGCCAAGGCACTCGAAGCGGCGCCGGCGTTTTGCCGCCGGCATGCAAAGGCGATTAACGACGGCCAGGTTGCCGGCAACTTTGCGCGGATCCAGAGGGCAAAGATCGCCGGCCTGCGAGACGCTCTCGCCCAGGCCGAACTGCGTAACGGCGACGACCTGGAGTCGCTCATCTCCGCCGCGCTTGCCTACCTGGGCCGTCCGGTTGAGCGGCAGCCGCCCCCGGAAGTCGCAGAAGCGCTCGACGACGAAGCCGTTGCCTCGCAGGAGCTCGAACGATGGGACGAAACGCGCCGGGTGAAGCGCCTGGCGGAGCTCGAAAGCGAGGTGGCAAGCCTGCGCTATCGCAACGCCGTGCTGTCCGAAGAGAATCGCAGACTAAGGCTCGCCTATGTAGCGGGCGAGGCGATGCTGCGCGATCTCGGGCGCGATCGGGCGCAACTCGGCGCAGCCGCCGACGACTCGGCCGCGAACCCTCCGAAGTCTCCAACCCCCCGTTGAAAGGAGACCGGCGTCCGCACATGCGAATCTGCATCATCTCCGACCTCCACGCCAACCTCGAGGCGCTCTCGGCCCTGCCGCGCGACTACGACGAGCTGTGGGTGCTAGGCGACCTGGTCAACTACGGTCCCGACCCGGCCGAGACGGTCTCCTTTGTGCGGGCGCACGCCTCCACGGTCGTCAGGGGCAACCACGACCACGCCGTGGGCTGGTTCGGCGCCGACTTCAAATGTTCTCCTCGCTTTCGCGCGATGGCCGAAGCGATGGGACGGTATACGTCGGCGCTGCTCGGCGACGCGGACAAGGAGTTTTTGCGAAAGCTGCCGGCGTCGGCTCGTAGCCAGGTCGACGGTCGAAGATTCTTCTTGTGCCACGCAACCCCCTCCGACCCGCTTTACGAGTACCGGACCGCCGACTCGCCGCGCTGGGTGGAAGAAGAGCAAGCTGGCGCGGGCGCCGATGTTATCCTGGTCGGCCATACGCACCTGCCCTTTACCCGTGTTTGCGGTGGCCGGCTGGTTGCCAATCCCGGAAGCCTTGGCCAGTCGAAGGCCGGGGATCCGCGGGCGCGCTACGCCGTCTGGGAAGACGGGCGGCTTGAGCTTAGGGCCTACGATTACCCGGTCGAGATCACCGCCGGCAAAATCCTTAGGCTGGCGCTGCCTGAGGAGGTTAAGCGCGACCTGGTTCAGGTTCTGCGCACGGGGAAGGCGCCGTGAGCGCCGAAGACCGCTGCGAAACTCTAGCGGTGTCGGGGTCCGGGCCCGCGGCCGACGGCGAGCAAGCGGCCGAGCTGGCTTGCCGGCTGCGATCGTTGAAGGAGGGCGACGCCGCGGTTCTGGACGCCGTCGCGCTGGGTGCCAAGGCGGTGCCGTTGCTGCGAGAGCTTCTGTTCGAGCGGGACTCGGCGGGAATTTTCGCGCCGCGCCAGCGGGCCGTTAAGGCTCTGGCGGCGCTCGATCTGCCCGGCGTCCTAAGAGAGTTTGTCGAGCGCTGGGAACCCGCTGCCGACCCGGTCGAGCGCTTGGGCGACGAGGCGGTTGTGGGGACGGCGGCCCGAGCCTTGGCCGCCGGTCGCGACGAGTCGGCTTACCCGCTCCTGTGCGCGACCGCGCGCCGCCATCGCGTGCCGGGGGTTATCGAGGCTCTGGGCGCTTACCGGCGTGCCGAGTCAGCGCCGCTCTTGATTGCTGCGTTGGAAGACGATTGCGCCGCCGGCGCGGCAGAGGAGGCGCTGCGAGCGCTGGGCCGGGGAATCCTCAGCCCGCTCACGGACACCGCATCGCGCGCCGCCACCGGCCTAAGCGGCGGTGAGACGCCGTCCAGCAGGAGACGGCGGCTAAGCGCCTTGCGGCTGCTCCTCGAGCTTGGCGCAAGCCGTGACGTTTGGGAGAAACTCGCCGGCTTGGTCGAAGAGCGCGACCACGAGATCGCGGCGTTGGCCTGCCGGCTCGGCCTGGTTACCGCGGGCGACGAGGGAAAGCGCCTCTGCGCACGCCGGCTGGTGGCACTTCTCCCATGGCTTGGCTGGCCGCAACGCCAGGAAGCCGAGGAAAGCCTGGCAGCCAATCTTGCGTTTGCCGCTGAGTTCGTCGAACAAGCGCTGGCCGCTTCGGCGGCTGGCCCCGAATCACTTCGCCTGGGGCGCTGGCTGAGAAGAGTCAAGGCCAAGGCATTGGCGGCCGAACCTCCTGCTGCCCGGAGGCGGTTATGAAATCGTTCTGCTGGAACTGCTTCCAGGTGATTGAGAGCAGCGAGGCTCCATGCCCTCGCTGCGGGCAGTCTCAGTGTGCCGTGCCGGGTGATTTTTGCGAAAAACTGCTCCGAGCGCTGAACCATCCAATCGGGGAAACGCGACGACGGGCCGCCTTCTTGCTCGGAGAGAAGCGAGTCAGCAAGGCGGCGGCCAACCTCGCAAGCCTCGTCGACGGTGACTGCGACCCTTACGTGGCGAAGGAAGCGGTGAGCGCGTTGGCGAAAATCGGCAGTTCGCAGGCGCTCCACGCTATTGAGCGCGCAGCCTCGCATCGCTCATTCATGGTCCGGGAAGGCGCCGTACAGGCACTGGCGGCGGCTGGCGGCAGATGGACGCGCCTGGCACGCCGAATCGCCGACTCGGACCTCAGTCCGTCGGTGAAAAGCGCAGCGGGGACGGTGACCGCGAAGAGGGGGCGCTTGGCGCGACGAGCGCGGGTCGGCGGCGCAGAGAAAGGTGGTCGATCCTACTGACTCTTGCAGAATATAGTTACACAGGTTGGACCCGCTCGGGCGCGCTGCTGTCATTCCCGCGCGGTGCGCGTTCTTGTCTCCCTCTCCCCCGGCGGGGGGAGAGGGGAAGGTGAGGGGGGCCGCTGGCGCCACCTCGAGCCTCTGGGTGCGTCTCCCCTCTTCCATCGACTCCGCTTGCGCTGCGCTCAGGGGGGCGCCTCGATCCTCTCCCCCGGCGGGGGGAGGAGCAGAAAAGAGGGTGGGCGCCCCAGTTTTGTCATATATGGGCGCCGCGCGCGGCAATGGCATAGGAAGCCGCCAGGCAGCGGAGGCTCTCTAACTATCTTGCGCAGTAGTGCGTAGTCTTGTTCTGCCCGCTACGCGGCTCGTGCGCCGGCCGCCTTGGCGGCGTGCATGGCGACCAGGTAGCCAAACGTCATCGCCAGTCCCAACTGCGCACCGGCCCCGGGGTATTCACCGCCCACGGCGGAGTGCATATCGTTGCCGCAGGCGTAAAGGCCCTCGATGGGGCGGCCGGAAGCGTCCAGCGTCTGGCTATGGCGGTTGGTAAGAAGCCCGAGACTTGTTCCCAACGGCGTCGGCACCAGCGCGACCGCGTAAAACGGCGGCTGCTCGATCGGCCCCAGGCAGGGATTTGGGCGGTGCTCCGCGTCCCCAGCCCAGCGGTCGTAGGCGTTGGCGCCTTTGCCGAAATCGGCGTCCACGCCGGTGCGCGCGAACTCGTTATGCCTGTTCACGGTATCGGCCAGGCCGGCGCCGTCCACGCCGATCTTGCGGGCGAGTTCTTCGAGCGTGGCGGCAGCCTTCAAATACCCGGACTTAACGAATCGTCCGGGCCACGGCGTTCTCGGCCGCACCATGCCCAAGCCGTAGTTCCACAGAAAGCGATGGTCGCAGATCAGCATGGCGGGAATTGCCGGGGTCGTTTGATGGGCCCGGTACATCGCCCGCGTGAACCGGTGGTAGGAGACCGCCTCGTTTACGAAACGCCGCCCGGCAGCGTTGACAGCGATCAAGCCCGGCTTTGCCCGGTCGAGCACGATATGCGGGTAAACCGCGGTCGTTCCGTCGCGGCGTCTGCCGATCGAACTTGGGAACCAGAGCGCGTTATCCTCGCCCGGCGGTCCGAGCGCGGCGCCGGCGCTTTGCGCCAGCAAAATAGTCTCGCCGCGACACCATTGGTAGGCCGCGGTGTACTGCGCCATCGGCTTTGGGAGATAGCGCTCGCAGAGCTCGGGGCTTGCGGGAAAGCCGCCGCCCGCCATCACCACGCCGCCCCGCGCGCCAATTGTCAGCTCGGCGCCGCCGCGCTCGACGACCAGCCCTCGCACCCGTCCCTGCTCGACGATTAGCCGCCTTGCGGCCGCATTCAGCCAGACCGGCACGGCGCGCCGGCGCAGGTTATGGAAAAGCCGCGCCGCCAGCGCGTTGCCCAGAACCAGGCGCGTGCCGCGCCGCCAGCGCGTGCGGTCGGCGAGGTAGCGCACGATGAGCCGCGCGCCCAAGGCGAGGCCGTCCCACGAGGTCGCCGCCCGCAAAAGGCGCGCCGCCTCGGCCCGGGTCACCATCATGCGGCCGAAGAGCATCAGCTCCGGCAGCGGCCAGGCGACCTTGTCGAAGTCTGGTCCCAGGATGCGGCCGTCAAACGGCAGCGGCTCCAAGGCGCGTCCGCCCTCGACCGCGCCGGGCAGTTCCTGGTGGTAGTCCGGCTGACGAGGATAGGGCTGGAAACGAAGATCGGCGCGCTCTTCCAGGTAACGCAGCATCGCGGGTGCCGCCTCGATAAAGGCCTCGCGCAGCGCAGGTTCTGCCTTGTCCCCGACCAGGGCGCCAAGGTAGGCGCGCGCCGCCCGATCGTCGCCCTCGATACCGAGGCCGTGCAGATGATGGTTGTTGGGTATCCAGACGGTCCCCGAGGAACGCGCGGTGGTTCCTCCGACCTGGCCGCTTCTCTCGACGACCAGGCTTTGCAAGCCTTCAAGCGCCGCAACCAGGGCCGCGGTCATGCCGCCGGCTCCGGCTCCGAGAACAACGAGATCGTATTCCTCGTCGGCTTTCATCGCGCGCGCAAAGCGGCGCGCTCAAGGCCGCTGGCTTGCCGGCGGAGACGCCGTGCGGCCGCGCTCGGCGCGCACGCCGCCGGCTTTTCAGCGGCCTGCGCGCGTATCGACCCGCGACATCTCGGCGGGCGGCGAGGAGACGACCACAAAAACCAGGTTCTCCAGGCCGGTGTTCTCGATCCCGTGGAGCAGCCGGGCGGGAACGAAGATCGCCGTGTTGGGCTCGACCACCATCCGGCGATCGCCAAGAGTCATGAGCCCTTTGCCGGCCAGGATGTAGTAAACCTGTTCGGTCGTCTCGTGCGTATGAGGCTCGACATACCCCTTCGGGGCGTAAGTGGAGACGCGAAAGTCGAACTGCTTGGTTGCGCTGTTCTCCGGCGTTACCAGGAGCTTCGACAGGGCGCCATGATGCCCGGGCGGCTCAATCCAGGAAAGCTCCTCAAGTCTTACAACAAGGGCCTTGGCAGTCATAGCGGTCGTCTCCTCCCTCAGTCTTCGCCCCAGCCGAAATTCGGCATCGGAGGCGGCAGCGGCGGCAGGTCCCAGCTCCCGCTGGCCAGCGGCCGAACTTCGCGATCGATCCGCACGTCGAGCACGGTTGGCCGGTTCGAGGCGATCGCGGCTTCGAGCTTGGGGGCAAATTCGTTGGGTCTTTCGACGGTGGCGCCCTCGGCACCCATCGAACGCGCCATCAGCGCGTAGTCGGCGCTGAGCAGCCGCGCGCCGGGGCCGACAAAGCTCGTGGCCAGCTCGCGTCCTTGGCCGAAGTAGCCGAGCTGCTGGTCTCGAATCGAGCAGTAGCCGAAATTGTTCCACACCACCCAGACGATCGGAATGTCGTACTCGACCGCGGTGAGCACGGCGCCGGCATGCATCGCAAAGCCGCCGTCCCCGCAAACTGCCACCACCGGCCGGTCGGGCGCCGCCAGCTTGGCGCCCAGCGGCCCTGCCACGCCGAAGCCCATCGCGGCAAAGCCCCAGGTTTGCAAAAGCGTGCGCGGCCGTAAGGCCGGGTACTCGGCCACCAGCCAGTTGTGATGGACGCCGACATCGGCGACCACAATTGCGTCAGCCGGCACCACCTTGCGCAACTCCGCCACCACCCGTTCGGGCCGGATCGGCACGGCGTCGGAAAGCCGAGGCGGCGCCGTCGCCTCGTCCCATTTCCTGCGCCAGCCGGCGATCCGGGCAAGCCAGTCGCTACGCCCGCTTTGCGCTCCGCAGCGCTGCTCTTTGAGCTGTTCGAGCACGGCCCGCGCATCCGCCACGATCGCAACCGCGGGCTGGAAGTTGCGGCCGATCTCGGCAGCGTCGATATCCACGTGGATGAGCCGGGTCGGCGGGATGCGGTAGGTGAAGCCCGGCAGCCAGGCACTGGTTGCCCGATCGTCGAAACGCGTGCCCAGGGCAAGGATAACGTCCGCGTTGCGGCAGGCGGCGTTGGCCATGTACGTACCGTTGCGGCCGGTAGCGCCCAGGCTGAGCGGGTCGCTTGCGTCGAAGACTCCTTTGCCGAGCGGGGTTGTGGCGACGGGAGTTTGGGTCGCCTGCGCAAAGGCGCGCAGGCTCTCTTCGGCGTTGCTCAGTTCCACGCCGTGTCCGGCGACGATCACCGGCTGCCGGGCCGCGCGCAACAGCCGCGCCGCCTCGGCCACGGCACCGGGATCGCCTGCCGGGCGCGCCCATGCGGTTGCCGGCCAGTCGGCCTCGCCTTCGGCAGCTTGCTCGCCCACCGGCTCGACAAATACGTTGAGCGGCACGTCCAGATGGACCGGCCCGGGCCGCCCGTTGGTCATCAAGGCAAACGCCTGGCGCAGCGCCAGCGGCAGCATCTCGGCGCGCAGCGGTTGAAAGCTGCGCTTGACGTAGGGGCGCACCACGTTGACGAAGTCGCCCTGAAAGTAACGGCCGGTCTCCTGGAAAGGGCCCCGGTTCCACTGGCCGGTGGGGACGTTGCCCGTGATGTTGAGCATCGCAGAGGAGTCGGCGAACGCCGAGGCGATCGCCACCACCAGGTTGGCCGAGCCCGGCCCGCACGAGGTATAGGTGGCAACCGGCTTGTGCGCCACGCGAAAGTATGCGTCGGCCATGAAACCGGCCGCCGCTTCGTGATGCACCGAGATCGTCTTGATCTCGTTCTGCCGGTCAAAGAGGCCGTCGAGCAGTCCCAGGATTCCGTGGCCGCACAGTCCGAAGACGTACGGCACCCGCTGCCGGATGAGGAACTCGACGATGTAGGCCGCGGCGCTCGAGGTCGGCGTCGCGCGCGTCTGGCTCATGCCAGCGATCCTTCCACGCACCGGCCGCCGCTTCAAGGCGCGCATCAGACGCCGCCACAGGCGTGAATCAGAAGCGCGCCGCCCTGCCACGGACGCGCAATGCCGCGCAACGCGGCCTCACCATCTGCCGCCATGCCATGGCCTGGCGCGCGAGGGAATGACAGAGCGACCCGCGACCGAGCGGAGCCTGTGTAACTATACCGCGGAGTAGTTAATAGCGATCGGGGGAAGTGCTCTCGTTCCGTCGCGCAACGGCGGCGGCAGCCGAGGCCCTGCTACCGTCCAACCTGCCCGGCGCTGTTAATCTTGGTGAGCAGGACACCCCCTTGGCGCGCCTGCTGGTCTATCGCCTGCGCCTGCGCGGCATTTAGAAGATGCAAAACGCCGTGGTAGGAGGCCCCCGAATGGCCGTCGCCCTGCCAGGAGGTGTAGCCGGTACATTCGACGTTCATCGTGTTCTTGTCGGTCAGCGTGAGCGTTGTGACTTCCACCTCGCGCGCCGGCGGCGTACACGAATTGCACGCCGAGTCGAGTTCGAAGCGCACCCGCTTGGGATCAAGCGTCTCGACTTTCTGTCCCACCACCGGCCACTGCGGGCTGCCGTAGACTTCGGTGCGCAGGAAGACAACGCCGTTTTTCCGGCCGAAATAGAAAGTCATCGGGAGCATCGGTTTGCCCACCCGGGTGGCCGCGCCGGGGTCCACCCGAGCGTAACCGCCCCAAGTACCCACAAAGTTGCGGTCGGCGGCCGGCAGCTCAAAGAGCCCCATGCTGGGCGAAGCAGCGGTTGCCGCCGAAACGGTATGCGGCTCGGCCGCGGGTGCAGACTCGGCGATGTTTGCGGCGCCGGAAAGGGCCGCTGCCTTGGCCGGAGCTCTAGGCGAGCTAAGCCGAAGCGCCACGACGACGCCCACACCTACGGCAATGACGGCGGCTGCGGCTACCGCCCAGCGCGCCGCGTGCGCGCGGCGGCTTGTGGTCGCGGCCCCGGCTACCGGCGCTCCGCAGTGCGGGCAGCGCGCTGCCTGGGGCGCCAACTCGGCGCCGCACTTGGTACAATAACTCGCTTTTTTCATCGTTAGCCCGACGCCAAGGCGCAACCGGCTGCTTGGGTCGTCATACTCTCAGCCTCGCCAAGCTTGACAGCTTGCGCCCGGTCTGTGCACCCAACCCTCTAACATCAGGATCGTAAGCCAAGGGTCGCCGGGAAGCTATCCCCGCCCCCGTGGCGTTGCGCGCCGTCGCCGAGGCAGCCACAGGCCGCTTCGGCAAGCGAAGCCGCGTCCTCAAGCATCGCGCCGCCCGGGGCCCGGTTGCGGGCGCCAGCGCGGGGCCGGAAACTAGAATTGGAGACGCGGCAAACGGCTCAGGCGCAACCTATGCAGCTTCGACAGGTAAGCGAGTTTTTGTGGGAAATCCCGAAAACCGGCGCGATGCAGGTTCCGGGACGCATCTATGCCAGCGCCGCGATGCTGCGAGAGCTCGAGGGCGACCCCTGCCTCGAGCAGGTCGCCAACGTCGCCTGCCTGCCGGGAATCGTCGGCTATTCGCTGGCGATGCCGGACATTCACTGGGGCTACGGCTTCCCGATAGGCGGCGTGGCCGGCTTCGACGCCGAGCAGGGGGTAATTTCGCCCGGCGGCGTCGGCTACGACATCAACTGTGGCGTCCGCCTGATACGTACCAGGCTCAAGTATGAAGAGATCGCCGGCCAAGCCGAGCGGCTTGCCGACGCGCTCTTCGCCGTAGTGCCGGCCGGAGTCGGCTCCGAAGGCGCGATCCCGTCGCTGTCGCCGAGTGATTTGCGCAAAGCCGTGCGCGAGGGCGCCAACTGGGCGCTCGCGCAGGGCTTCGGCCGCCCCGAGGATATTGATCACACCGAAGAGGGCGGATGTCTCGAGTCGGCAGACCCCGACGCGCTCAGCAACGAGGCTTATCAACGGGGCAAAAAGCAGCTCGGCACGCTTGGCTCCGGCAACCATTTTCTCGAGCTGGAGCGCGTGGACGACATTTATGCGCCGGCGGCGGCGCAAGCGCTCGGGCTTGAGCCGGGAACCGTAACGGTCACTATCCACTGCGGCTCGCGCGGCCTGGGCCATCAGACCTGCGACGACCATCTGCGGGTGATGGGCCGCGCGATGGACCGCTACGGTATCCGGGTGCCTGATCGACAGCTTGCGGCGGTGCCAATCCGCACACCCGAAGGGCGCGCCTACTTAAGCGCGATGGCCGCGGCGGCAAATTTTGCCTGGTGCAACCGGCAGATCATCATGCGCAACGCCGAACGGGCTTTGTGTGAGGCGCTCGGCATAAGCGAGCGCGAACTCGGCCTTGCGCTGGTCTACGACGTATGCCACAACATCGCCAAGTTTGAACGGCATACGGTGGGCGGCAAAGAGCGGCTGCTTTGTGTCCATCGCAAAGGGGCAACCCGCGCCTTTGCCCCGGGCCATCCGGCGCTTGCGCCGGCGCTGCGCGAAACGGGGCAGCCGGTGCTCGTGCCGGGCGACATGGGCCGCTACTCCTTCGTGCTTTTGGGCAGCGAGCAGGCGATGGCTGAGACGCTCGGCTCGACCTGCCACGGCGCGGGCCGGCTGATGAGCCGGGCCCGCGCCAAGAAGACCGCCCGTGGGCGCGACGTTATCGCCGAGCTAAACGCCGCCGGCGTCACGATCCGCTACCAGGGATGCGCCACGGTGACCGAGGAGATGCCCTTCGCCTACAAAGACGTTGCCGACGTGGTTGACATCATGGATAAGGCGGGCATCACCCCCAAAGTGGCAAGGCTCAAGCCCTTTGCCGTGATCAAAGGCTAACCCGGCCACCCCGACCAAAGAAGCCACGTCAAGGGCGCCGCGCCGCTATGCGCGAAGGGGAGCTTGCCGCCACGGCCAGCCAGCAGACCAGGCGGACCTCGTCTTGCTCGATCGGCGGCAGCGGGGCTGCCGGCTTAAACGGCTCCAAGCCGAGTTCCTTGACCTTTGCCGCGATCGCAACCGAGGCCCCGACACCCTTGCCACCGTCAAGGCAGTCTCGGATTTGCCGTTCGATTCGAACACCCCAAGGCGCTTCGATACATTCGATCAACCGATCGATTTGTTCTTGAGTGAACTCAGGCGGCGGGTATTTCCGTATGTGGTCTGCAGCCGCCTTCATTCCGGCCCTGACGCGCGGTTGCAAGTTCGCAGGATCGGTAGCGAACTTCCACTCCTCAAAGATATCCCGCCGCGCACGCTGCCATGCGACGTAGGCAGCTTCGCGCGCGTTATCCGGAACGTGGCGGGGTGTATCTTCCTTGCACGCGATTAGTTTGAGGCACCCGAGCGTGTCTTTGACAATTGCACCGCCTTCGGCCGGCACGAACCTCAAAAAGACACGCTCGCCCACCTTCGCACAGAAGAAATGGCCGGTCACGCGGCCACTGACAAACCCTGACCCCGCGCCCCAAGGCAGTCCCGTGATAGTCTTCTCGCCGTGACGCTCCAAGCCCTTGCGCAGCTCCTGGCGGTACTCCTCGCCTGAGTGCGCCGAAGGATCTTCGCCGCCGTTTTCGAGGATGGTCGCGTCTTCATTCCTGAGCTTTTCGATCTCTTCGCGCGTCTCCGCAAAGACCTGCTCGCCGGTGGCCGCGCCCGGAATGACTTCGTGCTCCACTCCGATGCTTGCCGCCGCCTGCTTGAGCTTCCTACGGATGCGCGATTCCAAGTCGAGCAGATCGTTCAGGCGCTTGTCGGGGAAGAAGCAGCGGACGTACACGTCGCGATGCGGACTGCCGATCCTGTCGATTCGTCCGTGGCGCTGAACCAGGCGCATCGGGTTCCACGGCAAATCGTAGTTGATAACATTGCGCGCCTGCTGCAGGTTGACACCTTCTGCCAAAACATCGGTCGTTACCAGGATATCGTAGCGGTCTTCGTCGGCTCCGGGCGGCGCCTCACTCGACTCCGGGGCGAAGCCAAAGACCGCCTTCGCGCGCGAGACGCCGTCGCGCGTCTCGTCGCCGGCGACCGACACCATCCGGCCTCGATACGCGGCGAGCCGTCCATCCGTCTCAAGGACGTTCTTGAGGTGCTCCGTGATCCATTCAACGGTGTCGGCAAAGTAGGAGAAGATTACCATTTTGCGCTTGTTGCGAGTGCCCTGTTCGTCAAGGCCCTCTCTACGCGCCTGCTTTTCGATTTCAACCAGGGCTTCGATCAAGCAGTCAAGCTTCGGATCATTTTCCCCCTTCACGGCCGCGGCTCGGCAGGCGAAGCCGCGCAGTAGATCGCGAACACGCCGGACGTCCGCCCGCAGTCTGTCAACCTCGTAACCCCTTACGCGGATGACCGTCGAGAAGCCTGCGCAGGGCCTGTGCCCGCCGCCAATCTTCGTGCAGTTCGACGCGATGCATCGCTGCCTCCCCCTCGCCTCCGGCCGTCATCCCCGCCGAAGCCGCGCGCCTCCGGCCGTCATCCCGAGCGAAGCCGAGGGATCCCGGGTTTCCTCCGCCCGTCACTCATCATACCAGCCTTCGCTCAGGTCCCTCCATAACGGATTGCCTGATTCAATAAGCCAGACCTTCTTGCCGCGCCTCCAGCGCTTCAACTGCTTCTCACGCTCGATGGCCGACAAGGCGCCGGCGTACTCCTCGAAGTAGACCAGCCGACGTACGTTATACCTCGCGGTGAACCCTGGAACGGCTCCCTGCTTGTGCTCGTAAACGCGTCGGCTGAAGTCGTTGGTGACTCCCACATAAAGCACCCGGGAAAGACTCGATAGAACATAGACGTGGAATACCCGCGCATTCATGTCCGGCCGCGCCCTCTGGGGCGCAGGCGCGGGCCGCAGGAGGAGCCCGGGATCCCTCGACTTCGCTCGGGATGACGGCGTGAGGGGAGCTTCGCTCGGGATGACGAAATATTGGCGATTGCATACTATAGCTTCCCGTTCGTCGTTGCCTGGCTCGTTCGGCGTGTGATTGTCGGGTGCAGCTGCCGCGCGGCGAGTGCCGGGGTTTTGCGTCCGGTGTGGCAGCGGAACACGGAGTTCCCCTCGGCGGGGCTCGGGGCAGGCCTCGCGCGCGCCACGCCATTGCATGGCGGCAGGGACACGCCTCGCGCATCCCCGCATTGCGCTCCCGCTGGCCTGCCTGCGCCGGGCCCGGCCTGTCTGCGTGCAGGCAGGCACAGGCAGGCGCGGCAGGCAGGTCGGGCAAGCTGCCGCGCGGTCAGCGCCGCGCGGGGCTCGGCGCGGCCATGCTAACGCGGAGGGGGCGGAGAGTAACTCTTCAGCGATACAGGGCGCGAAGGAGGGCACGGATCGCCTGCTCGGGATGCTCGGCGCCGAAGAGCGCGCCGATGGCCGCCACGCGAAGCGGCGCGACGCCCGCAACTACACTATGCAGCTCCTCGATGCGCTCCAGGCTGACGCCGCCCAGGCCGAAGACGGGAATCGACGCCGCCCGGCAGGCGTCCTTGAGGGCATCCGGCCCGAGCGGAGCCGCGGCCTGCGCCTTGGATATCGGCCGGTAAAGCGGACCGAAGACGACGAAATCGGCGCGCTCAGCGGCAGCCGCCCGCACCTCCTCGACGCTGTGGGTCGAGACGCCCACCAGCCGCTCGGGCCCCATCAGGGCACGCGCATCCGCAGCCGGGATGCCGGCGCTGGGTAGATGCACGCCGTCGGCCTCGGCGGCCAGCGCGATATCGATGCGGTCGTTGACTAGCAGGCGCGCGCCAAAGCGCCGACAGAGCACAGCGAGCTTCAGCGCCAGCTCGAAAATCTCGCGCGTCGCAAGGGTCTTGGCCCGCAACTGGAGCGCAACTCGCTGGCCGGGCGGCAATTCTTCAGCCGCAGCCGCCAGCAGCCGCTGGCACAGCGCCAGCACCTCGGCCCCGCCAGCCAGGCGCTCGCCGGTGATGAGATAGAGGCGGAAGTCAACGCTGGCGTTCATGGCAATAGTGCTCCGCGCCACCGGCGGCACTCCCGGCCTGCGCCCGTCGGGCAAGCCTTACGCCAAGCCGGTGCGGGCCGGCGCGGATGCGGCCCCGGCCCGGCCCCGCGGCCTTAGCCGATTAGCCCTGTGAGAGGGCTTGAGGCGGTCCCGTAAAGACGCGGCTCGATCCGCCCGGCCAGATAGGCGGCACGTCCCGCCTCGACCGCAAGCTTGATCGCGCGCGCCATCGCGATCGGGTCCTTGGCGCCGGCGATCGCCGTGTTGACCAGCAGGCCGTCGCATCCCAGCTCCATCGCGCGCGCCGCATCCGAGGCGGTGCCCACGCCGGCGTCAACAATCACCGGCACCCGCGCCTGTTCCAGGATGATGCGCAAGTTATAGGGGTTGCGGATTCCCATTCCCGAACCGATCGGCGCCGCCAACGGCATCACAGCCACGCAGCCGATCTCAGCCAGCCGCAGGCAGGCCACCGGGTCGTCGGTGACGTAAGGCAGGACCTTAAAGCCGTCTTTCACCAGGATGCGGGCGGCCTCGATGGTTGCGGCAACGTCCGGGAAGAGCGTCTTGGGATCGCCGATCACCTCCAGCTTGACCATATCGCCGACGCCCACCTCGCGGGCCAGCCGGCAGGTACGCACCGCCTCCTCCGCCGTGTAGCATCCGGCGGTATTCGGCAGGATTTGGTAGCGCGCCGGGTCGAGGTAATGGAGCAGGCTTTCGCGGCTGCGGTCGGCCAGGTTGATGCGTCTTACGGCGACGGTGACCATTTCGGCGCCGCTACTCTCGACGGCAGCCTTGGTCTCGGCAAAGTTTTTGTACTTGCCGGTGCCGACGATAAGGCGCGAGCGGAAGCCTCTGCCGGCAAGCTGGAGGCAGTCGTCGTCGTTTGCGACTTGCTGCAACTTTGGTTCTGGCATTGCTACTCCTTACGGGCGGCAGCGCAATCTCGGCCGCAACGGCTTTAGCCTCCGCCCACGAATGTTATGACTTCGACTTCGTCTCCGTCCTGGAGAAGCGTCTTTTCGTACTCCGCCCTGGGGACAACCGTGCGGTTAAGTTCAACGGCGACGCGCAGGCCGCCTACTTTCAAGCTCTCCAGCAGCGCCGCCACGCATTGCGGGCCGGCAAGGGTGTAAGGCTCGCCGTTTAGCCGAATCGCCAGATGCGCAACCGGTTCAGACATCGTGCCGCCCGTTCGCCGGCGGCGAGAGCCACGGGAGTTATCCTTCGGGTTGGATAAAGCGGAAGGACGACCGCGGCTTCCCTACGCCGGCATTACCCGGATCAGGTTCAAGGGGTTCTCCCGAGGGAGATCTCAGTGCCTTCTCGGCACACCCCCAGCCTGTTTTCCTGAGTAACATGGGCGGGCCGCGCTGTCAAAGCCACGGGCGCGGGCGGCTGCGCCATTGACAGGCCGGACGCCCGGTGATTATTTGAGCACGCCCATGGCGCAGGCGCGCGGCAGCGAAAGCGCCGGCACGCGCCGCGGGCGGGCCGGCTTGCGGCCATACCGGGGGCCTTGCAATAAACAGCGCAGGGTGGCTTGGCGGGCGTAGCTTCAGGCGTAGCTTCAAATGACGGCGGCTCCACTTTCCGAGGCTTTGCGCGCGCGCGCCGAGATCGACTTGGGCGCCCTGCGCGCCAACTACCGCGCGCTGAAGGCGTTGGCGCCGCGCTCCCGCCTGATGGCGGTCGTCAAGGCGCAGGCCTACGGCCACGGCGCGGTCGAGGTCGCCCGCGCCCTGGTCGGCGAAGGCTGCGGGCTTTTCGCCGTGGCCACGCTTGGCGAAGCGCGCGAACTGCGCCAGGCCGGCATCAAAGAGCGCGTCTTCCTGCTCGGCGGCTTTTTCGCGGAGCAGGCTGACGCCGTGGTCGAGCTGGACCTTACGCCGGTGATTTTCGACCTGGCGCTCATCGCGCCGCTGGAGGCCGCGGCGCGCCGCTTCGGAAAGCCAACGCTTGCGGTCCATCTCAAGCTGGACACCGGGGCGACCCGGCTCGGTATCCTGCCCGAAGAGTTGGAAGACGCGATCGGGCTTTTGCGCCGCGCCCCTCATCTCGAACTCGAGGGCTTGGCCACGCTGCTTGCCAATGCCGCCGACCCGGCCAGTCCGGTCACCGATCGCCAGCTTGCGGCCTTCGGCGCTACGCTCGGCCGGCTTCGCCAAAGCGGCTTTAAGCCGATCGGCCACGTGGCCAACTCGGCGGCGCTGGCGCTCAGAGCGGATTCGCACTTCGATATCGTGCGGCCGGGGTTGTCCCTTTACGGCCTGCCGCCCGTGCGCGAGGTCGCCGAGAAAGTAGTGCTGCGCCCGGTGATGACCTTCAAGGCGCGCCTGCTCCAGGTCAAACGCGTGCCGGCGGGGACCGGAGTGAGTTACGGGCAAACCTTCGTGACCAGCCGCCCCTCGCGCATCGGGGTGGTCGGCGCCGGCTACGCCGACGGCTACCGCCGCGGGCTGCAGGCCGGCGCCCACGTCCTGGTCCGCGCCAGGCGCGCCCCGGTGGTCGGCGCCGTATGCATGGACCTGACCATGGTCGATTTGACCGAGGTGGACGGCGCCGGCGCCGGCGACGAGGTGGTGCTGTGGGGCACCCAGGGCGATCAGACGATTAGCGTCAACGAAGTTGCCCGCATCGCACAGACGATCTCCTACGAGATGCTGTGCACGGTGGGAAGGCGGGTCGAGCGGATTTATCGGGACAGCGGAGCGCAACAACAATGAGTGAACCAAGGATCGCCAGAGCGTTGCTGTCGGTGGCCGACAAGACCGGCCTGGCCGAGCTTGCCTTGCGGCTCAGCCGGGCCGGCGTCGAACTTGTCTCGACCGGAAAAACCAGGGAGGCGCTGCTGCAGGCCGGCGTCGCGGCGCGGCCGATCGAGGATTTGAGCGGCTTCCCGGAAATTCTCGACGGCAGGGTCAAAACGCTCCATCCGGCGATCCACGGAGCCATCCTGGCGCGCCGCGACCTTGCGGCGCATCAGGAGCAGCTTGCACGGCACGCAATCGCTCCCATCGACCTGGTGGTTGTCAACTTCTACCCCTTTGAAAAGACGGTCGCGCAGCCGCAAGTCGCGCTCGAGGAGGCCATCGAGCAAATCGACATCGGGGGACCGACCCTGGTACGCGCGGCGGCCAAGAATTTCGCCCACGTGACGGTGCTGTCCGACCCGGCCGACTATCCGGGCTTCATGGCCGAGTTCGACGCCGGCGCCGGTGCGGTCTCGGCTGCCGGCCGCTTTGCCCTGGCGCGCAAGGCCTTTGCGCGGGTGGCGGTCTATGACGCCGCGATCGCCAACTTTCTCTCGTCGCGGGGGCCGCAAAGCGCCGCCGTGCTGGGCGAGAGCTTCAGTCTTTCGCTTAGCCGCGTGCTTTCGCTGCGCTACGGCGAGAACCCGCATCAGCAGGCCGCGCTCTACGGCGATTTTTTGCGGCTGGCCGAGCCGCTGCACGGCAAGGAGCTCTCCTTCAACAACGTGCTCGATATCAATTCGGCGATTCACCTGATGCTGGACTTTTCCGACCGGCGCGAGGCCGTGGTGGCCATTCTCAAGCACAACACGCCGTGCGGCGTGGCGCTCGGCGCCTCGCTTAAGGAGGCCTGGGACAAGGCGCTAGCCACCGACCCGGACTCGCCGTTTGGCGGCATTGTGATCACCAACCGTCCCTGGGACCTCGAGCTGGCGCGCGCGGTGGATGAACTGTTCACCGAGGTGCTCATCGGCCCCGACTTTGCGCCCGCGGTCTTTGACTTTCTGCGGCGCAAGAAAAACCGCCGGCTGGTGCGGCTCCATCCGGAGGCTGCCCGGCGCGATGAACTTGACCTTAAGCGCGTGCTGGGCGGGCTGCTGGTGCAGACGCCCGACCTAAGCCTCGAGGAGCCGCGCCTTGGGCGGGTAGTTACCCGGCGCGCGCCGACCGAAGCCGAGTTCGAGGCGCTCGGCTTTGGCCTTCGCGTCTGCAAGCATGTAAAATCCAACGCCGTGGTCTTTGCGGCAGCCGACCGGACGATTGCCGTCGGCGCGGGCGGGACGTCGCGCATCGACCCGCTGCACGCGGCCTGCGAAAAGGCCAAACGGGTGGGGCTTCCGGTGAGCGGTTCGGTGCTCGCTTCGGAGGCATTTTTCCCCTTTCCCGACGGGCCGGCGCTCGCCGCGCAAGCCGGGGCAACGGCGATCGTGCAGCCGGGCGGCGCGGTGCGCGACGCCGAGGTAATCGCCGAGGCGGACGCCCGGGGCCTGGCGATGGTCTTTACCGGCGTGCGCCATTTCCGCCACTAGCGTTCTGCTGCGATGCCGAGGCGACCGTGAAAATCCTGGTGGTAGGCAAGGGCGCCCGCGAGCATGCGCTTTGCTGGCGGCTAGCGCGCTCGCCCGGTGTGGAAAAGGTCTACTGCGCGCCGGGCAACCCCGGGATAAACCGGGTAGCCGAGCCGGTTGCGATTGCGCCTACTGACGCTGCCCGGCTGGCTGCCTTCGCCGAGCAGCATCGGATCGACCTGACCGTGGTGGGTCCGGAAGAGCCGCTGGTATTGGGTATCGCCGACGCCTTTGCGGCCAGCGCCCTGGCGATCTTTGGGCCCACCGCGTCGGCCGCCCGACTGGAGGCCAGCAAGAGCTTCGCCAAGCAGGTGATGCGCCGGGCGGGCGTGCCTACCGCCGAGTTCGCCGTTTTCGACAATCTCGAGCAGGCGCGCGCCCACGTCGCAGCCGCCAAGCGGCCGCTGGTAATAAAGGCCGATGGGCTGGCTATGGGGAAAGGCGTCACGGTTTGCGCTACGGCCGAAGCGGCGCTCGCCGCGCTCGACGAGACGATGGCCGCGCGCAGGTTCGGCGCCGCCGGCGCGCGGGTGGTAATCGAAGAGCGGCTCTACGGCGAGGAGCTCTCGTTCTTCGCGCTTTGCGACGGCAAAACCGCCGTGCCGCTCGGCTTCGCGCAGGACCATAAGCCGCTCAACGACGCCGACCGGGGACCCAACACCGGCGGGATGGGCGCCTATACACCGGTTCCCGGCTGCGGCGCCGAGCTGGAAGCGCGGGTGATGCGCGAGGTCGTCGCGCCGGTCCTCCGCGCGATGGCAGAGCTGGCAGCGCCGTTTAAAGGCGTGCTCTACGCCGGCCTGATGCTCTGCGAGGGGCGGCTAAACGTGCTCGAGTTTAACGTCCGGTTCGGCGACCCCGAGTGCCAACCGATGATGATGCGCCTTGGCGGCGATCTCGCGGAATTCCTCCTGGCAGCCGCGCACGGCCGGCTCGATCCCGCAGCGCGGCCGAGCCTGAGCCGCAGGAGCGCGGTGGCCGTGGTGCTCGCCTCCGCCGGTTATCCCGCAAGCTATCGCAAAGGACTGCCCATCCGCATCACGGAGCCGGCCTCCCTGGGCGACGACGCGGATGCCGGCTGCTATGACGAGTCGTCGATCGAGGTTAAACTCTTTCACGCCGGCACGGCTGAAAACAACGGACAACTGGTCACCGACGGAGGCCGCGTGCTGACCGTCACCGCCGCAGCATCGAGCCTGGCGCTGGCCGCGCAAGCGGCCTACCAGGCAGCCGCGCGGATCGACTTTCCGGGCAAACAGATGCGCAGCGATATCGCGCGCCGGGCGCTGGAGGGCAGCTTCATTTCAGACCGTTTGCAAGCAGGTCGCATCGGCCATGGCAGCTAGAGCAGAAAATCGGGCGCGATCCGAGGATCCGGCGCAAACCCCAAAAACGGACCTGCCGCAGGCCGAGATCAAGGCCGCGCTCGAGGCGCTGCGCGCGGGTAAGGCGGTGGTCTACCCGACCGAGACGTTCTACGCGCTGGGCGTGGACGCGCTTTCGGCAGCCGCGCTCGAGCACCTGTTCGCGCTTAAGAAGCGCGAGGCGGACAAACCTACGGCGCTGATTGCCGCCGACGCCAGGATGGCCTTTTCGCTGGCGGCCGGGGTGCCTGCTGCGGCCGGACGCTTAGCCGAGCTTTTTTGGCCGGGACCGCTTACCCTGGTGCTGCCGGCCCGCCCCGGACTGCCCCAGGCGCTGGTGGGCCCAAGCGGCGTCGGCGTGCGCGTCTCTTCCGACCCGATCGCGCGGGCGCTGGCCGCGGCACTGGGACGGCCTCTGACCGCTACCAGCGCCAACCTTTCCGGCGAGCCGGCGGCGACCTCCGTCGAGGCGGCACGGGCGAGCTTTCGCGCCCGAGTCGCGGTGTTCATCGACGGCGGCCCGCGCGCTTCGGCGATGCCTAGTTCCGTGGTCGGCTTCGGACCTGACGGCCTGCAGATCATCCGCGAGGGCGTAATCGCGCGAAGCCAGCTCGAAGCGGCGATAATGCTCTAGCATCCGGCTTGAAGATGGCTGGTCAACGAATCGAACCGTTTCGCGCGCTGCAGTACGATCCCGAGCGCGCCGGTCCGCTCTCCGACCTGGTCGCGCCTCCGTACGACCTGATTGACCAGCGCCTCCAGGAGAAGCTTTACTGGCGCAGCCCCTACAACGTGGTGCGTCTTGAACTCGGGCGCGAGCGCGACCGCTACCGCGCGGCGGCCGAAACGCTGCGGCAATGGCTCGGCGCCGGCATCCTGCGCCGGCGCCGGCGGCCCGCCGTCTACCTTTACTCGCAGCAGTTCGAGGCCGAGGGCCGCAAGCTTGTGCGAAACGGCTGGATGGTCCGCATCCGGGTCGAGGAATTCGGGCCGACCACGAAAATCCTGCCCCACGAGCGCACCTTTGCCGCTCCCAAAGAAGACCGGCTTAAGCTGCTGGAGGCAACCCGCGCCAATCTAAGCCCGATCTTCGGCATCTACTTCAACGGCCCGGCCGACACGCTGGAGGAGCTTGCGCGCCAAATCCATGGCGCGCCCGCCGACCTCGACCTGGTCGACGACCTTAGCATTCGCAACGAGTTGCGCGCCGTGAGAGACCCGGAGCAGATAGGTCTGGTCCAACGCGCCCTGGCCGACGCGCTGGTGCTTATCGCCGACGGCCACCACCGCTACGAAACCGCCCTCAACTACCGCCGCCGGCACCACCCGGGCGGCGCGCTCGGAGCGCACGCCTGCGACTACACGCTGATAACGCTCACCTCGGCCGACGATCGCGGCTTGGTAATCCTGCCCACGCACCGGCTGGTAGCGCGGCTGGACGCGGCAAAGCGAGCGTCGTTTGCCGCGCAAGCCAACCGATTCTTCACGGTCGAGAAGCTGGAACAGGTTGAGACACTTTGGCCCGCGCTGAGGGAGCGCGGCAGAGGCAGCCTGGCCGTCGCTCTTGGACCCGGGGCGCCCCTCTGCTACCTGCTCAGGCCCAAGGGCCGGCTTGCCGCAGAGGGCGACGCGCCCGGCGAGCGCGTTTTGGCCGAGCTCGACGTTTCGGTCCTGCATCGGATCGTACTGGGGCAGCTTCTGGGTCTTAGCGTCGAGGACCTGCGCGCGGGCAACGTCCGTTACCTCACCGACGCCGGCCAAGCGCTCAAAGCCGTCAGCGACGGCGAAGCCGACGGCGCCTTCTTGCTCAACCCGCCGTCAATTGCGGATGTCGCTGCGGTCAGCCGCGCCGGGGGCGTGATGCCTGAGAAGTCAACCTACTTCTACCCCAAGCTTTTGACCGGGCTCGTCATCAACCCGCTCGACGACGATCGCCCGGCAGCGCCTCCGGACTGCGCCGCTTGACGCAGCAAAGCTCAGGGTGGCGGCTTTTGCTGGTGCGCCACGGTGAGACCGTCGGCAATTCCACGCTGCGTTATTACGGCAGAACCGATGTCGCGCTCTCGGAGTCCGGACGCCGGCAGATGCTTTCGGCGGGGCGCCTTTTGCGCCGCGACTACGGTCTGGGCCCGGGCGCCTGTGTCTTTGCCAGCCCGCTGGGCCGCGCCGTTGAGGGCGCGCGGCTCGTCGCCGGACCGGCCGTCTGGCCGGTGGCCGTTGCCGAACTCACGGAAATCGACTTCGGCTGGTTCGAAGGGCTCAGCGCCGGCGAGATTCGCGCGCGTTTCCCGCTTGAGTTTCAGCGCTGGCAGACCGAACGCTCGCTGCCCAACTACCGCTTTCCCGGCGGCGAGAGCAGGCGTCATTTCGAGGCGCGCGTTGCCGAAGGCCTGCAGCGCATGCTGGCCCTATGGCAGGAAAGCCGCCCACCCTCGAAACTTGCCCTGCTGGTCGCCCATCGCGGCGTCATCCGGCTCGCCGTGCGCCTGCTAGCCGGCCTTTCGCCTCAGGTCGAGTTAGGCTCGATCCAGGTGCTCGAGCTGGCCGGTCGGACGGCTGCGCTGGCTGGTTGCGCCTGGCGGGCGCTCGCCCTGGACGTCACCGGCCACCTGGCGGACGTTTGCCCCGCGCCTTCCTAAGCCAAAGGGGCGCAGCTTAGGGCGGCTCGCCGCGGCCCTAAGCGCCGCGCAGCACGGTCCCCATCTGCCGGGTGTCGTAGCCGCAGAAAGCCGAGACCTCCCGGGCAAACCGGCTCGAGGTCAGCGCGTCGAGCAGGGCGCGCACCGGCGCTGCCTGGGAAAGTTCGACCGGGATGACGAGATCGTAGCGCTCCTCGCGCAGCGGCGTGAAATCAAGCCCGTAAAGCGCCGCCGCCACGCGTACCGTGATGCCGGCGTCGGCCTGGCCCTCCGCAATTGCCTGGGCAACCTCGAGGTGCCCGGCGCATTCGCGCTCGTAGCCGGCGATTTGCGCCGGATCGGCGCCCAACTCCCGCAGCCCCTCGTCGAGCGCGGCGCGTGCGCCGGAGCCTTTTTCCCGATTGATAATCCCGACACCCGGCTTGAGGAGATCGCCCAGGCTTAAGGCGGCGCGCGGATTGGCGCGCACCCCGGCCAATCCCAGCTCCCAGCGGGCAAAGTTGATCACCAGCACCGGGCGCCGCTTGAAAACCCGGCCAACCGCCTGCAGGTTGTACTCGCCGGTTTGCGGATCACGCAGATGCACGCCGGCGACGTGGAGCCGCCCGCGGGCAAGCAGCTCGAGGGCCTGGCGGCTGCTTCGGCCGAGTCCCGCCACCGAAATTGGCGCCGGCAGCCGTACCAGCCAGTCGGCCAGAAGCGACACCGCCGGATCGCATCCCGCCACCAAAAGCGTCGTCTCGATCTCGTGGGCGGGGCGAAACGTTGCGACCGTCGCCCGCTGGCCCAAGTGCCGCTCAAGCAGGCCGGTTGCGTACGGCAGGCCGAGCGCCGCGCCCGCGCGCGGCAGCGCCACCAAGCGGCCCGCCACGCGACCCACCACCACGGGCGCGCCTTCGGCCGGCGCCGCCGAGCCCGTGCCGCCTTCGAGCACCGCCTCCACCCGCTCGCTCCGGTCCGGGGCGAAAAGGCCCTCTACCGTTTCGCCCAGCTCCTCGGCAAGCTTGAGCGCCACGCCGACGCTGGGCTGGTAGCTGCCGGCCTCGAGCGCGCTGAGCGCTTGGCGCGATATTTCGGCGCGCCTGGCAAGCTCGCTTTGGGTAATGCCGCGCGCCAGCCGCGCCCTTCGCAGCGCCTCTCCTTGCGCCATCGTAGTTTACCCGCCGACATCGATTATGGCAGATGTGCGTCATCCCGCCAGAGCCGCCGCACGCTTGCTGCCGCCCAGCCCGGCGCGGGCGAACGGTCCCGGGCCCGCGGTGCTCAGGCAGGGACGCCGCCCTGAGCGGAGCGCAAGCGGAGTCGAAGGGGTGAACCGACCGTGAGGGTGGCCGCTAAGGAGTACGCGGTAAGGAAACAGGCCTGGACGGGGATGCTGGAAAGCGAGCTCGAGCGGGCGCGCCAGCTCGAGGCCGGGAGCGGCGGGCCTAAGGTCTCAGCTTGACGCGGGGCTGGAGGAGCGCGGCAAAGCGCTTGATGAGGGGCCTATCGCCAAGCTCAGCGAGATGCCGGCGAACGCGTCCAAGGCGCTGTCGCTGAGCGAGCCGGCAGGCGAACCCGCGTTTCGCTTTTCCGGGGCGACGGGCAATTTGGTAAAATGGGCGGAAAGTGCCGACACAGGCGGGTTTGGCCGAGACAGGAGCGGTGCGAGGGGGCGCAGCCATTGGGCGAGAGGGTGGCAGGCCAGTTTCAACTGCCCTTCGGTTGCAAGCTTGGGAGTATGCCTCCAAACGACGCGGCTGACCTTTCCAGAGGTCTTCAGAGCAGGCTTGCGGCCAGGGTTTGCTTATGGTGCGAGAGCGGGGTGAACGGTTGGGTTTGGCCGAACTCATCGAGCGGGGCCTCTCTGACCTCCGCAGCGGGAGTCGGCAGTTGGCGCCGGCCGGCAACGGACGCAGGCGAAGGAGAGGGCCTTTTGCGGCGGCGCCTTCGTCCGGCCAGAGCTCTGCGCGTCCGTCGAGGCCTGAGAGGGCCGCGCAGTTGCTGAAGCCGCCTGCTCGAAGGCCCTGGCGCAGGTCGGCGGCCCGGTACCGAGGCTTCCTTTATCAGGCGGCGAACGATGGCTGGAGGGTCTTGCCCCTTCGACTGCGCTCAGGGCAAGCTTGTCAGTGCGCAGATAACCGGCGCCATGGCTTCGCGTATGCCTGAGCCGCCTGCGTGGCGCGCGCAAACGGCCCTTGACGCGGAGTTTCCCGACCTGCACCTGCTCTGCGCGGCGCGGGGCACGCTGCCGTTTTTCTACCTGGAGCAGTCCGAGCGCGATCTCGCGATCGTCGCGCTCGGCAGCGCGGCCGAATTACGCTCCAGCGGTCCGTCGCGTTTTCAAGAGCTGTCGCTGCGGGGGCGCCGGATGATGTCGTCGATCCGAACCGATCGCCGCGATGGCGCGCCCGTCCAGGGTCCGCTGATGGTCGGTGGCTTCGGATTTTCCGACCGCGACTGCATGGCCCATGAATGGCGTGAATTCCCGGCGGCCTGCCTGATGCTTCCCAGGCTGCTGTGGGTCCGGCACGGGGGCCGATGCGCGCTCACCCGAATCTGGGATGAGGGGCGTGAGGGCCCGCCCGCGCTCGCGTTGCCGGCTTCGCCGCCCGAGGCGGCGTGCTGCCGGGCGCTGGAGTGTAGCGCCGCCGGCGAGAAGCAATGGCGCTTGGCTGAGCAGCGGGCGCGATGGCGCGGGCGCGTCGAGCGGGTGCGCGCGATGGTCAGGCGCGGCACGGCGCGAAAGGTCGTGCTTTCAAGGCGGATTGAGACTGATTCGGCCAGGGTGAAGCCGGCCTCTTTCCTGCGCGCGGCGCGCCGCAAGCGTCCTTCGTGTTTCAACTTCTGGTTTTCGCGCGCGGCTACCGGGTTTTTTGGCTCGACGCCCGAACTGCTTGTTCGAGTGGAGGGCGAGCGGGTCTTTTCGGCGGCGCTGGCCGGCACTGCGCCGCGCGGCCCGACCCCGGAGCTGGATCGCGCGCTCGGCAATTCGCTGCTCGCGTGCCCGAAGAATCTCGAGGAACATCGATACGTCGGCGAAGCGGTAAAGGCGGCCCTCGGCCCGGTTGCCGAGCAGCTTGATTCGCCGGCCAAGCCGGGCCTGATGCGGCTGCCGGAGGCGCAGCATCTGTTTACTCCCTTCGCAGGACGCTTGCGCCACCGCTACAGCGCAATCGAACTGGCGGGCCTGCTCCATCCGACGCCCGCGGTATGCGGAGAACCGCGCCAGAGAGCGCTGGAGTTGATCGAGCAGGAGGAGCCCGACCGAGGATGGTACGCCGGGACGCTCGGTTGGATGGATGCGCAGGGCAACGGCGAGTTCGCGGTGGCGCTGCGTTGCGCGTTGATCGACGGCGCGCGCGTCTTCCTGTGGGCGGGCGCGGGAATCGTGGCCGATTCCGACCCGCCGGCCGAGTTCGCGGAAACCGAGGCCAAATTTGCCGCCCTTCTTGGGGGTTCCAAAATTGAGCGTCCCGCGTAACCCCAATAGCCGGGCCGCCGCCGCGATGCTGCAGGAGTTCGAGCGCTGCGGCGTTACCGATGCTTGCGTCTCGCCGGGATCGCGCTCGACGGCGGTTGTAACGGCCCTGCTGCGCACGGCTATCAAGCCTTGGGTGGTGCTCGAGGAACGCGCCGGCGGGTTTTTTGCGATCGGCCTGGCGCGCGAGACGCGCCGCCCGGTGATGCTTGCCTGCACCTCCGGCACGGCGGCGGCCAACTACATGCCGGCAGTGGTTGAGGCCTCGCTTTCCCGCGTGCCGCTGATTGCGGTCACGGCCGACCGCCCGCCCGAGGCGCGTGATTGCCGCTCGCCGCAAACAATCGACCAGGTGCGGATGTTTGGCAGTCACGCGCGCTGGAGCGTCGATGTCGCCGCGCCGTCGGCTGGGGACGGCCTGGAAAATTATTACCGGACCATCGCCTGCCGCGCCGTCGGCGCCGCCCTCGGCCCGCCGGCCGGTCCGGTCCATCTGAACCTGCCGATGCGTGAGCCGCTGATTGACGCCGCCGAGGAGGACCAGGCGCTGCGCGCGCGGCCGGCGCAGCCAGGACCGCAGGCGCCTTACGTCCGTGTCAGGCCCTTTCGGACGACGCTCGAATCCGGGGCGCTGCGGGCGATTGCGCAAGAGTTGCGCGGCCTCGAACGCGGCCTTATCGTCTGTGGCCCCAACCTCGAGGCCGGCAGCGCGGGGGCGATTGCCTTGCTCGCGCGCAAGCTGGGATGGCCGATTCTGGCCGATCCGCTTTCAGGGTTGCGCTTTGGCGGTCACGACCGCAGTCTGGTGGTGGACGCCTACGACGTTCTGTTGCGGGAGCCGGGGTTTTTTGCGCGCAACCAGGCCGACGCCGTGATTCAGCTCGGCGATCCGCCGGTATCCAAGGCGCTCGGACAGTTTCTGGCGTATCGGCGCCGGCGCGCCCACCTGATCGTCGCCGAACCCGGCACGTGGCCTGATCCGCTGCATATCGCCACCGACGTTGTGCGCGCCGAGGCGGCCGAGTTCTGCCTTGGGCTGCTCGACATGGCCGACTTAGCCGCGCCGTCTCATGACTGGAGTAATTCCTGGCTTGAGGCTGCGCGCGCGGTGCGTGATGCCCTCAACCAGGTGCTTAAAGCCGAGAGCACAATGTTCGAGGGCAAGGTCGTAACCGAGCTGCTTGGGCTGCTGCCGGAGGGCTCCTTGCTCCAGGTCGGGAACAGCATGCCGGTTCGCGATCTCGACGCCTTCGCCGGGCATTCGCAATGCGCGCTGTCGGTGCGCTGCAACCGGGGAGCCAGCGGGATCGACGGCGTTCTTTCCACCGCGCTGGGCGCGGCTGCGGCCAGGCGGAGCCCGACGGCCCTGGTGCTGGGCGACCTGAGCTTCCTTCATGACCTTGCCGGGCTTCATATCGCCGCGCGCTATCCGATCAGTCTGCTGGTTGTGGTAATCAATAATGACGGCGGCGGAATCTTCTCCTTCCTTCCGCAAGCTGCGCTGGACAAGGGCGTCTTCGAGACTTTTTTCGGCACGCCGCACGGCGTGAGCTTCGCGGGCGCCGCTGACGTGGGCCGCGCCCGCTACCGGCGGGTCGCGTCATGGGATTGCTTCCGCAGCGCGGTGGACGCAGCGCTAAAGGAGCCGGGTCTGCACCTCCTGGAGATAACCGGAGATCGGACGCGAAACCTCAAGGCCCATCAACAGGCGCTCGACCTGGCTCTGCGCTGTCTGCGCGGATGACTGCCGTTGGGAGGCCTTTCGTGATCGGGTGTGCGGCGCTGGGAGCGACGACCGTGGAGTTCAGCGACGAGGGCCCGCGCGCCGCGCCGGCGCGGCACCTGCCAGTCGTCCTGCTGCACGGCTTCACCGGTTCCAAGGAGAGCTGGCGGGAACTGCGCGCCGAGCTTTCGGCTGCGCGCCGGGTGGTCAGTATCGACCTTCCCGGTCACGGCGGCACGCAGGCAGGAGCAGACCTCCAAAACTACTCGATGCAGGGCGCGGCCACGATGGTCATGACGCTGATGGCTGGCCGTCTGGGCACGCCCCGGTTCGCGCTGCTCGGATATTCCATGGGCGCAAGGCTGGCGCTCTGGATCGCGCTGACGCATCCGTCGCGGGTCGAAAGGCTCATTCTGGAAAGCGCCTCGCCGGGTATCGCCGACGACGCCGAGCGGATGCGGCGAAAGCGGTCGGACCGGGAGTTGGCGGCATTTGCCGAAAGCCGGCGAATCGAGGCGTTCGTCGAGCGTTGGGAGCGCAAGCCGCTGTTCGATTCGCTGGCGGCGCTCGAGCCCGAAACGCGAGACGAGTTGCGGCGCGCGCGCCTGCGATGCTCGCCTGCGGGGCTGGCTCGCAGCCTGCGCGCCATGGGCGCCGGCGCGCAGCCCTGGCTGGGGGACCGCCTGGGCGGGCTTTCGATGCCGACGCTGCTCGTTGCCGGAGCGCTCGACCTCAAGTTCGCCGGCATCGCCCGCGCGATGGCGGCTGGAATCACGCGCGCGCGCCTGGCGATCATCGACGGCGCCGGCCACCTGCCGCATCTGGAGCGGCCCTCGGCGTTTAACCGCGTCGTCGCCCGATTTCTCGATGAAACGTGATTTGAACCCGAATTGAACAGGGGAGAATCAATGGCGCTGCAGTGGCAGACGGTCGTAACCTACGAGGACATCAGGTACGAGAAGGCCGAGGGCATCGCGCGCGTTACCATCAACCGCCCCCAGGTGAGGAACGCCTTTCGGCCGCTTACCGTGCGTGAGATGATCGACGCCTTCAATCACGCGCGTGAGGACGCCGAGGCCGGCGTGATTATCCTGACCGGCGAAGGCAGCGAGGCGTTTTGCAGCGGCGGCGACCAGCGCGTGCGCGGCGACCAGGGGTACCTCGGCGCCGACGGCGTCCCCCGCCTCAACGTGCTCGATCTGCAAAAGATTATTCGCAGCATCCCCAAGCCGGTGGTCGCGATGGTTGCGGGATACGCCATCGGCGGCGGCCACGTTCTGCACGTGGTCTGCGACTTAACGATCGCGGCGGACAACGCCGTCTTCGGTCAGACCGGGCCGCGGGTCGGAAGCTTCGACGGCGGCTTCGGCGCAGTGCAACTGGCGCGCCTGGTGGGCCCGAAGAAGGCGCGCGAGATCTGGTACCTGTGCCGCCGCTACAGCGCCCAAGAGGCGCTCGCGATGGGCCTGGTCAACGCCGTGGTGCCGCTGGCGCAGCTCGAGGCGACCACGCTGCAGTGGTGCCGCGAGATTCTGTCGATGAGCCCGATGGCGCTGCGCTGCCTTAAGTCGGCCTTCAACGCGGAGCTTGACGGGATGGCGGGACTGCAGGAACTGGCCGGCAACACAACGCTCCTCTACTACATGACCGAGGAAGCGCAGGAGGGGCGCGACGCCTTCAACGAGAAGCGCGCCCCGGATTTTTCGCGGTTCAAGCGTCTGCCATGAGCGCCCAGCCGGCCGCCGTTGGCGCCAAGCCCGGCGCGCTTTCGTGCTGGCTAATCGCCACGCGCCCGCGCACCCTGTCCGCTGCGGTGGTGCCGGTGCTGGTGGGCTCGGCGCTGGCGTATCGGGCCGGATGCTTCAGCCTGGCGGTGGCGATTACCACGCTGGTGGATGCTGTCTTGATTCAGGTCGGCACCAACCTGGCCAACGACTATTACGACTTTGTCGGCGGCGCCGACACCGAGGTGCGCCTGGGACCGACGCGGGTTACCCAGGCCGGGCTGATCGCGCCCCGCAGCGTGAGAAACGCGGCGCTTGCCACGCTCGCCGTTGCGGCAGCCGTGGGATGTCGGCTCGTCGAACTGGGCGGATGGCCGATTCTCGCCATCGGAGTCGCCTCGCTTGCAGCCGCGCTGGCGTACAGCGCCGGACCGTTCCCGCTGGCGCATAACGGCCTGGGCGAGGCTTTCGTGTTCGCGTTTTTCGGCGTGATCGCGGTCAACGGCACCGTGTTTCTTCAGTGCGGGGGTCTGTGGCCCGCAGCGATCGCGAGCTCGATTCCGGTGGGATGCCTGGCAACCGCGATCCTGGTCGTAAACAATCTTCGCGACGTGGAGACCGATCGGGCCGCGGGAAAGCGCACGCTGGCGGTGCGGTTTGGAGCGCGCTTCGCCCGGGCGGAATACGTGACGCTGGTCGCGGGCGCGTTTTTGGCGCTGCCCGTGATGGCGATGCTCGGCGGCGCCCGCCTGCTCCTTCCGTTCTGTTCGCTGCCAATGGCTGTAAGGCAGAACAGCGCGGTCCTGCGCCGCTCGGGCGCGGCGTTGAACCAGACGCTGGCCGGGACGGCCGCCCTACACATGGGCTACGGGCTGCTGCTGGCTCTGGCAATCGCGTTATGAGACTGACCGGCGGCACCATCGTCCCGTTGCGCGCGCCGCTTCGGCCCCCGCTCGACACGGCGCAAGGACGGGTCGCAACGCGCGAAGGCTTCGTGCTGCAACTTGCCGTCGATTGCGGCGAACCGGGCTTGGGCGAGGCGAGCCCTCCCTATTGGATCGACGGCCGCCCTCTTGCGGACACGCGCGCCGCGCTCGAAGCGATCGTCAAGAAGCTGGATGACTGCCGCGAGCCGGCTGAGCTTCGCAAGGCGCTGCTCGACAACCGCGGCACCGGCCATTTGACCCCGGCCGCCGCGTGCGCGCTCGACACG
Source organism: Deltaproteobacteria bacterium (assembly GCA_021794015.1). Lineage (GTDB taxonomy): Bacteria > Desulfobacterota > Binatia > Binatales > Binataceae > JAJYRQ01. The sequence continues at coordinate 2,996 of JAJYRQ010000011.1, read as the reverse complement.
GCGCTGCTGGACCTCGAGGCGCGCCGGCGGGGCGTGGGCGTCGCGGCGATCCTGGGCGGCGCCGCGCAAACGCCGCTTCCGGTGTGCGCGCTGCTCACCGCGCGCACGCCTGCGGCGATCGCGCGCCAAGCGCGTGGCGCGCGCGCCCGAGGTTACACGGTTTTTAAGCTCAAGGTTGGCGCAGGCACGCCCGGCGACGACCTGGAAAACGCGCGCGCCCTGCGCGGCGCGGTTGGCCAAAGCGCCCTCATCCGGCTCGACGCGAACCGCGCCTGGAGTTTCACCCAGGCGGTCTCGGCCCTGCGCGCTATCGGGCCCCAGGGAATCGAGTTCGTCGAGGAGCCGCTAAAGCGGGGCGCTGCGGCCGAACTGGCCAGGCTCGCCGACGCGGCAGGGGTCGCCGTCGCTCTCGACGAATCGATTCGTCGCGTCGCGGACCTGGAGGCGTTCTGCCCGGCGCGCGGGCCCGCGCCGGTAATCGTGCTTAAGGCCGCGCGGGTCGGCGGCCTCTCCAGGTGCGTCGAGATAGCACGGGCCGCGCGCGCTCGGGGAGTTGCGCAAATCGTGGTCAGCGACGCGATCGAAAGCCCGGTGGGGATGAGCGCCGCGGTTCATCTGGCGGCGGCGCTCGCCTCGGCGGGAAGCGCGGTCGGGCTGGGCGGCGCAAGCTTCGGAATCCGGCTGCCCGGCGGGTTGCGCGAGAACGCCGCGGTGCATGACGCCCCCTGGCTGACGCCATGCGGCCCGGGCTTGAAAGTGTCGCCTCGGCGCTCAAGGGAATGAAACCGTGGGACCATCGGATGCCACTGTGAGATCGGAGATGCCCTGGCTTTGGGAGCGTGCTCGGCGCCAGCCCGACAAGCTGGCCTTAGTGTGCGAAGGCGAGACTTTGACGTTTGCCGAGCTGGCGCGGCGCGCGGAGCTGGCCGGCGCGCGGCTCGCGGCGCTGGGAGTGCGGGCCGGTGACCGGGTGGCGCTGTTGATGGATTCCTCGACCCGGACCGTCGAGCTGATCCACGCCGCGCAACGCATCGGAGCGGCCCTGGTCCCGATCAACACGCGGCTTGCGCCGGCGGAAATTGCGCCCCTGGTGCGGGTGGCGCGCCCGCGCCTCCTTCTCTACGGCCCTGGCTACCGCGACGCGGTCAAGGAGCTCGGCGCCGGGGTCGTCCGGCTTGTGGAATCGGAGGCGGAGTTCGACGCGATGGCGCCCGGTACGCTTCCTCAAATCGCGCCCATCCAGGCCGGCGCCGTGCACACGGTCGTCTTTACCTCCGGCACTACGGGGAGGCCGAAGGGGGCGATGCTGACCAATGGCAATCATTTCGCAAGCGCCAGCGCCTCGCGCGCGAACCTTGGGGCCGCACCTTCCGACGTCTGGCTGGTCGTGCTGCCGCTTTATCACGTGGGGGGACTGTCGGTAATCCTGCGTAGCGTAATCGACGGCGCCGCGGTGGTGCTCGAACGCGGATTCGACGCGCACCGCGCCAATCAGGCAATCGGCGCGCACCGGGTCACACTGTTGTCGGTGGTGACAACGATGCTGGCGCGGATGCTCGACGACCACGGACAACGGGCTTATCCGGCTTCGCTGCGCTGCGTTCTGGTGGGCGGCGGCCCGGTCGCGCCCGCGCTTGTCGAGCGCGCCTGGCGGCTCGGCTTGCCGGTCGCGCCCACCTACGGCCTGACCGAGGCCGCCTCGCAGGTGGCAACCGCTCGGCCCGGCAACGGGCGGGCGGCGAGCTGCGGCCGGCCGTTGCCGGGCGTTTCGGTCGAGATCGTCAACCCGGACCCGGCCGGACGCGGCGAGGTCGTGGTGCGCGCGCCGGCGGTAATGGCGGGTTATCTCGACGACGAAGACTCCACGCGCGCCGCAATCCGCGACGGCTGGCTTTACACCGGCGATATCGGCCACTTCGATGAGGACGGCTATCTGTATATCGACGATCGGCGAAGCGATCTCATTCTGACCGGCGGGGAGAACGTCTATCCGGCGGAAGTCGAGGCGGCGCTGCTCGCGCACCCGATGGTCGCGGAGGCGGGGGTTTACGGCCGCGCCGATCCGCTTTGGGGACATCGCGTGGAAGCCGCCGTCGTGCTGCGCGACGGGGCGCGTGTGGCCGCTACGGAGCTGCGCCAATGGTGCTCGGCGCGCCTGGCCCGCTTCAAGGTTCCCAAGACAATCCGCCTTGTGAACACACTCCCGCGCACCGCCTCGGGCAAGCTGCGCCGCGCGATCCTGCGGCAGGAGGCCGAGGCCCACGATGGCTGAACGACGAACGTCCAGCCCGGCAAAGCGCCGGGCCGCCCGCTGAGCCGGCTTGGCCGCTGCCTGCTTCAGATTCGGAGCAATCCCGAAGGGCGGGAATCGACCGCCTGGCCGCATCGCGGGCAACGACCGGGGCGGCAGGCGCGGCAGCAAGCCTTGGCGCAGGAAGGGCAGGGCGTCTGACCGGCAGGCTCAGTCAGATGCAGCTTGTCGTCGCAGACCAGCCGTGCCCGATCGAGACCAGGTCCCCAACTGCAGGGGGGGGCGGCTCGGCCATCCTCGCCATAGGGTGCCAGTCAAGCTGGATCAGGCCTTGCCGTTTGCGCCGGCGAATCAGCAGGTTGAAACGCTGGCCCGGCAAGTATTATTCCAGCGCCAGGACCCGCTCGCCCCTGACGCGCAAAGCGTAGTTGTGAGGCAAGTCGCCGAGCTTGGCGTGATACTCGCGCTCGATTGCGGCCACGCGCATCCGCCGCAGCCGCCGGCGACGACCCCGCGGCTCCCAGCAGGTGATGCCTAGCCAGCCTACTGACTCTTGCAGAATATAGTCACCCAGGCTGGACCCGCTTGGGCGCACTGCCGTCATTCCCGCGCGGTGCTCGTTCTTGTGCAACCGGCAAGATGGGTAACACTTTAGACCGGCAGGATGGGTAACAGTTTTTCGCATTTTGGCGGGGTGGAGGGCGAGGAGGGCAGCGCTCCTCGCGGCTCGCATGAGTGCCCGCCG